>NZ_JASBOH010000015.1:0-59542 GCF_039907205.1 Corynebacterium sp. c25Ua_47 | reverse complement strand
GCTAAACGGCCCCGCGGAAGCGGCAACTTCACACGAGGCCAGCACCGATGACATGGCAGCTTTGCAAGGCATACCTCCCACCGATACCCCAACACTAACGGCATCGACGACACAATCAACAAACCATTGGGGCATCCCAGACCAGCTCTGCGTGAGCAAAGGTGGGGTTGTACGTGTGTGCGGCTTCGGTCTCTACATTGGTCTGAGGTTTAAAAACCGCAGGCTCTACACCACAGTCACAGCCGATAACGTTGCGGAGTTCTACACGGCCCATGACGGTGAATTCCTCTTCAGCGTGCCACTGCCGATCACATTGAGCCACAGGCCACCAGGTGGCCAGATCAACATCCACCTTGTCGAAGGAATGAAACACCGCCAACCACCGCGGATGAACCCGAAACTATCCAAACCCCGGCCCAAACGCAGGCCATAACCATAAAACGCTAGAAGTGTCCAAGAACTCCACGGACTCCGTGTCCAAAAAGACACCGGACTCCGTGTCCAAAAACCCTATGGACATAACACGTTTAGCCAAAGAAAAATGACCCCTAGAATCCGCCCCTTCCAGCCTTTCTTTGAGGCTGGCGGCTAAGTTAAGAAGTTCGACTGAATTATCTGCGGGACGCTGTTGAGACAGGTTCCGCTGTGCGGCGCGCACGAGCCTTGCAAGCCTTCCAGTGTCACGGGCCAGTGGGGAAGTGGAAGGCAGCTCCGCTTGTATTGCTTGCAGGTGTCCGGCTGCACTGTTGGCGGCGTCTAGTGCGTACTCGTAGTCTCCAGTATCCCCGTGCGCTCCAATAAACAAGGCGCACAGGTGCGTGTCCTAGGCTTTTGGTTAGTGAGCTGACACACAGAAAAAACAAGAAATTAGTCGTCGGTTTTGCAGATGTGAAGCACTCCCCTAAGTCACAAACTCTGGTGTAGTTTTACTGCTTCTACAAAAAGGGTAAGTGCGCTTTTAGATTGTTTGAATTACTGGTGGAGTTTGAACTCTACGAGGTCGACTTCGTCATCGGCAGCTAATCCGGGATAGTGAGTATCTAGCGCTTCCTGAAGCTCGGTGAGAGAACCAAAACCGTCATTTCTAGCTTGCTTTTCCGACAATTCACTTCGCTGGGTCGAGACAACGGACGTGACCTGTGCAGGAATGGTGACGACCTCTCCGGATTCTTTCTCGAAGACAATTTGGGCACTTCCTTCATGGAAAGGATCATCTACCCGGATGGTTTGTTGCTTTTCTCCGCTACGAATTGATTCCTCGTAGCCTTCCCACATGTAGATGCGCTGCTCTTGTTCCATATCTCGCCAGTTGAATGCGAAAGGCAAGAGTTCTTCTACGGTAAGTGCTTCAAGTCCATTGCTTCCGCGCACGATGCACCGAATGGACGGATCAACATCAAAAAGCACCTGGCGGCATTTACCGCAGGGAGGAATAACTTGACCAGTAGGTCCGTATACGGCGACTACTGCTTGGATTGGGTCCTCTGGATAACTAGCAGCATGGTTAGCTAAAGCCGAGACTTCCCCGCAAGGACCACCGAGGAAGTGGTGCGCGTTCAAACCGAGTACGTGTTTGCCTGATTTGGTGAGGAGTGCTGCGGCTACAGTGTGGTCTTCTCCGTCTTGAAAACGCTGTGCATGGGTGGTTGCTTTGGCTAGTAAATTTCGAAGTTCGTTGGTAATCACTCTTTAAGGGTAATAAATGCTAACGCGCTTTATCTATGCGAAGACAGAGATCGGGAACACCCCCCGGATCATTTTCAGACAGGGACGAAAATAAGCCATACCGAAGCCAGCGACTAGTTCCACTGCCACAAGGCAGAAGGAACGCAGATAAACATAGCCTGCCCCAGCATGGGGCTAGGAGTACGAATCCTGGGCTCCTTCAAGCGGAACTGCCAACAACGTAATGGGATTAGGCTGGGATCTGGCGCGGGTCAGGAGGCGCAGCAGGAGAGTTTGGAGACGTCGGTGGTGAAGGACTGTGCGGCGATTTTGATCCCTTCGGCCATGGTCAGGTATGGGCACCAGAGGTTCGCGACCTGGTCAACGGTCATGCCGGCCTCGAGGATGTAGACTCCGGCGGCGGCCAGGTCACCGGCCTCCTTGCCGACGGCGGTGATCCCCACAATCCGTCCGGTGTCGGCGTCGGCGACGATTTTGATGAAGCCGCGGGTGTCCCGGTTCACCAGTGCCCGGGGAACGTATTCCAGGGGCAGGACCCGGCATTCACACCGGATGCCCGCCTCGTTGGCTTCCTTGTCGGTCATGCCGACCGCGGCCAGTGACGGGCTGGTGAACGTCACGCGGGGCAGGTGCCGGTAGTCGACCTCGCGCCCGGCGTTGTTGAAGGCGTTCTCCACCATCAGGGTTCCGTGGGCGGACGCGACGTAGACGAATTCTCGGTGCCCGGTCACATCCCCTGCGGCCCAGATCCTGGGGTTGGAGCTGGCGAGTGTGCTCTCGACCAGGATCTGGCCGGTGTCGCCGGTCTTGACGCCGACGGCGTCCAGGTTCAGTCCGTCGGTGACGGCGCGTCGGCCGGTGGCTACCAGCAGCTTTGCGGCGCGGAATTCCTCCTGGCCCCCGGCGACCGTGGCGGTGACAAGGACCTCTGCGCCGGCGGGATCTGTGCGGACCGAAGTTACGGCTGCGCGGCGGACCACGCGGATGCCCTCGTCGGCGAAGACGCCCATCAGCGCACGGGAGGCTTCCGGTTCCTCGTGCGAGGCAAGCCTGGAGCGGACCAGCAAGGTCACTTTGGATCCGAGGCGGGCAAAAAGCTGCGCCTGCTCCAGGGCCACGTACCCGCCGCCGAAGACGATCAGGGACTCGGGCACCTCGTTCAGTTCCATGGCGGTGGTCGAGGTCAGGTAGTTGACTTCATCCAGTCCCGGCACCGGGGGTGCCCACGGGGTCGAACCGGTCGCGACCAGATAATGGGCGGCGGTCAGGGAGTCGCGGGTGCCGTCGGGTCCGGTGATTTCCAGGACCGGTTCCTCCGGGGTGCCGGCGAACACCGCGGTGCCCTGGCGCAGGTCCCATCCGTAGTCGGCGGCCAGATCCACGTATTTATCCGAGCGCATTCCCTCGACCAGGGAGCGTTTCCCGTCTATCAGTACACCCATGTCCACCGGGGCGGCGGAAGTGCTGATCCCGGGGAACCTTCCGGTCGCATCCACAGCGACATGCCGGGCTTCGGCGGCGGCCAGCAGGGCTTTGGAGGGAACGCACCCGGTGTTCACACAGGTCCCGCCCACCGTGGAGCGTTCGATCATCACGACCCGATTGCCCAGCTTGGTGGCCCGGATGGCGGCGGCGAAGGCGCCGCCTCCGGAACCGATCACGGCTAAATCAAAATCTGGTGCTGCCTCAGGCATTAGTCCTCCTTGGAGTCTCGAATGAACACCCCGGGGGCGTTCCTTTTTGCATGCTGTCCCCAGTCTGCACCTTCCCCTGCACGGGAAGGTCAAGAACGGGAGCGAAGAGATCGGTGTTGCTACGGAAGTGTTGTGTCAAGAAATTCCTTCAGGGCATCGGCCTTCATGGGCCGGGAATCGGCCCGGCCCAGGATGTCACCGTCAGGTGCGATGACGACGGTACTGTCCAGGGATGTGACCGCGTACTTTTGGGTGAGTTCCCCGGTCCGGTCGACAACGAAGGGGTATCCGGGTGTGCCGGCCATTTCGCGGAACTGGTCCACTTGGGTTTTTGTGGTCTCCGGCGTCACGTCCACGGCGACGAAGTCTGCCTTATCGGCATATTCCTGTTCCAGTTCCTTCATCGCTTCTGCCTGCGGAACGCAGGTATAGCACCAGCTCGCCATGAAATACAGCACTGTCGGGCGGGTGGAAGGGACGGTGAGGGCCTTGCCGTCCACAGATGTGATCTCGATCCTGTCCACGTTGTTTGCGCCCGCTGGCCCGGCGGCGGGAGCGGTTTCGCTCCCGCGGTTCAACGCAGTGAGGGCCAGGACCAGGATGAGGGCCGCGGCCGCTACGACGGCAGTAATGGTGAAGATCCGCCGGTGGTTTCTGGTCGTTGTCATGGGTTTCCTTTCTGGTTGGTGCGCCCTGGCGCCGTGTCGGGAAGAAGATGTTCCGGGCCGCAGCACGCTTCGGTGCTGTCGCTGCTCTCAGCCCCATCCGTGATTGCGCTGTTGTCCTGTGCCTTGCTTTTACTGCGGCGCCGCAGGGCCAGGGCCGCGGCGGCGAGGACGGCGGCCACCGCGGTGAGGGTGATGATGGGCCAGTTGCCCGAGATGAAACCGGACAGCGCCACGCTGGCTTCGGTGACCGTCCCGCCCATGATCTCCCCGGCCTGCCCGCCGGACAGGGCCGGAACCCAGTAGAGCAACAGGTAGATCCCTGCGAGGATAAGCGCGGCTCCGCCGAGACGATTAACAAACGGCAGGATCCTTCGGACGTGGCGTGCCAGGACGTCCCGCGCTACCGCTGCACCGAGGGACAGAAGGACCAGCACCACCGAGGAGCCCAAGGCGTAGGCGGCGAAGACCGCCAGCAGCCCGGCCAGGCTCCCGGTGGACACAGCCTGGGCGACAACAGCCAGCAGCAGGGCCAGGCTGCAAGAGAGCGCAGCCACCGCATAGGCCACCCCGTAGCCAAAGACCGCCCTGAGGCCCGAACTGGTCCCGTCCGTCTTCAGAATCCGGGGCAGGTTCAACCTCGCCCCGGGCAGCTGCCATCCGAACACCATGCCAAGGCCGGCAACCACAATAACCGCTCCGATCAGCGCCGCCGCCCAGGGAAGCGCCGACGCCACCGACCGCAGGCCTACAGCGGCGAGCAGGCCGGCCGTAACAAAGACAGTGGCGAAACCGGCGCTGAGGGCAACCCCGGCCTGAAGACCTGCAAGCAACGGCCGCTTCCGTCCCGCACCGGGGCCTGAACCAATGAAATACGCCAGATAGGTTGGCAGCATCGCAAACCCGCATGGATTCACCGTGGCAAGCATTCCGGTCAGAAAGGCCAGACCCAAAACACCCGTCATCCCTGTGACCCCGCATCCTCAGAAGCACCGGCCCGGGACTGCCCGGACCGCTCCTGCTCCGACGATGAATGAGGTGTTGGAGTAGAACCCGCGGACAGGCTGGCCCCCGGGCGGGAACGGGCGCAACAATCCGTCCCCGGGCTGCCCCGACGCTGCGCCCGCAGGAGCAGGGCCCCCGCGGCAAGGGCTGCGGCGGCAAGGGCTGCGGCGGCAATGAACCAGAGGTTGCCGGCCATTGCGCGGGCCGCGGCGAAAACACCGGCTGCAGCCGTCAGAACGGGTACCCCGCAGCACACCAGCGCCACCATCACAACACCAAGGAAGGACAGCAGAGTGCCTGCCGCAAGCACCAGGCCAGAGCGCTTCCGGCCCTTCACTTTTATTGACATGATCATCCCTTCATATGTCCGGCTCGTGTCCGGAACCCCGACAGGGGACCCCAACACGAAACCGGACGGCCAGTAGTACGTCACACCCCATTATCAACCTTCCACTAAGGGGGAAGGTCAAGCTGGCGACGGGACCTGTTGGTTTGCGGGTGCCGATGCGGAACGTTCCAGTACGATGGAAGGGTCATATGCGATTTTTTGGAACGAGATGAGGACCCGAAATGCGAATCGGTGAAGTTGCTGATGCTGCCGGTATAACAACCAAGACGATCAGGTTCTATGAGGACCGGGGCCTGCTCCCACCGGCTGAGCGCTCGGCCAACGGCTATCGTGACTACACCCACGACACCCTCAGCCGCCTCGAATTCATTCGCCGCAGCCAAATCGCCGGGCTGACCCTGGCGCAGATCCAGGACATTCTGCGGATCCGCGATAGCGGTTTGACGCCTTGCACCCACGTACGGGATGTCCTGGGGAAACAGTTGCAGGACCTGGACCGGAAAATCGCGGAGCTCACCGCGCTCCGGGTGACCGTGGCCGAACAATATGCAACCGCCGAGGTGGCCGACCCTCAGCGCTGCGATGCTGAACAAATCTGCAGTTACATCTGAGCCCGCCGCAGGCTAAGGGGCTTCACTGAGCCGGCTCCCGCCGCGGCCAGTACCGTCCGCAGTTACGCAGCACCCGGCTCCACGGCACGGAAGACCTCCGTGCCCGCGGCGTCCAGGATTACAGCGGTGCTTACCTGGTTTATCCGGTAGGCGGTGATGAGCCGCGTATCGGTATCAGAGGCAAAGGCCAGGGATGACGCCCCATTTCCGGCCAGGAATTCCCTGATTTCATCGGCCGTCTCGTAGGACGCGATGTCCACCGCGACATAGTTCACGGCAGCAGGAGAGCTTCGCTGGACCTTGGCAAGCACCCGGGCTCCCGGCTCGAGGGTCAATCCCCATGGTGATGCCGTGGCCCGGCGAGTGAGCGAGGTCAGGCCGGTTGGCGGCGGCTTTCGGTGGGAATGATCTGGGGTAGGAACCGGACGTAGAGGATCATGCTCTGATTCTTATTCTCTCCGAGACAGATAACACTTGCAAAAGTTGATTACACCCATCTGTACGCGCTGACCTGCGGCGTTGTGGGTTGTGCCGAGCGTGCTGCCGGAGTCCCTTTCAGTGTCCCTGGGGTAGGAGCGGCCGCATGAAGGTGCGCTCGTACCGCAGGACGCACTCGGACTCGTCTCGAATCCGGTCAGCGGCGATGAAGTCCGAGTGGGTGCCGAACAAGGTGCGGTACTGCTCGTAGGCAGCCAGGCTGGGGAAGCTGAACAGGGATTCCGCACGGTCACTCACACCTTCCGCGGGTAGGTAGTACCCGTGGTGGGTGCCGCCGTGTTCGTCGACATGCCGCATCCAAGCGCGGGCGAACTGTTCAAAGGCTGCGATCTGGTCGGGGTCGATGGTGTAGTGGACGACACAGGTGATCACATCCACAACGCTAGGCCCACAGGCGCTCATTGGGGAGCCTTTGTCTGTGCGCCTCGTGGTGCAGCACACCAATCTGCCTGGTTTACCTGCGGAAATGCGTCAGTTCGCCAAGTTGGCGCCGAGTTCAACGGTGAGAACTCCGACGGCGATGAGGAGGATGCCGAGGGCCATGGTTCGGGTGAGGGGTTCGTGGAAGATGACCCGGGCGAGGATCGCGGTGAGAGCTACGCCGGATGCTGCCCAGATGCCGTAGGCGACGCCAAGGGCCATGCCGTCGGTCAAGGCGAGACTTAAGGCGACGAACGCCACGAGATACCCCGCGATGACGCCGATGAACCATTTCTTCACCCGGCCACCGTCGGAGGCTCGTAGCGACATGGTCGCGACGACTTCGGACAAGATGGCGCCTGCGAGGAAGATCCATCTCATGAGTTGACTCCTGCTTCCTGGGCTGCGGTTTGCTGAGCTTTCTGGGAGCCGAGTTCGACGGTGAGGACACCGCTGATGATCGCAACCATTCCAAGACCCATCACAGCGGTCAGAGGTTCACCGAAAATCGCGGCGGATAGCACGGCGGCGAGCACGACCCCGCTGGCTCCCCAGATGCCATAGGCGACGCCGATCTGCATTCCTTCGCGCAGGCAGAAGGTGAGGAAGACGAAAGTGCCGATGTATCCGGCAGCAACCACGATGTACCAGGATGGGTGATTGAGCGCCGCCTTGAGAGACAGCGTCGCCGCCACTTCGGTAGTGATGGCGCCAGCGAGCAGGAACCACTGCTTCATGGGGTTGTTCCTTCGATCAGGGAGCGAATGCTGGAGACGACGGCTTCGAGATCCGCGCCGTGGAGGGTGGACACACCTGTGGCCTGGGCGCCCCAGAGTCCGTCGGCGGCGAGTCGGGCGGTGGTCAGCCTGGCTCGGGTGGCGGCGTCGAGATCGTCCGGGAGTTCGAGCCAGCGGCCCATCCGCGTAGTCCACGGTTCGGTGAGTTCGGGCCGATACGTCGCTTGGCCCCAGATGATGAACTCGGCGCGCTTGGCGGCCCCGTGGGCGGCGACGTGAACGTAGCTCAGGAGCCGCTCGGTGGCGTTGGCGTTCTCGAGGGGCTTGCCAAGGGTGGCAGTCATGTCGTTCTCGACGTTGGCCGCAGCGTGGTCGACGATCGCGGCGAGCAGTACGTCGCGGTTGCGGAAGTGATATAGCAATCCCGGTTTGGTGAGCCCGGCCTCGTGGGCCACTGCGTCAAGGGTAATGTCGCCACCCTCCGCTGCGTTCATGACGCGGAGGGCAGCTTCCAGGATCTCGGAGCGCTGACTGGTTCGCATATAGCTAACTTTACCATTTGGTAGGTGAAGCCTTCAACTGCGGGCGCTGGTAGGGGCACCTGGGGTACACCCTATTGTTACGCCGGTATGCGGCAGAATGTTTCCTGTAAAATAGGGCCGTTCCTAGCATTGTTTTACACGTGTCTAGCGGGGTCTAGGTCTTATGTCTACAGAAAAGTGGTGAGTGTGATGTTGCCGTCGGATTGACACGAATCAAGGCCATCTTCGATGATGAGCACGGGCTTTATGGTGCTAAACGCATCGCTGCAAGCCTCAACGACGATACGGACTTTCCTCCGATCAATCACAAGAAGGTCGCACGCATCATGAAATCCATGGGCCTGAAAGGCTTTACTAAACGGCGTCGGTGCATCACCACCAGGCGCAAGCCTGGCCACCGCGTCATGCCAGATTTAGTAGGCCGCAAATTCACCGCTGATAAGCCGAACCAGGTCTATGTAGGCGATATCACCTACCTGCCGTGTAAGGGAGGCAAGAACATGTACCTTGCCACAGTCATCGACGTCTACTCGCGCAAACTCGTCGGACATGCACTCGCCGATCACATGCGGGTATCGCTGGTTATCGAGGCTTTGTCTCATGCCAGGAAAGTCCGCGGAAGCCTTAAAGGGGCAATTTTCCATTCCGACCACGGTAGTGTGTACACCTCACAGGCATTTAGGGACCACTGCGCCCAACTTGGTGTACGCCAATCCATGGGCGCAGTGGGTACAAGTGCCGATAATGCCCTAGCAGAATCGTTTAACGCCACCTTAAAGCGTGAAGTTCTGCGTGATCGGAAAGTCTTTGACAATCCCATCGTCTGCCGTCAGGAAGTCTTCCGGTGGTGCATGCGCTACAACACGCGCAGACGGCACTACTGGTGCAACCTTCTAGCCCCTGATGCCTTCGAAGCGCTCACATCAGCTACACTGACCCAAGCAGCATAGCTAACCCCCGACGTGTCTACTTTCCGGGGTCAGGCCCTGCCGCTGGTCAGCACACGCACATGCAAAGAGCATCCCTGAATACGGCAACAAAGCAACGAAAATGGTGACTTTCACCCCGGTGTGCTTGAAGGGTCGTACAGGCGCATTTTCGTACCTGCCCAATCCACCTGCATCGTATGCCCTGGTGCATGGGTGATCCGGGCGGTCAGCCCGGCCGCGTCGACATGGGAGGCAACCAGTTGGCGGAACCGGTCGTAGCTGTAGTGACGCTGGCCCGGCTGGGCCAGCGTTGTGGTGTAGCGAGCCCACAATACTTACAATGTTAGCTTCACACGTCTTGTGCGTGCTTTGACGACCGCGTCAAAGTCAATCGGGACGAACGTGCCTTGCCCGCTACTGCGCTTATCTACGAAAATCGCGTCCAACTCGTTATTGATGGGCATGTGAAATATGACGGAATCACCTACGGCAAACCGGTGGATGAGGTCATCCGGGCGGAGCGGCAGCGTGAAAAGCACATCCAGAATCTAGGCTTTGTTGTCTTGCCGTATTCCCCGAGCGAATTGCTTTATGAAAGACCACGAGTGGTCAGTGAGGTGCGGGCAGCGCTCAAGGCTGTGAGGTCGCACCGTAGCGCATAGTGGTGGGGTGGAAAGCGAGCCTCATCAAGCACCGCCGAGTTTAGATGGTCCTTCTACTTTGGTTTCTTAGTGCTGATAAGGGACCATCTCCACACCAAAACCCCATACAAATGGTCCCTTTGCTGAGTAAAGGGGACCAGAGTAAGGGGACCATTTGCGATGAGGGTGGCGCAGGCTAGTTGTTGAGCGGCTTGCGGGTCGCGGCCATGTGCTTGGCGCGCTCCACGTTGGCGGGCAGGAGGACCAGCGGTACGTCGTACTCCACCTCGCGGTCGCAGAACTCGGTGAAGCTCAGCGAGCCGGAGCCGGTGTACATCTCGGCGAGCTTGGCCACGATGACGTGGTCATTCTCGGTGGTGCCCTCGATAGGCCAATCGCGGTCGAGGGCGGGGGAGCCGGAGTACATCTCAATCTCCTCATCGGCCGGCGGGGTGTAGGAGCCGGCCAGGGTGGCGGCCTCCTCCATAGCGCGGGCGAGGACGTGGTCGTAGGACATGAGCACGACATCATCCGAGGACAAAAAGCCAGCCTTCTGTGCCTCGAAAGCAGACGAGAAGTTGCGGGCGGACGCGATGAAATCGAAGGCCTTCTGGTGATAGTCTTCGACACCGGCCGCCTTGAGGCGCTCCAGCGAGGAGATGGTGCCGGTCCAGCCGGGGTAGAGGCCCACGGTGCGCTCCGGGAAGCCAAGGCGGGTATCGGCGTGGGCCACGATGCGGTCGCAGGCCAGAGCGGTTTCGAAGCCGCCGCCCAGAGCGACGCCACGCACAGCGGCCACGACCGGAACCGGGGCGAACTTAAGGGCGCGTAGGGTGGTCGAGCCGTCCGAAAGGAGGGATTCGACGAGCGAGGCATCGCCGGACTCACCAGCGGAAGCGATGGAAGCGAGGTCTGCGCCCGCGCAGAAAACCGGCTTGTCATTACCAATAACCAGCGCGACGAGGTTCTCCGAGGTCACGGCGCCCAGAGCGGCACGGATGACTTCGAGGGCGGGCGTTGGCAGGGAGTTCATCGGGGTGTGTAGGTCGATGATGCCGATGCGGCCAGCCGGGGTGGAGACCGCGTGGACAGCGCCCGCCTCCTGAGACACGATGGTCTCCGCATCCAGAGAAGCCAGGGTGACAACACCCTCGCGCGGCGCGAGTTCCTGACGTTCTCCCTGAGAAGAGAGCACCGAGCCCTTGCCGTAAAAACCGCCCGCCGAAGCCGCGGCGGAGACCAAGGCCGGGACGTTGGAGCCGTAGGCGGAGGCGACCCAGTCGATGCCGATGGCGTCGGCAAGCGCGAAGATGCCCTTCTTCCAGCCGAAACCAAGAGTAAGGCCCTCGTCGATGAGGCCCACGTGGTCCGCAATGTCAGGTGCGACCTCGCAGCAGTACGCCAGCGTGCCGAGGAAGACGGCGCGGGCAAAACGGCCGCCCGGCGAATCGGTCTCCATGACCTCGCGCGGATCTTTGAGTCCCACGACAGGATCGGTGGGCTGAGTGCGGGGTACGTATTCGTAGGAGGCGTTGATGACCTCGTCACGGCCGCGGTAAAAGCCGCCGTCACCGGTGCGGCCGGTGAGCCCTCGAGAAACGAGACCTTCGATAAAGGAGTCATCGCCGAGGGGGACGTCAAGAAGCGGATCGCCCGCCGGCAGGGCCGTCTCCAAAGACTTCCAAATCGGCTTGACCAGCTGGAGGCCGATGTAATCGAGCAGCCCGAAAATACCGGTGCGCGGAATGCCGAAGGCACGGCCGAAGGAGGCGTCGGCAAGCTCGTAGCTCACGTCGAACTCGCGGGCGCGTGCCACACCGGCGGCCATCCAGTAGCAGCCCACGCGGTTGGCAATGAAACCCGGGGTGTCGCGGCATTCGAGCGCAATCTTGCCCAGGGTTTGCTCGATGGTCGTGCGCAGAGCGGCCTCCGTGGAGCCGGAAGCGATGAGCTCCACTAGACGCATGACCTTCGGCGGGTTGAAGAAGTGCGTGATAGCGAACTTCTCGCGGCGGGCCTCCGGCACGCCCTCCAGGAGGGAGGCCAGCGGCAGGGTCGAGGTGTTCGAACTCAACAGAGCATCCGCAGACAAATAAGGCTCGATGGCCTCGTAGAGCGAGTGCTTGGCGCCGAGGTCCTCGAAGATGGCCTCGATGACCCACTCGCGGTCCTCCAACAGCGCGTAGTCATCGCTGGCGCGCACGCGCTCGGCGAACTCTGGCAGGTGGAAGCCTTTGCGCTTGAGCTGGACATCGACGCCCTTTTGAGCGCCCTCCACATTCTGGTCAAGCAAGACCACGTCCATGCCTGCGGACGCGCAGAGTGCTGCGATGCCAGAACCCATAGAACCTGCGCCGATAACGGCTACCTTGGTGATGCTCATTTACTTCGCTCCATTCTCAATAATCATGGCGATTCCCTGACCGCCGCCGATGCACATGGTGACCAAGCCATAGCGCTTGCCCTGGTGGCGCAGCGCATAAGCCAGCTTGGTCAGCAGGATGACGCCCGTCGCACCAACCGGGTGGCCATGCGCGACGGCGCCACCGTAGACGTTCGTCTTGGCCGGGTCGAAGCCCAGCTGGTCCTGCACAGCAATGGCTTGGGCGGCGAAGGCCTCGTTGGATTCGATAAGGTCGATATCCGCCAAGCTCAGGCCTGCCTTCTCCAGGGCCTTCGGGACGGCGGCGATGGGGCCAATACCCATGCGCGTCGGGTCTACGCCCGCGATGGACCAAGACACAATCTTCGCCAGCGGGTCAAGGCCGCGCTTGTCCACCTCGTCGGCGGTGGCCAGCACGGCGGCCGCCGCACCATCGTTGATGCCGGAGGCGTTGCCGGCGGTTACGGTTCCGTTCTTAACAAAAACCGGCTTGAGCTTCGCCAGCTTCTCGACGTCCGTCTCCCGCACCGCCTCATCAAAGTCCAGCTCGCCGACCGGGACGATTTCTTCCGCGTGGACGCCTTCCGTGCGAGCCTTGGCGGCGCGCTCCTGGGACTCGGCGGCGAACTTGTCCTGGCGCTCGCGGGAGATGTTGTTATCGGAGGCAACGTTCTCCGCCGTCACGCCCATGTGGCCGGTGCCGAAGGGACAGGAGAGCGCACCGGTCAGCCAGTCGTAGAGTTTGCCGTCGCCCATGCGCTTGCCAAAGCGTGCGCCTTCGACGGAATAGGGCGCGTTGCTCATGGATTCCGCCCCGACGGCTAACGCTAGAGAGCCGTCGCCAGACTGCAGGAGTTGCGCCGCACTGATGACGGCCTGGACACCGGAGCCGCACAGGCGGTTGACGCCCATGGCGGTGGAGGAGTCTGGCATGCCCACGTTCTTGGCAATGGCACGTGAGAGGTAGAGGTCCTTCGGCACGACCGGCATGACGTTGGAGGCCACGGCGGTATCGAGGTCTGCGCCTGAAAGCCCCGAACGCTCAATAGCTACTTCGGCTGCAAGGGAGCCAAGTTCGGTGAGGGAGAGGCGCGCGAGGCTGCCGCCAAATTTGCCGATGGGCAGGCGTGCAGCCCCGGCGATGTAGATGTCCTGGGGCATGGATTCCTCCGTTGATGAATACGAATGATGATTAGTTAACTTAGTATCCTAGGTCACCTTTTGGAGGTGTGCAACGGTGTGCGGTCAGGGTGTGCGGGCCGCTGCAATTTTGGCAAGGGTGTAACGTGCGCCACCCCCGCGCTGTTTACAGATTGTTCAACAACCCCTATGCTTTCACCAACGTTTAATGCGACCTTCGTCACGAAAGGTGCCCAACAATGAGCTTGGAACCCACCAACCCCTCCGCTTCCCGGGAAGCCGCCCACAACGCGCCGACAGAGGTGCAGCCTCCCAAGGGCATTGGTGCCATGGCCGGTGCCATGTTCCTCATGGCCACCTCCGCCATCGGCCCGGGCTTCTTGACCCAAACCTCCGTCTTCACCGTGCAGATGGGCGCGGCCTTCGCTTTCGCGATTGCGCTGTCGATCATCGTGGACATCGCCATTCAGCTGAACGTGTGGCGCATCCTCGCTATCTCCGGCATGCGTGCCAACGAGCTGGGCAACACCGTTCTGCCCGGCCTCGGATGGTTCCTTGCCATCCTGGTCTTCATCGGCGGCATGGTCTTTAATATCGGCAATATCGCCGGCTCCGGCTTGGGCCTGAACGCCATGCTCGGCATTGATGCCCGCATCGGTGGCCTCATCGCTTCCGCCATCGCCATCTTCATCTTCCTGTCCAAGCGCGCAGGCGTCGCGCTCGACCGCATCGTCGCTGCGCTGGGCGCCATCATGATTCTGCTCATGCTCTACGTGGCGATTGTCTCCCAGCCGCCGGTGGGCGAGGCCCTGAAGAACACCGTCATGCCGGAGAGTATCGACTTCTTCGTCATCACCACCCTCATCGGTGGCACAGTGGGCGGCTACATTACGTTTGCCGGCGCGCACCGCCTCATCGACTCGGGCCTGTCTGGCCCGGAAAATGTCGGCGCGATTACGAAGACCTCCGTGCTTGGCATCATTGTCACCGGCATCATGCGCGTGTTGCTCTTCCTCGCGGTCCTGGGCGTTGTGTCTACTGGTGTTGCGCTCTCTGAAGACAATACGGCCGCCGATGCTTTCCGCCACGCCGCCGGCGAATTTGGCCTCCGCGCCTTCGGCGTCGTCCTCTTCGCCGCCGGACTGTCTTCCGTCATCGGTGCCTCCTACACCTCTATTACCTTCGTGACCACCCAGAAGATCAACCCTCGCACCCGCAACTTCCTCACCGTCGGATTCATCGTTGTCTGCGCGATCCTCTTCGCTATCCTCAACTCCGCACCGCAGAAGCTGCTCATCTTCGCGGGTGCTTTCAACGGCATCATCCTGCCCATCGCTTTCGCCATGGTGATGTGGGTGGCCTTCAAGCGCCACGACCTCACCCACGGTGTCAAGCAGCCGATGTGGCTCCTCATCGCTGGCGTGCTAGCGCTCGTGCTGGAAATCTTCATCGGCATCAAGTCCATCTCGGGAATCGTTAACCTATGGGCATGATGCAGACTCCGTCAGAGGTGCGCGCCTTTGCCCGCGCACACGACATGACCACCACTGCCGGCCACGCTCGCGGCTTCATGCAGGCCAACCTCATCGCGCTGCCGAGCGAGTACGCCTTCGACTTCCTCCTCTTCGCTCAGCGCAATCCCAAGCCGTGCCCCATCGTCGGCGTGCTGGAGGCAGGGCAGTTCGCCTCGGAGCTCATCCCGGGCGGGGATATCCGCACCGACATCCCCGCCTACAATATTTACGAGGACGGCCAGCTCACGCAGACGCTTGACGACGCTTCCCCGTTCTACTCCGACGACATCGTCTCCTTCCTCATCGGTTGTTCCTTTACCTTTGAGAATGCGCTTGTGGAAAACGGCATTTCCATCGCCCATATTGACCAGGGCCGCAACGTGCCGATGTATCGCACCACGATTCCCTGCGCGCCGGCCGGCGTCTTTTCGGGGCCCATGGTGGTCTCCATGCGCCCGATTCCTGCGAGCCAGGTTTCCGATGCCGTCCGCATCACCTCCCGCTACCCAGGCGTCCATGGCGCCCCGGTTCACGTGGGTGACCCCGCCTCAATCGGTATCGAGGACCTATCTCAGCCTGATTTCGGCGAAGCTGTCGACATTCCCGAGGGCACCATCCCGGTCTTTTGGGCGTGCGGCGTGACCCCGCAGGCTATCGTGATGAACTCGCGGCCCAGCCTGGCGATCACGCATGCCCCGGGCAAGATGCTCGTCACCGACATCCCAGACCGCGATTTCCTCATCCCTTAGTTACTGCCGCAGCGGCTGGAGTGCTTTCGGGCCTCGTCATTCTGCTCCACGCCGCGGCACTACCTTCCGTGACTAGACGCCTCACACTAATCGCGGCGCACCGCCGACTACGGCGCCGAGTACGCTGCCGCGTGGCTCGTCACCAGATGGCATCTCACAAAAGGCATCCCGCAGATGGCATCCGCCAAAAGGTGTCTTTGGGGCTAAAAACGCCATGTGTGCAACCCAAAAGGCGTTTTTAGGCGTGAAAACGCCTTTTGACTGACGCCTTTTAGAAGATGCCATTTGCGAACTGCCCCCATGGCCGCTCATTAGCTGTTTGCGCAAGCGAAAACGGTCCCGCGGGCGAAAAGGCCCGTAAAGGCAGGGTAGGCCCGCGGGCGAAGCTGGATCCGCGGGCGAAGAAGTACCTGCAAACGCGGGCGGTTCTGTGCCGCGGAGGCGCGGTTAGAGGACCCGGAGAATCGATTCCATCGCGCGCATCAAGTCTGCGCGGCAGGCATCGGCGGCGGCCTCGCGCTCACCCTGCACGATGAGGTGGGCCAAGTCGATGTTGGCTTGCACGTGGTTATCGTGAATCTGCGGATAGCGCTCCAGTGTCAACAAGAAGGTCAAGCGCATGCGCGCCAGCAGGTGCGACATTGAGCGGTCCAGCGTCGGTGAGCCCAGACCAGCGACCAGCCTCTTGTGGAAGCGCTGATTGATGAGGGGGCGGGGAGCGTCGACAAGCACGGCGGATTCGGTCAGCCGCACCAGCTCGCCTGGGTCCTCGAAGGTGGCATAGCGCGCCGCGGCCGGCTCGATGGCGGCGCGCGCTAAATAAAGATCGCGCACGAAGTCGGCATCCGGGGTGGCAATGAAGACGCCCCTGTGCGGAATGCGCTCCACGATTCGCTCGGATGCGAGCATGGCGAAGGACTCCCGCAGGGTGTTGCGGGAGCATTCGAAGCGCTCGGCCGCGCGGACCTCACTGAGCTGCTGTCCGGGCATGTACTCGCCCTCGGAGATGGCGGCGCGAAGCGCGGAGGCGACGGAATCTGCAAGCATGCGACTTACAGTAGCCCGCCGCTTAAGAAATCGTGGCGATCACCGCGCCCGGTTCCAGCCTGGATCCCTCCTTCGCCACGCGGCTCAGCTTTCCGGCGGACGGGGCCTTGACCGCGGATTCCATCTTCATGGCCTCAATCGTGGCTATGGCCTGGCCTTCTTCGACCGTTTCGCCGTCTGCCACGTTCCACGCCACGAGGTTGGCCTCGTAAGGGCAGGTCACCTCGTTGCCGCTGGCGCTGGCACCGGAGGCCGCGCTTGCCGACGCCCCCTTCACCGGCCCCTGCGACAACATATCGGTGGGGAAGCCCACGCTGACCAGCTTGCCGTCGATTTCCAGTGCCACGCGGGTACGCTGCGCATAGATGGCCTCGACGGGGACCGTTGTGCTCGTGGCTTCCGCGGAGGGACGGTAGTTGTGGTCGAGCCAGTCGGTGTAGATGCCGGCCGCCGCATCCGCGTCGCCGTGGTCTACGAGGACCTGGGAAGAGACCATATCGCGGTGGAAGGGCAGTACGGTGCGCACACCCTCGATATCGAATTCCTGGAGGGCCTGCTGCGCGCGCTTCAGTGCGATCTCGCGGGTCGGGCCCCAGACCAGCAGCTTGGCCACGAGCGAGTCATAATAGGGCGGCACGATGGAACCGGAGCGCACACCCGAATCGACGCGGATGCCAGGACCCGTCGGCGGCTCAAAGCGCACGATGGTGCCGGGGCACGGAGCGAAGCCGTTGAGGATGTCCTCGGCGTTGATGCGGAACTCGAAGGCGTGGCCGTTCGACACAGGGTCCGATGCTGACGCATCGGACGAAGACGAGGACGAAGAAGCGGATACGAAGGAGAGGGGTTCGCCGGAGGCAATGCGGAACTGCTCGGCGATGATGTCCACGCCCGTAACCATTTCGGTCACCGGGTGCTCCACCTGCACGCGGGTGTTGACCTCGAGGAAGGAGATCGTGCCATCCTCGGAGACGATGTACTCGACGGTGCCAGCACCGGTGTAGCCGACCTTCGCGCAGATGGCGCGGGCGCCTTCGTGGATGCCGGTGCGCTGTTCGTCGCTAAGCGCAGGCGCCGGGGCCTCCTCGATGAGTTTCTGGAAGCGGCGCTGCGTGGAGCAATCGCGGGTGCCCAGCACGGCGACGTTGCCGTGCGTATCGGCTAGAATCTGCGCCTCCACGTGGCGCGGGTGGGTCAGGAACTTCTCCACGTAGCACTCCGCGCGGCCGAAGGCCTCCTTGGCTTCGCGGCCGGCGGAGTTGAAGGCCGCCTCGATGTCCTCGAGGTTCTCCACCACCTTCAGGCCGCGTCCGCCGCCGCCATAGGCAGCCTTAATAGCGATGGGCAGGCCGTGCTCCTCCGCGAAGGCGCGGGCTTCCTGCCAGTCATCGATGGGATCGGAGGTACCTGGTGCCAGCGGGGCGCCAACCTCCTCAGCCACGCGGCGCGCAGCAATCTTGTCACCGAGCAGCTCGATGGACTCCGGCGACGGGCCAATCCACGTCAGGCCGGCCTCCGCCACGGTGCGGGCAAAGTCGGCGTTCTCCGAGAGGAAGCCATAACCGGGGTGGATAGCGTCAGCGCCGGCGCGCACTGCGATATCGAGGAGCGCCGGGATGTTCATGTAGGTATCCGCCGCGGAGTTGCCGGGCAGGGCATAGGCTTCGTCGGCTACCTGGGTGTGCAGGGCGCCAGCATCGGCTTCGGAGTAAATGGCGATGGAGCGAATGCCTAAGTCACGCGCGGTGCGGGCGATGCGGACGGCGATCTCGCCGCGGTTAGCAATAAGGACTGCAGAAATCATGAGTGGGTGTTCCTTTACTAGTGTTTAAGCGAGTTCAAAGCGGACCGTCGCCCCCGGCGGGAGCTGTGCGGCGATATCAATATCTTCTTCAAGGACGGTGGCGATGACCGGGTAGCCGCCGGTCACGGCGTGATCGCGAAGGAAAATCACGGGTTCGCCACTCGGCGGGACCTGGACCGAACCGGCAACCATGCCCTCCGAGGGCAGCTCGCCCTCGCGGGCGCGGCTCAGTGCCACGGAGCCCTCCGGGCCGACTAGGCGCACGCCCACGCGGTTGGACTGTGCAGTAACAGTCCACTCTGTGGCCAGGAATGCCTCCAGACTTTCGGGAGTAAACCAGTCATCGCGCGGACCGAGCACGCAACGCAGCACACCTTCGGTCTGGCCGTGCGCGCCTTCGCGAACGCGCATCGGGTTGCTCAGCTGGGCATCGGTCATCGCGGTGGAGCGGGGGAGGACACCGATGACATCGCCCAGCCGCACCGGTGCAGGTCCCAGCCCAGAAAGCACGTCGGTGGAGGCCGAGCCCAGCTCTGCATCCGCCACGATGCCGCCGCGAATAGCAATGTAGCTGCGCAGGCCTACCGTCGCGGGATCCACGGTCACCGTCGAACCGGCGGTGACGAGCACCGGGCGCGCGAGGTGCACCGGCATATCGTCCAGCAGGACGCGGGATTGGGCGCCGGTGACGCACACGACGGCGTCGGTCAGCGCGCGCAGGCGAATGCCACCGATATTCTCCAGCACGGTGGCGCCGCGCGGGTTGCCCACCGCGACGTTGGCCGTGGCGGCCGCAGCCAAGTCAGCAGCACCCGAGGGCGTGACGCCCAAGTTGCCACGCCCGGGGCGGCCCTGATCCTGGAAGAGGGTGAGCAGGCCGGCGTCGAGGACTTCCAAGCGCGGCAGGCGTGCCGGGGTGCGACGGCCAAAAGGCGTGGTGGACACCACGTCCGGCAGCGAGCTCACCGCGCGGTAGCGCACGCGGTCACCGGGCTGGACCAGTGCCGGCGGGTGGGCATCGGATTCCCACATCGGGGTCGAGGTGGTGCCCAGCAGCTGCCAGCCACCGGGAGAAACCCTGGGGTAGACAGCGGAGAAGCCGCCGGCGATTCCGACGGCACCCGCCGGCACCGCGGTGCGCGGGGTGGCTCGGCGCTCGATGTTGAAATTCTGCGCTGGGTCAGCCGGGGTGCAATAGGTAAAGCCGGGCGCGAAGCCGCCAAAAGCCGCGAGCCACTCGGTGGACGTGTGCCAGTCAATGAGGCCCTCGCGCGACATGCCCATCAACTCGGCAGCCTCATCGAGGTCCTCGCCGTCATAGAGAACGTCGATCTCCACAAAGCGCGGATCCTCGCCCGCCTGCGCGGTGGGGTGGAAATCCTGCAGCTTCTCAGCGGCTGCGGCGGCGGAGTTCGGCGTGGCAAAGGTCAGTAGCAAGGTGGTGGCAGCAGCAATCGCGTCGACTTGATCCTTGAGCGGATTAGCGTCGAGAGCCGCGTGCCACGCCATGACCTGGGGCAAGTCCTCCAGCTCTATGAGCAGCGCGCGCGTTCCTACGGGGTGAATATGCATCAGATGGCGCTCCGAATCTCAATTCCGCGCGCCTGCAGCTCCTTGACCACACCGCGCAGCAGCTCTACCGCGCCGGGCGAATCACCGTGCGTACACACTGACTGGGCATCCACGTTGAGTACGGAGCCGTCGATGGCGGTAATAGAGCCGGTTTCGGCAACCTCGAGCACGCGCTTGACGACGTCCCCTTCATCACCCATTACCGCATTCGCCTCTCGCCGCGAGACGAGCGTTCCATCGGGGTTGTAGTTGCGGTCGGCGAAGGCTTCGCGGATGACGGTGAGTCCCTTCTTTTCGGCGATGTCGACGGCAATGCCGCCGGGTAGCAGCATGACGGGGAGATCTCCGAAGGCCTTAATGCCGTCGATAACTGCGTGGGCCTGGGCCTCGTGGTGGACGATGGTGTTGTACATCGCGCCGTGCGGCTTGACGTAGACCACGCGGGTTCCGTTGGCCTGGGCTAAGGCTTGGAGGGCACCGATTTGGTAGGTGACTTCGTCGGCAAGCTCGGCAGGTGCGTAATCGATGAAGCGGCGCCCGAATGCTGCTGGGTCGTTATAGCCAACGTGCGCGCCGACGGTAACTCCTGCTTCTGCGGCCGCCTTGAGCGTTCCCGCGATGGAGTGCGGATCGCCGGCGTGGAAGCCGGTGGCGACGTTGGCGGAGGAGACGAGCTGGAGCATCGCGGCGTCATCAGCCACGGGGTTACCGGCGGTGGTTTCGCCGAGGTCAGCGTTGAGGTCTATGTGCAGCGTGCTCATGACAGGAGGACACCTCTTCTATAGTTCTCGAATTGTTGAACAATCTATGGGTGCCTAGTGTAGTCCGCATCACGTCAGTTTGTGAAGTGTGTCCCGCAACTGCGTTGTGGGGGTAAGTGAAAGCGCCCCCGTGCCACGGGTGCTGTGGCGCGGAGACGCTGGTACTAGGTGCCTGTGCAACAGGCGTTAAAGACTTAGAGCTTCAGGGCGTTCTTGACGAACGGGAAGGCAGCTGCGATGACGGCGAGAACGCCGGCAACGATAGCAGCGATGCCGAGCGGGGTCGGCTTGTTGTCCTCGGAGGAGAGCTCATCCTTAACGGAGCTCTTCTTGTCCTTGTCCTTGTCCTTGTCTTCGGACGGGTTCTTGTCCTTATCCTTATCCTGCTCGTTCTTGTCCTTGTCTTCGTCCTCGACAGGTGCAGGATCCTGGCGCTCGCCGTCGACGATATCGTAGTCGACCTTGCCCGGGCCGCCCTGGGAAGCGCCCCAATCGCCGAGGTCGATCGATTCGGAGTCGCATACTGCTTCGCCGTCCTTGGCCATTTGGAAGACATCGAAGCGGCTCAACGTGAGCTCTGCATTGTCGGTGGCCTGCCAGGCGAACTCGCTCACCTTCTTGAAGGTGTGGTCCTTGCCGTCAATTTTGACGGTGAACTCAGCCTTCGGGGTACCGCAGTTGGTAGTGGTGGCAGCTTCCTCAGCAGAGGCGACGGTGGTGCCAGCGAATACGAGAGAGCCAGTCAGGGTTGCGGCGAGCAGGCCGCGGGAGAAGTTATTCATGTTGTCTCCAGTAGAGATGAAATAGAAGTGAAAAATAGTGAATCGGAAAGGTTTTAGAACCAATCAGATAACCGGTATCGGCTGAGGTAAGAGTGTAGGTCGCTCGTGCAGCGGATGTCGCAGCTTTGAATATAAATTTGACTATTTTTAATCTGCCCCTTAGCTAACGGGTGTTTTCCGGACATTGAAAACACCCCCAATCACTTGAACGAAGTGATTGGGGGTGACTAGTCAACGCCGAAGAAATGGCGTTTTAGTGCTTCAGGTTAGAACGGAAGCTTGATGCCCAGTGCGCGTGCAGCATTCGGGACGATTGCAGCCAGTGCGCCAAGGACGCCAATGACGATTGCTGCGATGCCCAGGTCGGTCGGCTTGCCGTCCTCGGAGGATAGTGCATCCTTGATGCCATCAAAGGAGCTCTTGTCCTTGTTTTTATCCTTGTCGCCCTCGGACTCGTCACCGTCGCCGTTTTCGGAGTCTTCGTCGTCGCCGTTGTCAGCGTCGTCGCCGCCGTCGCCGCCCTCAGACTCGTCGTCGTTGTCAGCGTCATCGTCGCCGCCCTCGGACTCGTCGTCGTTGTCGGCGTCATCGTCGCCACCGGTGTTGCCGTCTGACTCATCGTCGCCGTCGGTCTCGTCATTGTCGGAACCGCCGCCATCGTTGCCGGTGCCCCAGTCGTCGATATCGATAGATTCAGCATCGCATACGTCTTCGCCATCCTTAGCCAGGTCGAAGATATCGGCGCGGCTTAGCTCAACCTTTTCATCGTCGGTGGCCTGCCACAGGAATTCGCTGACCTTCTTGAAGGTGTGCTCCTTGCCATCAACGGTGGCAGTGAACTCGGCCTTCGGGGAGCCGCAGTTGGTGGTGGCAGCTTCCTCAGCAGAGGCGGCGGTGGCCCCAGCGAATGCGAGTGAACTGGTCAGGGTTGCGGCAAGCAGGCCGCGAGAGAAGTTAGACATAAGTACTCCGAGAATAGGTAGAAGGTGAAAGGGTGATGGAAAGTGGAATGAATCATTCCGTTAACCGGTATCGGTTGGGTTCGGAGTGTAACCCAGATCCCACGCGTGCGGCTGATGTAAGACGAAAAACCTTCGATTTTCGGGAGTACTCCCCATGAACACACAAAGGCACCCCCAATCCACGCGATGGTGGTGGGGGTGCCTGTGCGCTTAACGACGTCCCTTAGGACGTTCAAGCTTCAGTGATTAGAACGGAAGCTTGATGTTCAGAGCCTTAGCAGCGGCCGGAACGGCAGCAGCGATTGCGCCAAGGACGCCGAGGACGATGGCAGCGATGCCCAGATCGGTCGGCTTGCCTTCCTCGGAAGACAGCTTGGCCTTAATGTCGTCGAAGGAGCTCTTCTCCTTGTTGGTATCGCCCTTGCCTGGCTCCTTGTTGGTATCACCCTTGCCTGGCTGCTTGTCATTGCCCGGTTGCTTCTCGCCCTCGGTCTTGCCAGCGTTGTCGCCGGCCTCGCCCTCGGTCTTGCCAGCGTTGTCGCCGGCCTCGCCCTCGGTCTTGCCAGCGTTGTCGCCGGCCTCGCCCTCGGTCTTGCCAGCGTTGTCGCCCTCAGCCTCGCCGTTGACGGTGTCGTTGTTCTCGTTGGTGGTCAGTACGGCGTCAACGAGGTTGTCGCCGTTGAGCTCGGTGTTCTCCTCCGCGTTGGCGGCGGTGGCGCCAGCCAGTGCGAGGGAGCTCGCCAGAGCGGCAGCGGTGAGGTTGCGGGAAATGCGCTTCATATTATTTCTCCTGGGAATAGATCGGGGACGTCTTATGAAAGTGAAAAGCCGTCATCAGGCGATGTTCGTTATCGCTTACTGAATTCGACCTCCCACATGCTAACGAAGGCCGGAAAAGGATTGGTCAAACTGTGAAAGGTTATATGGGTATTCCATGACAGCTGCCAAGGGCTTATCAGCGCGCAATAATGTTTGCTGGCGCGGTTATGGCGCTACAAAAACGCGAAAAAGACTGTATGGCGGTGGTGCGGTCGGGGAGAAGGCGTGGGGTAGGTGCTGAGGATGTTGACAGGCGTTACACAGGGGATCTGTGAAAGTCTCCGGCGGCGGAGAGTGCATTTATTGAGTGAAGCGCAACATATCGCCGTATTGTTATGAGAGAATTCACACACGTGATATCCCTAAGGAGAACTCATGCAATGGACAAAAGTCGGCGCGAGCCTCGCCGCTGTTGTCGCAGCAGCTGGCCTGACCGCATGCGGAGGAGATGGATCCGGTGATGCGGCGGATGTTGATTTCATCAGTACCAACTCCACCGAACCCCAAAAGCCGCTCATTCCTGCAGATACCAGCGATGTGCCGGGTGCAACGCTCATCGACCTCATCTACTCGGGACTCGTGTACTTCGATGAGAACGGTGAGGTGCACAACGACCAAGCAGAGAGCATCGAGAAGACCGATGACGTGACGTACAAGGTCACGCTCAAGGAGGATGCGGTGTTCTCCGATGGCTCCCCGGTGCGTGCCCAGGACTACGTCGATACGTGGAACAACGCTGTAAAGAACAGCATGCTCTCTGCCTATTTCTTCGAGCCCATCAAGGGCTACGAGGAAGGAGCAGGGAGTATGGAAGGGCTCAAGGTTGTCGATGAGAAGACGTTCACCATTGAACTTGATGAGCCCACAGCGGATTTCGAGACTCGTTTGGGCTATTCCGTCTTTTTCCCCATGCACGAATCAGCCTTCGATGACATCGACGCCTATGGCCAAAACCCAGTGGGAAGTGGACCTTATAAGCTGCAGGAATGGAACCATAACCAGAATGCGATCCTCGTTCCCAACGAGAAGTATGAAGGTGACCGCAAGGCGCAGAACGATGGTCTGAACTTCGTTTTCTATGCCGACGCCAGTGCGGCCTATGCTGACTTGCTTTCGGGGAACCTGGATGTTTTGGACTCGGTTCCGTCCTCGGCCATGGCCAACTTTGAAACTGATCTCGGCGAGCGCGCAGTGAACGAGCCTGCTGCAATTTTCCAGTCCATTACTATCCCCGCCGGGGATGAGAACTTTAGTGGGGAGGCGGGGGCGTTGCGTCGACAAGCACTGTCCATGGCCATTGACCGCGAGGAGATTACCCAGACCATTTTCCAAGGGACGAACACTCCGGCGGTGGATTTCACATCGCCTGTGCTTAACGACGGTGCCACAGACATCCCTGGCAACGAGGTCCTGACCTATAACCCGGACAAGGCGCGCGAGCTGTGGGCCAAGGCGGAGGAGATGAAGCCATTCAAGGGGCCGTTCACCGTGGCGTACAATTCCGACGGTAGTCACAAGGAGTGGGTCGATGCTGTCGTGAACTTCATTCGAAACACCCTTGACATTGATGCGCAGCCAGCGCCGTATCCGGATTTCAAATCGCTGCGCGATGAGGTCACGAACAAGACGATCGAGGGTGCGTTCCGCACCGGCTGGCAGTCGGTATACCCGTCGCCGTCGAGCTTCTTGGAGCCGCTGTATGCCACAGGTGCTGCGACTAACGACGCCGACTATTCCAACCCCGAGTTTGATTCGCTTCTGCAGAAAGCGGCGGCGGCAGCCAACGAAGAGGAGAGCGTTGAGCGGGTCAACGATGCCCAAGCGGTACTCATGAAGGACCTTCCAGCAATCCCGCTGTGGTACACCAACTCCACTGGTGGCTACTCCGAGCGTGTCGATGATGTGATCTTTACGTGGAAGTCGAAGCCGCTGTATTACAAGGTGACTCTGAAGTAGATCGATACACGTCCTGCTACGTGAAAAGCGCTCCTCAACGATTGGTGGTGAGGAGCGCTTTTTCTTGAGCGGGCGGAGCTGTTAGAAAGGCAGCTTGATACCCAGGGACTTTGCCACGCTCGGAGCGACAGCGGCGATGGCGCCGATGGCGCCCAGGACAGCAGCGACGATGGCAGCGATGCCAAGATCGGTCGGCTCACCGTCCTTGGAGCTGAGGGCTTCATCGAAGGAGCTGGACTCATTGGTGCCGGTCGGCGCCTGCGAAGGCTCATCCGCTGGCTCCACGGGCTTCTCCGTCGGGGTGGTCGGCGTAGTCGACGTGGACGTCGTCGAGCTCGGCGGGTTCTTGGCCAGAGACTCCTTAATCTCAGCGGCTGCGGTGTCCTGCTTGCCACAGGCAGCGACGTCGTCCTTGGCAATCTCCATGACCTCGGCGCGGTCCAGGGTCAATTCTTCATTGTCAGTGGCGCGCCAGAGTCCGAATTCCTCCTGCTTGAAGGTGTGCTCGGTGTCCTCGATGGTGGTGGTGAACTCTTCGGCTGGAGCCCAGCAGAAGTTGATCTCGGTAGCCGAGGTGTTGGTGGCGTTTGCAGTGGACTCGTCGGCGGTGGCGATGGTCGAGCCAATAACACACAGAGAGCCTGCCAGGACGGTGGTGGCGAGAGCGAGTGAAGCCTTCTTCATGGGATTCTCCTAGAAATAGAGCGAAGGAAAGTGAAAGATAGAAAACCCTTGGTGTGCAGGGGCTATTCAACTATATTAACGCTACCTCAAGCGCTAAGCGCAAAACCGCGAGAACCGCGTTCCTCCATGCTCTTAAAAGTAAGGCCTGGAGGCACGCGGGGAACGCGGCGCAGGGACTCTTAGATAAAGAACTTGCGGCGGGCGGCGAAAGCACCAGCTGCAATCATGGCTGCGATGGCCAGTGCGGCAAGACCACGAGCAACGGTGTTGGAACCGGTCTCAGCGGAGATACCGCGCGACTGTACCTGGGACTTCTCGGCGGTGCTTTCGGCAATCTGACCACCCTGGGCGATGACCTCGTCCTTGTTTTCCTTGAGCATCTGCTCGGAAGCGGCCTTCTCCTCGGCACTCGGGGCGTCGTTCTGGGCTGCCTCCTGGGACTTCACGTAGGTCTTGCCGTCCTTGGCCAGGTACCAGGTCACGCCACCGATGACGAGGGCGGCCGGCAGAGCCAGCCATGCCAGCTGCTTGGCGTCGAAATCGGAATCCTCGGCGGAATCAGCCGGGGGCTGGGAGCCGCCCGTCGGACCGGTCTCTCCAGAAGGAGGAGTAACAGGCTTGTCC
Organism: Corynebacterium sp. c25Ua_47; assembly: GCF_039907205.1. Classification (NCBI taxonomy): domain Bacteria; kingdom Bacillati; phylum Actinomycetota; class Actinomycetes; order Mycobacteriales; family Corynebacteriaceae; genus Corynebacterium; species Corynebacterium sp. c25Ua_47. The sequence goes on along the minus strand of NZ_JASBOH010000015.1, from coordinate 32,968 downwards.
TTGTCCTCACCGGCCCCCGGATTCTCGTTGTCGGCCTCGGGCTTCTCGCCGCCAGCCTCCGGCTTCTCCGGGTCATTCTTAGGAGCATCGCTGCCGTTGTCGATCGGGTAGTCAACCTGGGACGGGCCGGCCGGCGCCGGGTCTGGGTTGGCCGGTGCAGGGGCATTGTCCTGAGAGTCCTCATCAACCGGGGCTGCTGGATCCTCGGCGGGAGCTTCCTTCTCCTGCAGGCGCTCCCATGCAGCTTGTGCCTGTTCTGCGGTGAGGGAGACGGAACCCAGTGGATTGGTGCTCTTGTAGGTGCCGTCAGCCTGGCGCTGGTAGGTGTAGCCTTCGAACTCGAACTCAGCCGGAGCCGGAATCTGTGCAGAGGCAACGGCGGTGCCGCCCAGTGCGAGGGAGCCAGCCAGTGCGGCTGCGGTCAGGGTGCGGTGGATGCGCTTCATATGTTTCTCCTAGTGGGTTTGTGAGAGGTAGTTCATCAGACCAGAACCACAATAGTCACAATTTTCACATCAGTCACAGGGGTTGCAATGTGGTATTTCGCAACTTTCGGGATGGAAGTCCCGCCACGCATGCCGAGTGTTCGATCGTTATGGGGTATCGTGCTGGGGGTTAAAGCGGCTGGTCATTGCCTAAGAGACGTGGCTAATGCGGTCCTGCTGGTTGTGCGAATGTTCGACAATGACCTGCGTAAACAGGCATCCCCCCGCTATGGGGTAAAAACAGGCGGAGCCTAGTTCTGGGGTGCAGTCTCAGGTGCGGTTGTTACGCCCTCAAACTGCCAGCCCACCACCGCGTTGCGCACTGCAGAAGCCAGTGGGTTGGCCGGCTGAATGCAGCTGATGGTGAGCAGGCGGCCCGGCTTGGCATCGGCACCCCAGATGCTCTCGTCCTGCTCAAGGCCTTCCTTGGAGGGATCGTGCAGATCTGTTGCGGTATACACCAGCCACTGCTCGCCGGAATTCTGCGTGCGCAGATACAGCTTGTCGCCCACCGCAGCCTTGTGCTCATCGGCGCGGCCGTCGTAGAGGTTATTGAATACCGCCGGCACGCCCGCGCCCGTGTGGCCAGCAATGACCACGATGTCCGGCGAGTCCGTTCCGGGCAGCGAATAGGGTTTGTCCTCCGCGGTATAGGTGCAGGCCTTATTCATGGAGTCTGGGTTGATCTTATTGTCCTTGACCCGGCAGGAACCTTCCTCGAAGCTCGCGCGCACGTCAATAGTAGGAATGTACATCTCGACTGCCGGTGAAGGCTCGATGACGGCGGCGGGTTCCGTTACCACTTCTGTGGGCTGCGGTGCGGGTGTGTCCGGTTCCTGATTGAGCTTGAGCGCCGCGATAATACCGACCAGCACCACCGCCACAATGGCTACGAGGCGGAGACCTCGGCTGTCGCTGGGCTTGCGATGGCGCGCTGTGACCTGGTTGGACCGTCGTCGAGGGCGGTGGGGCTGCTGCTTGGCGACGGCCCCCGCGCGGCCGTATGAGGAGCGGCTTCGGCGGCGGGCGCGTTCTGCGCGGAGATCGATGCGGATTCCCTCTTCCGGCAGGCGGTAGCTATCGCGCCGCGCCGAGTAGCGAGAATCCATGGTGTGCTCCTGAGAGATAGATGATTAGAAAAATACAGTACTACTCGACGGCGAGCTGGTAGCGCAGTGCGTAGGTGATAAGCCAGTGGGTGGACATGAAGTGGCCGTCGACGAGCTGCGGACGCGCGCTGGCCACCAAGGCTTCGGCGCGCGGCAGGGCAGAGTCGTCGAAATGCTCGGCGAGCTCAACAATCATCCACGCCCTTGTGAGTGCCAGGCCGTAGAGGTGGGCCAGGCGGCCATCGGTCGGGTCGAGTACTTCTGGGATGTCGGTGAGAAAATCCAGTGCTTCGGTGCGGCGGGGGAGGAAACCGTCGAACCACTGTGGGAAGTCCGGGAGAACGCGCGACATGAGCAGAGCTTCTGATAATCCATTGGAGAGGAAATCGTGCCCGGACAACTCCCACTCCAGCGGATAGTCACGGTCATCGCCGAAAAGGCGAACCGCAGCTTTGCGCACCGAATCCGCTAGTGAATCCAAGCGAAGTTTCTCCGCTGCCTCGAGGATGAGGAAAAGGTTGAAGGCGGTATTGGAGTGCATGCCGTGGCGCACCGGCTGGTTGAGTGAACCAAGCCAGTCGTGGCAGTGCTGCGCGGTGAGCTCGACGAGCTTATCCATTGCTTCGCTGGGACGGATTGAGGCTAGCTGCAACAGCCAAGCGCGCCCGTAGGGCATCTCATACCCGGGGTGTTCGACAAGGTAGGTGTATTCGGCGGTGAGGGCTTGGGGGCTGAGGCGATCGTCGAGAAGCACAGCAAGACTGGCGGGAGACTCGGGCCCGAGCATGGTGTACAACAGCACCCCGGAGTACTGCATGTGGACGCTGGAATGCCAGTCGAAACAGCCGTAGAAACTGGGGTGCAGCTCGCGTGGGCGCACAGTGCAATCATCAGTTGAGCTGCTCGTGTGGTGCATTGCGGCGGGAAATTCGCGCTCGAGGGCGTCCACAATTGTCTCCGCCCAGGTTCTGGCCCAAGTCTCTAGCGTGGTCATGTGTCAAGTATGGCAGAGCCGAAGGTGGAGGATGCCTGCTGTTAGCCACTGAGGGGTGTGCGTCGCAACGCGGAATCGAACAAATGAGCGATTTCTAGCTCTGATGTCCGGCCGCTCTTGTAGTCTTCGGGGCAGGCATCCAAGAGGTGGGGGATGCACGGGCCGTACGCATGCGGTCTAGCAGGGGTGTCTGGAACTACAGGCAACACCTCGTCGTGGGGGTTGCGAACATTTACTAAGGGGGAACTTTGAGGTTCTTAGAACAGAAGCCGACGACGTTTAGTAAGAGACAAGTGCACCGAATAGGAAGTGCGTTGCGCAATGGGGAAGCGGTTGATGAGGAACAGTTCGGGCTGTTCTTGGACCAGCAGTCAGCCCTGTGTGATGCGATAATTCAAGAAGCGGTTAAGACCATGGCACAGCTTGATAATCGGTTGACGCTGACTTCAGACTCGATTGTGGAGCCGGATTCAGACACATACTTCCTGGGTTCTCGTGTAAAAACGCGAGACACATTGAGGGAGAAGTTGAGTCGAATGCCGAGCTTTCCTTTGGAGAATATTCAGGATGTCTCCGGAGTACGGCTGGATCTCGATGTGACCCTAAAGGAACAAACGATACTTGCGGAGCTTCTATCTCGAGATCTCATGAAGGCTGGAGCGCGGAAGGTGGAGGTTCGGGACATGCGCGAAGAACCACACTCGGGCTATCGCGCGGTGCACCTGCATGTGATGTCGGAGGCCGGACGTGCGGAATTTCAGTTAAGAACGGCGCTTCAGTCACAGTGGGCAAACCTTTATGAAATGGCAGGAGACTTGTATGGGAGAGAAATCCGATACCTCGAATTCGGCGGAAAAATTCCGGCAGAATTTGAGATTGAGACCCGTGCTCTGCATGAGCTGTCCGAAGTCGTAAACAGAGTGGAAAAGCTCGTCGATATTCTTACTGAGCCTTTCGAAGGCAGCCAGACTGCTAATACAACGCAAAGAGAAGCACGTCAGTTGCGACGTAGCATGTATAAAATGCTAGATAAATTAATCCATGAATTTGAAGAACGTCGAGTTCAACGTGACATGGAGGGAGAATAAACCGATGCCAGCCTATTTGATTAAATACCATCGACCGACAGGGGCACTGGAAGTAACTGAGTACGAATCCCTCATCGAGGGAACCCGTGCTCGCCATAGGCTAGACCAAGTAAATAAGGATCCTGACGTCGAGATTGTGGCGATTGGCGCAAAGAACTTAGAGTCCGTCCGGCATACGCACGCGCGGTACTTCTTCCGCGAGAAGACCGCGCCGCCGTACCCCTTTGTGGCTTAAACACCCGAGCTCAGGCACAACGGAGCACCGCTGGCCTCGGTCGTCGTAGATACCGATGGATCGCTTGCCGACGCCCCCATGCCATACCTCGCACGAGGAATGTGGCATGGGGCGTTGACTTGGGTACGAACTCAGATGTTTCGTAGCGATAATGCATCTTGTTTCTTGGCGGCGATGCATTGGATCGCAATAGCAAGAAGCCCCACGCCTGCACCGATGAGATCGGTGATGACGTCTGGCGCCATCATCGTGAGTGCTGATGCCACAAACAGGATTCGCACAATCGGATTCGCGCGAACCATCAGGTGACCTTCCACTGCAACGGACAGGAGGAGAACACCAATGGTTCCTGTGATTGCAACGAGAATAGCTTCGCCGACTGATACGTCTTGAAGAAGCATTGCTGGGTTGAAGACGAAAATGAAGGGAATGATATAGCCAGCAAGCGACAAACGCATGGATTGGAAACCGGTCTTGACCGGGTCAGCGCCGGAGATACCCGCTGCTGCGAATGCCGCGAGAGCAACGGGCGGAGTGATGTTCGCGAAAAGGCCGAAGTAGAACACGAACATGTGGGCCACAAGCGGTTCAACGCCGAGCTGACCAAGAGCCGGCGCAGCCATCGTTGCGGTAATGATGTAGGTCGGGATCGAGGGCAGGCCCATACCGAGGATGATGCAGGCAATCATCGTCAATACGAGAGACAGCAGGAGGTTTCCTGCGCCGACGGTAACGATGGCATTGGCCAGGGTGACACCGAAGCCCGTGAGAGTGACGACGCCGACGACAATGCCAACAGCGGCACAGGCAATGGAGACAGACACTGAGGTTTTAGCGCCAAGTGCAAAGGAATCCAGAATCTCCAAGACACTCATGCGCGTGGTCTTGCGCAGCTGAGCGACGACGAGAGTGACGATAATCGTTAGGAATGCCGAGAACAGGATGGTGCGACCAGTAAAGAACAGCATGTAGATGAGGAAGACAAGCGGAATCAAGAGGTGGCCTCGTTCCACGAGAACTTCCTTTACTGCTGGGAGGTTGTCACGAGAAATACCTTTAAGGCCTTGACGGGAAGCGCGGAGGTGTACCTGCGCAATGACACCGAGGTAGTAAAGCACAGCAGGAACGAGTGCCGCGATGGCCACCTCCCGGTACGGCATACCCAAGGTCTCGGCCATGATGAAGGCTGCCGCGCCCATAATCGGTGGAAGGATCTGGCCACCAACAGAGGCCGAGGATTCCACTGCGCCGGCAAAGACCGGCTTGTAGCCGACGCGCTTCATCATCGGAATGGTAAACGCACCGGTGGTAACAACGTTGGCGACTGCAGCGCCGTTAATGGAGCCCAGGAAACCAGAGGCTACGACAGCAACCTTTGCCGGGCCACCTTTAGTCTGTCCCGCAAGGGCGAGCGCAATATCGTTGAAGAACTGTCCCATTCCTGACTTTTGAAGCACGGCGCCGAAAAGGACGAAGAGGAAGATATAGGAAGCAGCGACGCCAATTGCCGTGCCGAAGATTCCTTCCGTTGTGAGATAGGAAAAGTTGAGGGTCTTTTCCCAGTCATAACCGCGATGCCGCAGCATGCCCGGCATTTCTCGCCCATACACGGAGTAGAGGAGGAACAGGATGGCAAGTATGGGAAGAGCCCAACCAGTAATTCGGCGAGCGGCCTCAATGACCAGAACAACCAGAATTGCTGCGAAGACGATGTCTAGAGTCGTGGGGATACCGGCTCGACGGACAATGTCCTCGTAGTTGATGAAGACATAGACCGCAGTGGACATAGACGCAAGGATAAGAAGTATGTCGTAGAACGGAATCTTCTCACGGTTGGCCTTCATGAAGGGCGGGTACAGGGCGAAAGCCAGCACCAGAATCATCGCAACGTGTACTGAGCGGTGCACCAGAACTGGTGGGGAACCAAAGTACGCGGTGTACATGTGGTACAGCGACACGATGATCGCAAACGCTGTCACGATGATGTTGACAGGCTTGGAGGCAAATTCCCGCAGACGCGACTCGCGGTCGAACTTCTCTAGAATTTCTTGGGCCTCGGCGGCGGTGGGCTCGGCATCAATGTGGATTCGGCCCTTTTCATCAAGGTCTGTGGCTGAGGTTTGGGCAACATTCGGTTGCTCTGATTCTTTGACCATGGTCTTTCTTTCTGACTATTTATCGATATCAGCTGCGGTTCCGATGAAGGCAGTAGTGAAGGTGCGATGGGGAATCTCGTGTTGCAACAGAACCGGTTCGGGTTGATCCACCAAGAAGACACGTAAAACATGAGCAGTCGCATGAGAGTGCACCCAATTGAGCTCGCCTATCTCACGATCAATCTTGGACGTGTGGACGCTTCGGCCTTCATTGACCGTGACGCCCTCGAGATCGCTGGGCACACCGGCACCAAACCCCTTGAGATAAACGTCGGTAAGAAGAAGGTGGTGCTCCTCAATCCGGTAGACCTCCCGCCAAGGTTCTTTTTCTACGGAATGGATCCACTCAAGTTCGATGTGCTCGATGCGTGAAGCCGGGGTTTCAAAATAAATGTCGCTGCCGCGAGAATCAGCCACGATCAACCGTGGTTCCTGAGATTTATCTACTGCACGAGAGAAAGCAAAGGGACCCACCACAGTGAGCGCAAGAACGATGACACCGAGTACGGCAACAAGGGCGAATCGCGAGCGCTTGACCATAGCGGTCCCCACCTAGCTTTTTGTCAGCGGACTAAAGAGCCCCTACTTCCTCGAAGTACTTACGAGCGCCAGGGTGCAGCTCTGTGGCAAGGCCATCCTCAATGGACTCCAACGTAATCTGCTTGGCAGCATTGTGAGAGGAGTGGATAGCGTCGAGGTTCTCAAAGAGCGCCTTGGTGATTTCGTAGACCTGGTCGTCGTTCAAGTGCGGGGAGACAAGAAGCTGGTTGGTGATGGAAGCCGTCGGAACATCCTCGGCTTCGTCGTAGGTGCCGCCAGGAATAACGTCCTCGTTGAAGAAGGGGTACTTTTCCCGAAGCGCCTTCATACCTTCGCCTTCGATGGGAACGATGACGACATCTTCGGTGGTAGCAAGATCCATGACGGAGGAGTTCGGGAGACCAGAGGTAACGAAGGCCGCATCAATCTGACCATTCTTCATCTGGTCGATGGAGTCAGCGTAGGACAGGAAGTCCTCGTTGATGTCGTCATAGGACATATTGTGGGCTTCGAGAATCATTTGAGCGTTGAGCTCGACGCCAGAGTTCTGGTCACCAACGCCCACACGCTTATTCTTCAGATCCTCCACGGACTTGATGCCGGACTTTTCGGTGGTCACGATTTGGACGAAATTGGGGTAAAGGGCAGTGATGGCGGTGAGGTCCTTCAGACCTTCCTTATCGGCGAAGGGCCCAGTACCTTCGATTGCCTGACGGGTTGCATCGCCCATCGCGAAAGCAATTTCGGCGTCACCATCAGTCAGTAGCTGAATGTTTTCGACGGACGCGCCGGTTGCCTGCACCGAGGTATCTGCTCCGAGGGTGTCACCAAGCACCTGCGACATTGAGGCGCCAATCTGGTAGTAGGGGCCAGAAGTACCGCCAGCAGCGATGGTCACGAAGTCAACTGAGCTATCTCCTGACGCGGAGTCAGAGTCTGAAGAAGAACAGCCTACAAGAACAAGTGACGCGGCTAAGACGGTTGCGAGTGTTGAGCGGATGCGCATTGTGGTCTTCCTTTTCGGTGCGGATTTTAAGGCCGAGAATTGCGGGTTGATGACAGTCATCACCCGCAAGAGAGAGATGTGCCGTGAAACACAACTTCTTGCCTGAAAATTTAGCAATCGACAGGCTTGCAGGAAGCAAAACTGTGGAATGGGGGTAGCTTTTTCTTTCCGCGTAAGCGTTGAAGGGAAATGGGGGTGGTGTTCGGATTGGCGGGAAGGTCGTCGGCGTGTAATTGTTTTTCTGGCAAAACTCGGCATCTCAACTGCGACGCTGATTTCTTTCGATTTTCTGTCAAAAAATCTGTAAATGACCGGTATATCGCGGTGTTTGGGCTCCTTCGCGAACGGCGCTAGGGAATTCCCGTTGCCATTCTGCACAGTCTCCGTTGCCGTTCTGCAAGGTTTCCATTGCCGTTCTGCAATGCTCTCGTAGCCGTTTGATTACCCCCGTGAAAGCCACGAAAACCACAAAGAGGACACCCCAGCCGTTGTGAAACGGTCTGAGGTGTCCTCTGTGGTGAGGTCTGGGCCGGTGAGTTGGTTTGGTTAGTTCCAGACGGGGGCGTCGCCAAGCTGCAGCTCGGAGTAGCGCGCCTCCGGAACGGTGGCGGAGTAGGGCTTGCCCACGGCCTCCCATTTCTGGTCGGTGTTGCAACGCACGTCCTGGCCGTCGGTGTCGAGCATGGTAAAGCCCCACACCAGCTTGCCCTGCGAGTTCGCCGGCAGCGTGTACGGACCGACCTCCTGGTCAAGCTTCCAGTGCTGTTCGTGCACGTAGGTGAAACCATAGGTCTGGGTCAGCACCTTGGCCAGCTCGCCCTCGCCTTTGATGGAGCCGGAGACCTCGATGGTCTGCGTGCGGGCCTGGGTCACGGTGTGGCTGACCGGCACGGGCTCATCATTGCGGTTAGCCACGCTGGTGGCATCGGTCTGCTTGAACCACCGGCGTGTGGCGGTGACGTAGGTGCCGTTCTCACCGGGTGTAGAGCAGTGCGTGCCCGGCTTGAAATCATCATTCCAGCGCTGCGGCAGCTCGAAGTCCCCGCCGAAGTCAGCGGCGTGGGCCACGGGAGCGGCCGCCAGCAGGCTCAGTGCGGCGAAGGCGCTCGCGATGGACTTCTTCAGCACGTCTTAGCCCCAATCGTTGTTGTCGCGGGTGGAGACCTCGACGTGGCGCTCCTTCGGCAGGGTAGCGGTGAAGGTCTCGCCGTTGGCCTGCCAGGTGTTATCGGAACCGCAGATGGTCTTCTGCCCCTCGAAGTCGGAAACCACCCAGCCGGCGCGCATGACGGCGGTCTTGCCCGGAGCGATGTTGTACGGGCCGACCTGCTCGCCCACCTCGTAGGACTGGGAATCGGTGTAGCTGGAGGAGAAGGTGAAGTTGATGAGATCCAGCAGCTTGAAGTCAACGCCGGCGGAAACGTTCCAGGTCTTGGTCTTGGTTTCCTTGATGGAGCGGGTGACCGGCAGCGGCTCGTCGTTGTAGTTGGAGATGGTCCAGGAACCGGCGGAGCCGTCGAAGTAGGTGCGCTTGATCTTTACGGTCTGGCCGGTGTCACCCGGGTTGGTGCAGTGCTCACCGATGGTGGTCGGGTTGGCCGGGCCCAGGTCACGTGCCGGGAGGGCGTTGGCGGCCGGGGCAGCGATCAGGCCGCAGGCAATGGCCACGGCGGCGGTGGTGGAAGCAATCTTGGTCTTGAACATGTGGGTGTACTCCTTGGATGAAAAGTAGGGAAGTGCTTAGTAGATGGTTTGGGTCGGAACAGGAAGGTTGCGGTACTCCTCCGGGGTGACGTCCTCAGTGCGGGTGGAGCCGTCCTTGCCCGTGATGGTGGCCTCCGCCCAGAAGCCGCTGGGAGCGGTGGTTTGCTTGTAGTTGGAGGTCAGGCTGTACTTTCCGTCCTTGCCGCAGTGGATTTCGCGGTAGTTGATGCGGGTCATGGTGGTGCCGTACTCCACGCGCACGCGCTCGCCGGGAGCCAGGTCGATGTGCTCGAGCTCAGTTCCCACCGGCATGTAGGCGCGCTTGACCGCACCCACGGACTCCAGCCAGCCCTTCGGGATATCCCCGCGGTTGCCCTGCCAGTTGGTGTAGGGGGAGTGCTCCGCACCGACGACGAAGTCGGTGACCGGTGCGTACTCGTAGTCGCCCTTGGACCAGTTGAGGAAGTCCGTGGAGTAGCCCGGCTTGCGGAAGGTGGGCTTAACCGCAGTGATATCCAGCGGATACCAGGAGCTATCGCGGCCCTCGCAGGTCTCGCCCTCCTTCGGCCAAGATGGATCGCGCTGCAGGTCCTCGGAAGGTTGCATGATTTCGTCCTTCTTCGGGTCCGCGATCTTCTCCAGGCTGGGGCCGGACACGGAGGTGTAGTTGCCTTCGATGGGCTTGGAGTTCGCGCCCGGGGAGCGGGAGGGAATCTCCATGGCCAGGTCCGAAATGGAGCCATCAGCCTTGATGATGTAGGCAAAGGCATAGCGCTCGGCCGGGCCCTTGCCGCGGATAACGTTGGCACCCGGCAGGTTCTCCAGGCGGTCATCGTTGCAGCCGACGAACATGGAGATGAAGTCCTTTTCCACCACGCCGTATTCCACGCGGAAGGACTCGCCCGGCTTCAGCGTGATGGGGCCGAAGGTTTCCTTCTCCTGCCAGCCGTTGCTCAGCTTCAACCCGATATCGGACTTGGCGGTGGTGTCCCAGCCAGAAGGCATAGCGGCCTTAGAGTTGGCCGAAATCTTGTGGTTGGTGCCCGTTTCCACCGAAGCGGTGTACGGCACCTCCTGGTCAGTGGTGTTCTTGAACTGCAGGGTGCCGTCGCTCAAATAACGGCGGCCGGTTTCTGCGAAGTGCCACTCGGGCGTGGCGTTATCTTCACCTGCTGCGCTGCAGCTCTTGTAAAGGTTTGTGATGGGGTAGGCCTGCGGCATGGGCGGAATGCTGGCCGCCTGTGCCACGGGCGCGATGAAGGCCACGCTCGCCATCGCAGCTGTAGCGGCCAGCGGCGCGAGTGCGCGGAGTCCCTTGATGTGCACCTGGATACCGTCCTTAAAGAAACTCAAAGAATGATGAGGAACTAATTTAATCCTGAAACAATCTTAGGTGTCAGAAGCGCACTCCTAGGAAAAGTAGGGACAATATTTCCTAGGGCTGCCGGGAAGTTAGTGATGTCAATATGGTGGCTGCCAGTGTTTTGACCTTTCGTGCACCATAATTTGATTAACCCTATGTGGGGGAGTCGAAATCTGCGGTTTTCAGTCAAACCTGCTGGCAGCGGGCTTCACTCAGCCCGTTTCCCACCGTGAGACTGAGGGCGCTGAAGGTCCTGTCATGTCCGCATTGCTCACCCTGGGGTGAGGGGTGTGTGGCTGCCGCCGTGGTGGGATTGGGGCCGTGCTTGCCGACGTCCCCTTCGCCCCACTCGCGGTCCTCTCTTATGTAGGTTAAGGCGTGCGTTGGTTGATGCGAAAATATATTCCCATCGGATTGTTAATAATCCACCGCATCGCGAACGATTGGGCAGGTCATGCAGTGCCCGCCACCGCGGCCGCGGCCTAGCTCTGCGGAGCCGATTTCGACGACCTCAATGCCGGCAGCCCGCAGCTTCTTATTGGTGTGCTTGTTGCGGTCATAGGCCACCACCACGCCGGGCTCAATGGCCACGACATTGTTGGCGTCATCCCATTGCTCGCGGGCGGCGGTATAAACATCCCCGCCGGTTTCGATGACTTCGAAGCGTCCAATGCCGAGTGCCTGGGCGACAACATCGAGGAAGGAGTCGGTGGGCAGTTCGACGTCGAAAGGCGCCGTGCTCGTGGAGGGGTGTAAAACGATGGGCCGGATGGTGTCGACGACCTTGGGGTAGGACGTGACCTTATCTGCATCCAGGAAGGTGAGCACGGTGTCCAGGTGCATCGAGGCGCGGTCGGCGGCCATACCGGCGATGATGATCTTCTCGGCCGCGCCTTCCTCGAAGAGCCGCATGGCCAGCTGGCTCACGCCTTGCCACGTGGTGCGCTCACCCATGCCGACGAGGACGATGCCCTTGCCAATCGGCATGATGTCACCGCCCTCTAGTGCTGCGAGTCCCGGTTCCTCATCGGTATTTCCGTACCAGAACTTAAAATCTGCCTGCGCAAACCGCGGATGATAGTTGTAGATAGCCCGGGTCAGCAGCGTTTCCTGGTGGCGTGCCGGCATACGCATGGGGTTGAGGGAGACCCCGCCATAAATCCACGCCGAATTATCGCGCGCGTACTGCGTATTGGGTAGCGGGCGCAGCGCAAAAGCGTCAGGTCCGTAGACCTCGCGCATGGCGTCGATGGTGCCGTGGCCGAGGCCCTTCGGGATTTCGGCAAAAGGCAGCCCGCCGATGAGGAGCTCGGCTAGGCGTGCGTTGGACATTGCGTTGAACCAGTGGCGCAACTCGCCGCCGATGCCCACACCGACGTTCTTATCCAGCAGCTTGAAGTCGAAGATGAAATCCCGCCCGCCTGGGGTGTCCAGGGTTTCCTCCAAGAGTTTGTGCATCTCCAGCACCTCGACGCCGTAGCTGCGCAGCTGGGCGACGAACTCCGCGTGATGCTTCTTGGCTTCGTCGACCCAGAGGACGTCGTCGAAAAGCAGCTCCGCACAGTTGCGGGGAGTCAGCCTTTCGTGTGCGAGCCCGGGTGCGCACACCATGACTTGGTGGAGCTTGCCAACCTCGGACCACACGCCCAGCGGGGGAGTTGTCATCTGCCGTGAACCTTTCTTTGCGCGCGGTGAACCGTGTCCGCAACTTGTGTAGTGAGGGGTAGCACCGCAAGGGTCAATTGTGAACTAGGTGACAATTCTAAGATAAGTTTGAACTTTTTCAAGCTCCCCGGCACTGAGGAAAGTCCACGTAAGAGTAGGTTTTGCGGCTGTGTGCATACTATTATCCGCGTTTATTCACGCGGTCCCGGCGCTCGCATGGTGCGGTTCCACGCCGCGCTTGCCGACGTCCATCCCTTTACCACTGCGGCAACACCGACGCCGAAGGTCATCGTGCCCCAGCCGGAGGCTGGATGAATAAATGCGGAGGGAATGAAAACTCTGCGCGAATAGTAGAGAAGTAAACGCGTGGGGGTAGTTGTGGCGTGCAGTCTCCGGGGCGAGCGTGTGCTCACTATTGGGAGTCGAAGTCTTCGGCTATGAGACTCGTTGCGTGCTCGCGGAGGTAGTCGCGTAAGTACGGCAAGGCGAAGTCGACTTCGCCGTGGCCCGTGGTGGTGATCATTTCGGCGTCGAGAAGCCGGCGGCGATAGTTGCCTACATAAGAATCAGTCTTATTGAAGCGTGCCTTGATATCCGCCATCTTGGAAGGGCCATCGCTTTGGGCCATGTAAACCAAAAAGCTTCGGTCGACGGGGGAGAGATCCGAGAGTGCGGGCTCATGGACAAGTTGGCCGAGCTTGCGCTGTGCAGTTGCGACTCCGCGCCGGGCAGCGTCGACGGAGATTTCGGCGCCTCCATCCGACGTGCGTTCCTTTTCCCTGAATGAGCACTGGCCGACTAGCTGAATCATGAATGGATATCCATGGCATGCCTCAACCGCGGTATCCAATGCATCCTGTGACCATGAGGTGGCGGCGCTGTGAAGGGGCTCGGCAAGTGCTTCACGAACATCCGAATCGGAGACCCTGCCTAGCTCAATGCGGTTGGCGCGGCGAAGAAAGGTTACTGGATTAGCGTCGCCGCGACTGTTCAGCTTTCTGGATAGCAACGGCCTAATTGAAGATGGGATGCCCGCCGTGACAACGGAGATGTTTTCGCCTTCGCGAACCAGATGCTGAATTGTGGCGCCGAACTCTATGAGCTCCTGGCTGCGTTGGTGGTGCATTTCATCCAAAGCTACGAGAACACCACCAGGCTCCTGGCGGGATTTTCGGTCGAGTTCGCGCTTATAAGCCAGTCAATCCTTCAGTGCATTGCGCAGTGAATATGTGGACTCTGCAATAGCTCGAGTATCCCAATTGAGCCCGCCTCCAATGCCGAGGATAGAGACGTTAAGGCCTTTGAGCTGCTTCCTCTCCTTAGCCAAGAGCTGAATGATACTGCTGCGCAAGCGCTCTACAAAACCGGTTGTTGCAGTGTTGCTGAGCGTGAGCCAACCGCGCTCGAGCGCTTCATCTTCGAAGGCGTTGAGAAGGACTGTCTTTCCGATGCCGCGTGGTCCGATGATGAGTGAGATCCTCTCGTGAGCGCCGGGGCCCTCATCGAGTGCAAAACCGAAATCACGGATGGCATCGCTGCGGCCAACCAACAACGGGGGAGTGGCGCCGAACGTAGCCCTAAAAGGGTTGGCGTGCTTCGGCTTCATGGCCCTCACTTTAGACCACGAGACTTTTGAAGTCTTGTGAAGTTTATGAAGTTTATGAATTCTTTGAAGTTTATGAAGAGCTGTGAAGTTTGAAAGAGGGGCCGCACCGCTAAGCAATGGGAAGTGGCAGCGCGGCCCCGGAGTGATAGGGAAGAAGGGCGGAATCTCAGCCTTGAATCCCAGCCTTTCCGTGTAGGGGCATCGTTGACATTAGGAGAGGGGTCGGACATCGCTGCGAATGATTCGAACACGAAGGTCGAACTGCCAGTCGGAGAAAAAGCAAGCAAGCACGTGCTTGGTCAGCAGCCTTCATGATCCACGTACTGTAAACGTATGGCTCAGGACGCTTTGGAACCCCTATCGGCACTGCCTCGCGGCGAGTTCGCCTTTCCGGGGCCGCTCCGCGACGCTCTCGTTACCGCCATCCTAGACGGCACCAAAACCACCACGTCATTCTTACTGGTTGAGCACCCGCGCGACCACGACCCGCGTGAGGATGTGGGCACTCTTGAGGCCGTACTCGATTCACACGACAACGTGGTCTGCGTCGTCCGCACCACCGAGGTTCAGATCTGTCGGCTTGCAGATGTCAGCGACGAGCACGCCATCGCCGAGGGCGAGGGCTACGCCGACGCCAGCGACTGGCGTACCGGACACGAGCAGTTCTGGCGCTCCCCCGAGTTCGTTGACTACATCGGAGAGATAGACATCAACGATGACACACAGGTGGTGTGCCAGCGTTTCACCGTTGATGGGCGGTACCCGGTTGAGGTACTGGAGCCGTGGGGTTCCTGAAGGGGCATGCCCGCGGGCTAGGCGTATTCGTAGCTCGTGCCTAGCGGTAAGCATCTGGACTATGAATGTTCATCTAGATTTTGCCTCAAGGTCGGGGAACCTCTAGCGGCGTTAGGCACAATTCTTCTATGCGCAATCGTCACACCATTCTTGCTTTGACTGCTCTTCTTTCTCTCAACGCATCTAACGCTATCGCTGCTGAATCGGACCCAGGTCAGGCGGCAGTGGCGACCGGCGACGTTGTCTACTTCCAGGATATGAAGGAGTTCGAGCCCCGAAGCTGGGATGACGGCAGCCACCAAGGTGGCATCGCCTACTTAGCAACTGCCCTGGAGAATATCCGCCAAGAAGAAGGCGACCCCATTGTCGCCTTTGGTGGAGAACTTGCTGCCGGCAGCCTATTCGGCTCAGTCTTTCGCGGTGAGCCATTTGTCGAGGCTTTTAACGAACTCGGTGTGGACGTTGGCAACTTTGGCAACCACGACTTTGATTACGGCGTGGACCATACTCGTAGCCTTATCGAAAAGGCTGAGTTTCCGTGGATTTCCAGCAACCTGACTACCCAGAATGGCGAGCCGATCAGCGAGGACGGGACCACCTTCACTGCTAAGTCCGGCGACCTCACCGTCGGGTTTGTTTCCCTAACTGCGGACCTCGATAGAACAGTAGCCGCCAAGGACGTTGAAATGGGGGACTTCGTTGAATCCGCACGCGCCGGAGTCAACAAACTCCAAGAAGAAGACGTCGATGCAATCGTTTTGCTCAGCCAGATTTCAAAAGAAGACACCACTCGGGTAATGGAAGAGATTCCCGAGCTTGCAGCAGCGCTGCGTGAAGAAAATGAGGCGCAATCACCGGAAGAAGTAACTTACACTGCCGATGAACGTCCAATTGTCGCACCGCGCGCTGATTACGGGACGCTGGTTCACCTCGACATCACCGTTGACCGTTCCACGCAGAAGAGCACAGTGAAGGTGGTGAACCATCCGGTCAATCCATCGCTTAACGCTAACGAAGAGTGGAAGGCCCGCAGCGAGAAACTCTACGAGGAACTAGATAACCAACTGGGCGAGCAACTTGGTACAGCGACGCAGGCTTTATCAAAAGCAGAACTAGGTCCGTTGGTAGCGGATGCGTACCGCGAACATTTCGATACCCAGCTTGGATGGCAGAACGGTGGCGGTCAGCGTGCTGACATAAAGGAAGGAACTCTGACGCGTCGCGATGCACAATCGGTGCTTCCTTTTGGTAACTCACCAATCGCGATTCAAGCGACAGGCGTACAGATTAAAGATGCGCTGGAAAAGGGTATTGAATCCAACCCGGACGGCGGGAATGGCTTCCCACGAACTGCTGGATTCACGTTTGATTTCAACGCATCTGCGCCATTTGGCGAGCGCGTCACGGCGATAAAGCTCGATGATGGCACGTCAATGGACATGAATGCCACCTACTCATTGGCCATTAGCAACTACGTGGTAAACGGTGGCGACAAGATCGATTCATTCAGCGACGCGCGTGTTACTTCTACAGGCACGGCAATCGACGTCGATGTCTTCTCCGAGTACATCAAGCGGCATGGTGAGCTCTCACCTTTGAAGACTCCTGATGAGCCAAACGGCCCAGCAAACGGTGGGAAGACAGAAGAATCATCGATTGGATCTTCGTATGGAGCAGCCGTTGCCATCGGGGTGATTGCTGCACTGGCAGGAGCCTTCATTGCGTTTACTCCCAAGTCTGTACTGGATGGGATCGCTCGCTATCTGAAGACCCTCTTGCCGGGCTTCTAGCAACTGGTTCTTCCCTTGGATCGCTTCCTTTGCAGGGAACGCATTTATAACGAGGGTATTTCATATCTACGGAGACGTCTCCGCCTACCAAAAGAGTGGCGGTGCTGCGAGTGTCGAGATATTTTTATCAGCCAAGTCGGTAGACCTCATAGTCATCCGGCACTCCTGCGCCGGGGACGTGCTGAAGTCCGAGCTTCAAGGCTAGGGCAATCGACGCCTCGTTGGTGGGGTCGATGACGGCTACGACGGGGAGCTGCGGGAAACGCTCTCGCGCAGTGGCAATTGCAGCGGCTGCGGCCTCCTTGGCGTAGCCTTTGCCCTGCGATTCAGGTGCAAAGCGGTAGTAGAGGTTGAGCACTTCTTCACCAGCTTCCTCACTATGGCGCACGCCAGTAAAACCAATGGTTGTGCCATCGAGCGTGGATACCACGTAGTAGCCCAGCTGCCTCTCGCACCAATTGGCTTGCCATGCGCGTGCCAACTCCGTGGCTTCCTCTCTGGCCTTCATGGCGAGGTCCGGTCGGTGTTCGTAGGTACGGGCATCCGAGTGAATGGCAAAGATAGCGTCAATGTCGGCATCGGTTGGTGCTGACAAACTGAGTCGGGGAGTGCGAAGGACATGAAAATCATTCATCGTGAGTCCTGACGTTGAAAGCTGCGGTACGGGGACAGTCTTGATTGCTCAAGAAGCTGCTGAAGTCGTAGAACATGCAGAGTGCGTACAGTATTCAAACAAAATAGCGGGAGAGTGGTGTAATGATATTGTGCTACGGGGGTCGCACCGAAAATGGAGATGCTGGTGCTAAGGAGGTGTTGGAATAGTAGGTATGAATCTAAGGGGCGGGTTGCTATAGATCGAACTTATTGTCTAATTTTTGAAAACGTAGAGCGTTGTCCGATTGCATTTTAGAATACCAAGAATGTCGAACAATCCCTCTTCCGTGCTACATCAAAGTGCTCAAAAGGTCTCTTTTGTTGATTCCGTTTCAATTCTGGAGAGCCTAGATGACCGGCTTAGGCATGTTGAGAATAATTTATCACGGCAGTTGTCAAGGCTTGTTAAACAAAGCCGCCCCAGAAAGGTTCTCTATTTTGAACTAGACCTGACTGTCGATGAGTATTCTTGGCTTACTTCTGAGCTAGCGATGTATTTCTCATCAGGTCGTTCAGTGAATGAATTGATCAAGAAGTATCCACGGATCATTATCGGTGCGCTGGTGAGTGCGGCGATGCAGAGTACTCGTGAAGGAGCAGTGTGGCCCACCTTTTGGGAGTTGGTTGGGGTTGAGCCGCAGGATGAATTTGAGCGGCGAATCAGAGCGGAAATCCGAAGGATGTTGAGCCTTCTCTCGCTCAACTCATTTGAGGATGTAGAACTCGGGGCGAACGAGTACGTTTCGCTTTTTCTTCTGCACGCGGGAATTACCTCATCGCAGATTGTTGATATCGTGCACTTTGCGCAAAACAGAGGATGGCATGCGACGAGTGATGCAGAAATGGATGACCGAGCCGTTGCGTTAATCGCTGCGATTCGAACATCGGTGTTGGACCGGGAATCTTTGCGAGAGTTTGTGGCTAATGAACCTGACTTCGCTCGAGATTTGTATACCAGAGTTCTTGAACTGATCGCGTATCTTAACCACGCCCAATTTGACTCTATTTCGTTCGAAGGTACCCACGGCATCCCCTCGTTGGCTTTTCATTTGCTTGTGGACATGGTCGAGAACGGAATTGCTATGCCGATCTCTTCACGGCAACGACATCCCTCCGTAGTTTTCATCCCTGAAAGCAACGCATTTGCTGTTGAAATCCCATCAATTGTGACTGACCGTGTAGTGGACTCGGATTGTTGGGAAGTCGAAATCGAGGATCTAAGTGGCACTCGAACTTCTAATTCGGTCCGTGCTGTTGCAGGACATGAACAATCGCAGTGGATAGTGATATCTGAGCCCTTTAGGAGAATAACCGTCACCTTAGACGGCACTGATTCTAAGACTTTTGAGTTTGTGGGTGTTACGAGCAAATTCCCCTTCTTATTGGTGTCCAAGTCGAACCGATTGGTTTCAGTCGGCGGAGGTGTTAGGTCCGCCAGTTATACGTTGGTTGGACCCGTAGGTACTACAGCTGTGGACCAGTGCGGCGAAGACGTTACGAGTTCCTCAATCGCTGCTCATGCCGATTGGTTGGGGTGGAACACTCGGGAAATAGATCTTGAGCGTGCACGTTCCGTCCGCTTTGAACTTCCAGATAGAGAACCAGTTATCGTGCCAGTTGGTGCTGCACGGCTTTTTAACTGGATTACCGATGTCCCAACGCTGAAGCATGCGCGTGGTCGAGATCTGCAGCCCATTTACACGGAATCTCCCCGAGTACAAGTCTCCGGAGAAGTCGGCGATTCATGGAACATGGAGATCGTTTACATGCCTGTCGATGGTGAACCGGAGCATGTCTTAGACGTGGAAGTTGAGCAGACAATGCCGATCGAAGAGTGGGAGCTTTTCGAGGCAGATCAATTTGAGGATCCTTGGCTAGGGCGGTTCAATGTAAACCTTTCCCGGAACGGCGTGATGCAGGATTCCATGCTTTTTAGCATTGCTGAGGGGCTAGATTTATCAGCAAGTTCGGATGGTCCATCGACGACGCCTTTTAGATTCCAGGATAGCTCTAACAAGTTCACGCCGTGGTCGTATTCAATACGGTGCAAACCGCAGATGAAAATGAGCTTTCCCGTGGGTGCGCAAACCCTAGGGGATAGGGAAGCTGCGCGGCGGGAGGTTTTCTCAACAGAGACTGGTTTTGAGCTGGAAGTCGACGTCGTTCCGGAATCCCTTATGATACGAACCAAGAAACTAGGGGCCGCTCCAGCCGAGGACGCATCTGTTCCTACTCTCGAAATAGAGAATCTGGACCCTGATGCTGCCGTCGTCGTACGTGCGCCTGAGGCACTACCGTGTGCGCGTTTTGTTCTGGTTGCTTCTGCCGGAAAGTCACGGCAATTATTCGAAATCGGACAAGGTAGTGCACATGCATTAGCACGGAAAACCCTTCGTATTACGAATCGAGCGATAGATTCTGGTATGGGAAATCTGGGTGGTGCGAAGCTGGTTTTAATTTGGTCACGGCTTAGCCGGGCGACGTACGAAAACTCTCTAGGAGACAGGGAACGGAGAGCGTACTTCAAGCTGCGGCAGGATCAGCGCATAGAAAAGTATCGCGCCGTGGCTGATAAGGCACTTGTGTCTGCAAGCATTGCCAACCTTGTTCGTCGTCCGTTGGTGGTGGCGGTCGAGGAAAAATCTGGTGAGCTTTTAGTCCAGCAACCTGGACAGGAAAGAGATTTGCTTGCTTGGGCCTGGTTGCTTGGTGATCTTGATCGTGCTCCTATCCCGCTGGAAAGTACCCAGAGTGGATTTCTTTTACCGCTGGAATTGAATGAGTCCGGACCTTTTATCGTGGACTTTCGAGAGGGGGGCTTCCTCGTCGATACTCGGCCTCCCCGGCGTCCTTCTAAGCGTGCATTTACCGTTGTCCGCGAGGGGCTTCCAGTCAGCGATGACTTGGATTATCAATTCCCGCTCTACTTGCTTGGGGAGATAAGCGATATCCAGCTGTCTGAGAACGCAATTCTAAAACTATGGCGCAGCTTGGACATGCTTCAAGAGGCTTATGAGCGTCGTGGATGTGACGTTGTATTCCAAAGGGTAACTCGTGCGCTGCAAAAGTCACCACGCGCTGCGATCGATGTGTGGGCTTCACAGAATCTCCAACGAGAATCATTGATCCCCTTGCTTATTCAAAGCGGAATCGTCACGAGGAGCATCCAAACTACAGATACTCTCGCAGTTCCAAACACAGATAGGACTGTGTCGTTGCTTGAGGAAATTGCTGATGCTGCCTACCTCAAGGTACTGGAACCAGACGGAGAGGAGCTAGCGCAGTCTCTTCAATGGGTAGCATCCCAGGGTTCAATGAGTCTGTGGGAGGTGCTCACGACCGGAAAAGACATCTTGACCGAAGCCAAAAGCGATGTACGTCGATTAGCACTGGCGGAAGCGTTGCGATCTAATGACCAGCTTTTACAGCTGGGAACCATCGCTTCTTTATATTCGACAACTCGAAAACTGCTCGACCATCTAGGCCGCGTTGGGGTGGACAGCAGCATTATTCACGCCGCAGCGGTTTTGGAGCAACAGGCACTTGATGATGGAGAACCATCTCATTCGATGTCTCGGTATGTGCCATTCATTTCTTATGTCACCAATGTTGCTAGCCGTATGGTGGCGAACCGAGAGTGGCCGTTAGAGAAGACGATCGTGTTGCTGCAGAAAACTGGATCAGATCTAGCGCGTGTGTCTGAGTGTGCGCCTAAAATCTTTGAATTAGATCTGGTCACCGCTGAAGCATTAAGCCAATCTTTGCATTTTGTCGGGCATTAAGCAGGAGTTGCCATGGGAAACGTAGATTTTGACAAACTATTCACGGGAATCGGAGTGAACAAGGATTCCGATACTGACGGGAAGAGCACCGGCGCCGCCCGGTCAGTTGATCCGATCACAGCTGCACAACAGATTTCAGCGTCGTACCGCCGGTACCTCAAGACTTTGTTAAATCCCCAAGACGGCAAAATTGCCGCTTCGCTCAATTCGACGATTGACGGGGAATCGAGTCTTACTGCAGGTCCAATCCTCCAAATTACGCCGCCCTTTGAATCGGGCCTTACCCCGAAACAGCTGATAGCCGAAGGACAGCTCCACCGTGATTTTGCATTTTTAGGTGAGTATCTCCCGCCGTCTCGTCCGCTGTATAAGCATCAGGAAACTGCTCTTCGCAAAATCAATGCGGGGCGAAACCTTATTGTTTCGACAGGAACCGGTTCGGGAAAAACTGAGACGTTTTTGATCCCCATTATCAATGATCTGCTGAAAGAGCGCGAAGCTGGAACATTAGATGCCGGCGTTCGCGCATTGCTGCTCTATCCAATGAATGCACTTGCTAATGATCAAGTGGAACGCCTTCGGAAGATTCTGGCAAAGATGCCGGACCTAACCTTTGGCCGATATACCGGCGAGACGCGTGAAACTCAGGAGCAAGCGCTTGAGGAGTACCGAGAGCAGTTTGGTGCAGAACCATTGCCTAATGAGCTGATTAGCCGCGAAGCAATGCGCGCCAATCCTCCGCACATACTGCTGACCAATTACGCAATGCTTGAGTATCTGCTCCTTCGGCCGACAGATAATTCATTCTTTGATGGTGCAGCTGCAGGCAATTGGAAGCGAATCGTGGTTGATGAAGCTCACGTTTACGCAGGAGCGCAAGGTAGCGAAGTGGGCTTGCTCCTGCGGAGACTAAAGGATCGTGTCTCTCGCGATAGAGAACTGCAGTACATTGCAACTTCAGCTTCTCTTCAGGGCTCAAAAGAAGAAATCACGGCGTTTGGCACTTCCTTCTTCGGCGGAGCATTTGAGTGGGATGAGAATGATTCAGACCGCCAAGACATCGTGTTCGCCTCCAAGAAGAAGTTTGTGGACGAGGGGACGTGGTCATTTGATGAAGACGCCTTTCTTGAACCATCAAAGCTGCAACAGGCCCTAGACGCGAGAGACGGTGACAGCTTTGATTCTCTTGCTTGCGAACGGCATGTGGCTAGCTTAAGAAGCTTGTTATTGGAATCTAGTACGGACATGACGATTGCGGCTCAGCACGTCTGGCCTGATGATGCGCCTGAGGTTTCAAGAGAGAAATTGAAGAACCTCGTAAACCTAGGTAATACGACAACACAAGCGGGAGTGCCTGTACTGTCAGCCCGCTATCACATGTTTGTCAAAGCCACTGAGGGTGCCTTCATTGACTTCCTCCCGGATGGTAACCCCCGTATTTCGCTAGAACGACGCGTAACTTCGGAGCTCGGAAATCGAAACGTCTATGAGTTTGGAACGTGCAAGCGCTGTGGCGGAGTTCATCTTCTAGGCCAGAAAAATAGTGGAAGGCAGGAACCAAGAGAGTTTCTTCCTCCGACGACAAATAGCGAAAACGTCGAGTTTGCCTGGGCGGCTCTTTCTGTTGCCAAAGAGGAATGGCTCGTTGACGCGGACGACGATATCGAGAGTCCCGATGAGTTAACCGCGAAGAACACTCAGAGCGCTTCGGAAGAGTCTCACCTAACCAAGCCGTTCTCATTGTGTACAGATTGCGGAAAGCTGGCACCTCGCGGCATAGACTCATGTACTTGCGGCAACACATCTGCACGGATGAAAGATGTCTTGGTTTATACCGAACCCGCTGATGTGCAAACGCGATGTGCCCTATGTGGGCATAAAGACTCGGATGTAATCCGACGTTTGACAACTGATGTAAATGCTGCTCCTGCTGTCCTGGCAACGAGCCTTTACGACTTGCTTCCACCTGATGAAGAAATGCTGGGTCAGATAGGGCAAGGCCGAAAGCTTCTGGCCTTTTCCGATAGCCGTCAGGCCGCTGCTTTTGCCGCTCCATACCTAGAACGAACTCATCATGAGTTGATGAAGCGCCGCATTATCTTTGAAGTTCTCAACAATGAGCGTGCACGTGATGTGCTAACAGCGGAGAGCTTGATGCACTACATGGTTAATTGTGCAACTGAAAATGTGGTTATTTCGCCATCATTCGATGAGTTCAAGCGTAAGAAGCAGATTGGTAATTGGCTTTTCTCGGAGCTAACCACCCAGGCTACTCGTCAGTCACTCAACGGTATGGGCTTGATGAGCGTCAGCGTTGATAGCGACAAGCTGCGCCGCATGGAGGTATTCGAGCCACTTGCTCAGTTGGTTGACTCCG
Organism: Corynebacterium sp. c25Ua_47; assembly: GCF_039907205.1. Lineage (NCBI taxonomy): Bacteria > Bacillati > Actinomycetota > Actinomycetes > Mycobacteriales > Corynebacteriaceae > Corynebacterium > Corynebacterium sp. c25Ua_47. The sequence continues at coordinate 9,619 of NZ_JASBOH010000015.1, read as the reverse complement.
ATGAAGCTGCATTGAGCTTATTAAATGTAATGGCGTCTCAGTTTCGAACGAGATTCGCTCTTACCCATCCTGATGAAGTAGACACTAGTGCGGATGAGTTCCTTCCTCGGCGTCATGAATACTATTTTCAGGAGCACATTCAGGCGGCAGATCGGACGCAACTGTCATGGTTGCCGGCAAAAGCGCATACCACTAATAATCGTATTGAATACATCCTCAAGCTCCTCACCATGCGCGGAATTCCGTCGGATAAGTTGAGGAACAATGCCGAGCAACTACTGAGTTTGGTGTGGAAGGGCTTCGTAGACACAGGCCTTGCAAAAATTGCAAGGAAACACGGTGTTGACCGCCAGTTTGACTATTCGGCCCTTCGTTTCGCTTCGGGTAAGTCAACAACTTGGTACAAGTGCAGTGTTTGTCATGTGGTTACTGAGTTCAATTGTCTGGATCTTTGTGTAAACGGAAAATGCGAGGGCACGTTGGTGCCATTTGAGCCCTTCTCCGAAGAAAACCGGAAGAACCATTATGCTTGGCTCGCGGAAAACCTTGAGATCGTAAATCTACGGGCCCTCGAACACACTGCTCAATGGACTCCGAAAAAAGCAGCAGAGGTTCAAGAAGATTTTGTCCACGGCAAGGTCAACGTTTTGTCCTGCTCCACCACATTTGAGCTTGGAGTGGACGTGGGCTCTCTACAGTCGGTTCTGCTCCGAAACGTCCCACCGCGAACGGCAAACTATGTTCAGCGGGCCGGGCGAGCTGGACGCCGGACCGGTTCCTCCGCCTTTGTGCTGACGTTTGCGCGGCGAGCCGCGCACGATTTCTCTGTCTATAGGAATCCAACTGAAATGATCGACGGCGAAATGCGGGCGCCTTACCTGAACATCGAAAATGAGCGCATCGCCCTGCGTCATTGCTATTCCGTCGCATTTGCTGAATTCCTCAGAGCGCACAGTGATTTGTGGAGCAAATGGAGGATGGCCGGCGGACTGTTTTCTGAAGATGCTGAGTCCGTAGAGCTGCTCAGAGAGTTCCTGACACCGGTTCCTAGCAGCGTTTCGGAGGCTTTGGAAAGGATCATTTCTCCAGCTACGTACGCCGCGCTTAAGCTTTCTGAGCGGGAATGGGTTGAGAATTACTTGTCGCTGTTTTCTGAGGTAGGGAACTCCCTCACTGATGACATCAAGGTGATTTCTGAAGAGCGCGATCTCTTGAGCTCGAAGAAGAAGTTTAATGCTGCGAACGTCATGGAACGAACCATCAGCACGCTTCAAAAGCAAAACACTCTTGGCTTCTTGGGTGCGTATAACTTGCTACCCAAGTATGGATTCCCAGTAGACACCGTCGAAATGGTTACCCTTTTTGATTCAGATTCTCGGAACATTCGGCTTGCCCGAGACTTGGCATTGGCAATTGGAGAGTATGCTCCGGGCAACTCGGTGGTCGCTGGCGGAAAGCTATGGGAATCTGTTGGTCTTCGTACTATGCCCGGACGTGCCCTTCCAACAGGATTCCTAGTTTCGTGCGGTAACTGCCGTCGGAAGTACCGAAGAATAAATGATGTGCCTTTTGAGTGCGAAGAGTGCGGCAATCTAGTCGAAAGCCGCGGAGAAGCCTTTATCCAACCCAAGTTTGGCTTCGTAGCGGGCCGAGAGCCTAAGAACGTTGGTGCGGCTCCTCCGCGCGCTCGCTTTTTCCGCGAGGAATACATCACGGATCCAGGGGAGGAGGCTTTTTGCCGGCAGGAATATGGAAACCAAACTGAGTTCATGTGGGTGGAGGCCCGAAAGCGTGCAACGCTGACCGCTATCAATCGAGGAGCGAGCAGGCTCGGGCGCAGCGGATTCTGGACTTGTCAGGATTGTGGTTGGTCGGACCAAGAGCGCTGTAACGTGCACAAGAATCCGCGAACTGGTCGCGACTGTTACGGTTCCATTAGCCGTTATGCGCTTGAGCATTCATATCAAACTGATGTTGCGATTATTGGCCTACCCCGGAGCGCTGATAGGTCAACGGATGCGCTTTTGGCAACGATGTACGCGGTTTTAGAAGCAGCGTCAGGACTGTTGGAGATTTCGCGCGATGATTTGGGCGCAACACTGGTGGAGGCGCTTGAACCGCGACTGGTGATTTTTGATGCAGTTCCTGGTGGAGCGGGTTTTACCAAGTCCATCCTTGATGAGTTCCCCCGAGTTCTTCGAGCAGCTTATGACCGCGTCAATGATTGTTCGTGTGGTGAAGACACATCGTGCTATTCCTGTTTGCGCTCCTACAGCAATCAGAAGCACCATGAGTCATTGAAGAGGGGAGACGCTGTTGAAATTCTTGGTGAGATCCTCCCGCTCGTCGAAGAAAGCCAGTGAATCAACAGGAGCCCTATGGAGCCAGCCAAAAAGCTATAGCTAAACGCCTTAAATTCGCCCAAATTATCGATGAACTACGACACGAGTCGTACTCTGCTGATAAGTTGTCCACCATGATCTCCCCAGGCTCCTCCTGTAGTTCTTCCGACTACTCCCAGCTCGCTCCCGGCGTGACCATCTCCTGCCGCGACGAGCACTGGCTGGTCAGCAACGTCGCGCGTACCACCGATGGCTTCCGTATTCGGGCGCGCGGCGTGAGCGACTACGTGCGCGATACCACCGCCACCTTCTTCACCGCGCTCGATGATATTGAGGTCTTCGACCCCGCCAATGTCACGGTGAGCCCGGATGAGTCACCGCAGTTTCGCCACACCCGCCTGTGGCTGGAATCCACGCTGCGCCGCACGCCGGTGCCGCTGTATCAAAAGCAGCTGGAAGTAACCACGCAGATGCTGGCGGATCCGCTGGATTATCAGCTTTCCGCTGTGCAGTCGGCGCTCTCCGATGAGCGCATCCGCCCGCGCGTGCTGCTCGCGGATGCCGTGGGCCTGGGCAAGACGTTGGAAATCGGCATGATCCTGGCGGAGCTCATCCGCCGCGGTAGGGGAGAGCGCATCCTCGTCGTGACGCCGAAGCACGTCATGGAGCAGTTCCAGCAGGAGCTGTGGACGCGTTTTGCCATCCCGTTGGTGCGCCTAGATAGCCAGGGCATCCAGAAGGTCCGCCAGAAGTTGCCGGCATCGAAGAACCCCTTTACTTATTTCCCGCGCGTCATCGTGTCGATGGATACGCTTAAGGCGCCGAAGTACCGCGCGCAGCTGGAGAAGGTCCGCTGGGATGCCGTGGTCATCGATGAGATTCATAACGCCACGAACGCCGGCTCCCAGAACAATGAATTGGCCCGTACGCTGGCGCCGACTACCGAGTCCCTCATTCTGGCATCGGCCACCCCACACAACGGCCGCGAGGAATCCTTCAAGGAAATCCTGCGCTTGCTCGACCCGCTCTCCGTCCTCCCGGATGGCTCCATCGACATGGAGGCAGCAAAGAAGCTGATTATCCGCCGCCACCGCAATTCACCGGAGGTGGCCTCCGTTGTGGGGGAGAAGTGGGCCAAGCGCGGCGAGCCCCGCAACATCCTGGTGGATGCCTCCCCGGAGGAAAACGCCGTGGCGCGCGCCATCGCCGAGGATTGGGTCAACGGCCCAGCGACCACGGCGAATGATCGCCTCTTCCCTTGGACCTTGGTCAAGGCCTTCCTGTCCTCACCGGCGGCGCTGGCGGAATCTATTGCCGCGCGCCTAAAGCTCGACAAGCCCAAGGAAGAGGACAAGCTGGAGCGCCTCGCTGAGCTCAACAACAAGGTCACGGAGGAAAACTCCAACAAGTTTGCCGCGCTCATTGATTACCTCATGGAGATAGGCGTGAAGAAGGGCTCCGATCGCCGCGTTGTCATTTTCTCCGAGAGGGTGGCTACGCTGCGGTGGTTGCAGGAGAACGTAGCCAAGCATCTCAAGCTCCCAAAGGGCGCGGTGAAAGTCATGCACGGCGGCCTGTCGGATTCGGATCAGCTGGCGCTTATCGACGAATTCAAGCGCACCGACACCCCTCTTCGCGTGCTGATTACTGGCGACGTCGCCTCCGAAGGCGTCAACCTGCACGCCCAGTGCCACCACCTGGTGCACTATGACATCCCGTGGTCGCTCATCCGCATCCAGCAGCGCAACGGCCGCATCGACCGCTACGGCCAAGAACACGAGCCGGAGATTACCTCCCTGCTGCTGGACCCGAAAGACACGGAGGTGGCGGATTCCATCGGTGAGCTGCGCGTCCTTACCCGCCTCATTGACCGCGAGTATTCCGCCAACCAGCTCCTCGGTGATGCCGCCCCGCTCATGGGCAAGCACAACCCCAAGGCGGAGGAGGATGAGATTCGCGCGGTGCTCATGCACGAGCGCGACTTCGATGAGGTCGTGGCCTCCCCGGAGGAGATCCTCACCGGCGCGCACGCCAAGCCGGCGCCTGACGTTGAACCTGAGGCCGCCGCTCCGGCCTCCGGCCTCGGCGATGACATCTGGGCGCTTCTGGCCGCCGCTGCCCAACCGACGGTCCCCGACGACGCTGAGACCCCTGAGCACGCCACAAGCACCGAAGCCACAGTGCCCGAAAGCACTACCTCCGTGCCTTCGCGTCGCACAGCGCGCCACAGCCTCTACCGCGCGGAGAAGGACTACCTGGGCGACGCCCTGGCGGAGGCCTACCAAGACTCCGCGGACAAGCCCTTGAGTGCCGGTGGCGTGGACTACGTACTGCACGATAACGACATCGTGGAGCTAACCCCACCACGCGATCTGTGCCGGCGCTTTGACTACCTTCCTCAGGATTACGTGTCCTACCGCAAAGTCACCGAGCGCCTCATGCTCGCCACCTCTGAACGCCGCGGCAACCAACACCTCAAGGCCGCGCGCGAAGGCGACTCGGAGAAGTCCTGGCCGCGCGCCCACTTCCTCGGCCCGCTGCACCCGGTCTCCGAATGGGCCGCCGACCGCGCCCTGACCAACATGGCGCAGAGCGAAATCCCCGCCGTACTCGGTGCCGTGGATACACCGACGCTGCTGCTCATGGGAACGCTGACCAACTCCCGCGGCCAAGTGCTTTCCCGCACTTTCCTCACCGCCACGGAAGGCCCCTTCGGCTTCAACGTCCCCGCCGGCATGCAGGCCGTAGACATTGAAATCCATGAAGATGTTTATGCCTGGCTCAACCGCATCGGGCTTAGTGACAACGCCATCAACCCCGGCGAGTTCGCCGTACCTGATGCCGCAGCACAGCTCATCGCCGCTGCAGTAGAAGCCGCCCACAGCCACCTCACCGTGGTCAAGAACACCAACTTGGGCCACGCGCAGGACCGCATCGCCGGCTGGCAGCAGCGCGCCGAGCACTGGCAGCAGGCCAACGACGGCCAGCAGACTCTCAAGATCAAAGACACCAAACGTCTCATCCACCAGGACGAGGAACTGTTGAAATCCATGGCCCCGGAGCGCTCCCTCGTGCGCCCACTCGCACTCGTCCTCCCAGACGACACCGACGCTGCACGCACCAGCGCAGCACACTCCACAACCAACGAAGCAGAGGCACGCTAATGGCAGACTTCGATTCCATCATCAACGTCGAGGAATGGATCTCGGATTACTACCTCACCACCGATGACAAAGGAAGCTCCTTTGGTAAGCGCGTGGAGGACGCCGTCAAAGAGTGGAAGGCAACGGACAAAGACGCCAAGAGCGCCGGCCACGAGCACACCCAATCCCCGCTGCTGCGCCTGACCTCCCGCAGGGAAGCACTGCACACCAAGCTCTCCGCACTCTCCATGGAGGCAACCGACGATTCACTGCACGAGGTCTACAACCTCGTCTCTGCGGCCTTCGGCTACCCGCAGCCGCAGCGCCTGGAATTCTCCCGCAACGGCCAGCCCCTCACGCTGACCGCCGCCGCGGACAAGAATCACTCCCTGGTCATCCTGCGCGCCGGGCAGATGGACTCCGTGGAAGACCTCACCACCGTCCCGCTGCTGGGCGTCGACCCGGAGCTGGGCAACCAGAACTCCAACGGTGAGGCCAAAGCCCTCGATCTCACCGCCGCCAAGCTCGTCGGCGAGCTCTTCCTCACCGAGCAAGCTCCCGACCTCATCCTGGTCCTCGCCGGCCGCTGGGCAGTCCTAGCAGAGCGCGAAACCTGGCCGCTAGGCCGCTACCTCGCCGTTGACCTAGGCCTGGCCGTTGAACGCAACGACCAGAAAGCCAAAGGCGAGCTCCCCCGAGTCGTCTCCATCCTCGCCGCCGAGCACACCATGCGCGGCGCCGACGGCACCACCTGGTGGCTCGACACCCTAGCCCAAGCCCGCGAGCACTCCGTCAAAGTCTCCGAGGAACTGCGCGGAGCCATCAAGGCTTCGATTGAGATCATCGGCAACGACGTCCTGCAGCGCAGAGCGCAGCAGGACAAAGCAAACGCGTTGCAACACACGAACAGTGACATCGACGGCAACGAACTGGCCAACCAAGCCCTGCGCTACCTCTACCGCATCCTCTTCCTCCTCTTCGCCGAATCTTCCCCAGAGCTACAAATCCTGCCCACCGGGGACAACGACTATGACGAAGGCTATGGCCTATCCCGCCTGCGTGACCTCATCCTCACCGAGCCCACCACGCACCGTACCCAAAACGGCACGCACCTCTACGAAAGCCTCCAGCTACTCTTCGAGCGCGTCAACCGTGGCCACGATCCGCACGATGAGAAGTCTGAGCTTTACGACGCCAACGCCACCGAAGACGGCCTGGAATTCCGCAACCTCGACGCGGACCTGTTCAAATCTGAAGCCACCTCCTACATCGATGAAGTCAAGCTCTCCAACCTGGCGCTGCACCGCGTCCTACAGAACCTCCTTCTCACAAAAGAAAAGCGGGGTAGTGACCGCGGCTTCATTTCCTACGCCACCCTGGGCGTGACTGAGCTGGGCCAGGTCTACGAGGGCCTGATGTCCTACACCGGTTTCATCGCCCAAGAAGATCTCGTTGAAGTAGCCAAGCACGGCGATCCTTCCAAGGGCTCCTGGGTGGTTCCCGAACCACAAGCACGCACGCTCCCGCAGGATTCCATCGTCTACGAAGACCGCGAAAGCGAACACGGTGGCGTGGAGCGCGTCCAGCGCACCCACGCTCGCGGCAGCTTTGTCTACCGCCAATCCTCCCGTGACCGCGAGCGCTCCGCCTCCTTCTACTCACCACCCGTCATCACCGAGTTCACCGTGGGCCAGGCCATTGAGGAGCTCAAGGAAACCGGACGCATCGACCAAGCCGATGACATTCTCACCCTCACCATCTGTGAGCCCGCCATGGGCTCCGGCGCCTTCGCCGTGGAGGCCGTTAACCAACTTGCGGAGCTTTACCTGACCAAGAAACAGGCCGAACTGGACAAAGAAGTCCCCGGTGAGGACCGCACCCAGGAGCTGCAAAAGGTCAAGGCTTCCATTGCTCTTCACCAGGTCTACGGCGTGGACCTCAACAAGACCGCGGTGGAGCTTGCCGAAATCTCCCTGTGGCTCAACACCATGACCAAGGAGCTCAAGGCTCCCTGGTTCGGCCTACACCTGCGCCACGGCAACTCCCTGGTCGGTGCCACCCGCTCCACCTTCAGCGCCAAGGAGGTGTCCTCCACCGCGGTGAAAAAGAAGGGAGTTCAGAACTACCTCACGCTGACCCCGCAGCACCACCCGCTCAAACAACTAGCGGAGGCTATCGACGCCAACGAGACGGACCAGCACCCCACCGGGCGCATCCACCACTTCTTAGTTCCCAGCCGCGGCTGGGGGAGTGCCGTGGACGCCGAGGACCTCGAGAACCTTGTTGCTGAAGAAATCGAGGCCATGGAGGCCTGGCAACGCTCCGTCTGCAAGCCCCTGAACAAAACGCAGACCAAGCTCGCCACCGCACTGGCCAACCAAGTTGAGCGCCTCTGGGAGCTTTCTCTTATCCGCCTGCGCATCGCCGAAGACCAAATTCGCCGTGACCTGGACCTGTGGGGCCAAGAGCCGAACACTGCCAAGCGCACAGATGTGGTTACCCGCGCCCAGGTGGAGGAAGAACTCCTCCACAACAATGAAGGTGCGTACCTTCGCCTGCGCACTGCCATGAATGCCTGGAATGCACTCTGGTACTGGCCGGTCACCGCCACCGATGAGCTTCCGGATATCACCGAGTACCTCGCCACCATGCAGGACCTCCTCGGCATCCCCAACGAGGGCCAGAAGCGCTACCGCAAGGACAACCAGTACGCCTTCGGCTTCGACATGACCTGGGATGAGCTGGATTACGTCGAATCCCTCGACCGTTCCACCTCCGGCCGCCTGCGCTACGAGGACGTCCTCGAAGCACACCCCTGGCTGACAACCGCCAACACCATTGCCCAGGAACAAGCCTTCTTCCATTGGGATCTGGACTTCGCCACTGTCATGGCCAAGGGCGGTTTCGACTTCCAGGTGGGCAACCCGCCGTGGGTGCGCCCGCGCACTGACATGGATGCGCTGCTGTCTGAACATGACCCGTGGTTCAGCCTTGCCAACAAGCCCACCCAGGCAGAAAAGAAGGAGCGCCGCGGGCTCCTTGCGGGCAACGACGCTGTGCTAGAGACCCTCTCCAAGGGCCTTGCGGAAGCAGTGGTCACCTCCGCAGTGCTTGGTGACGCCACCCGCTACCCCCACCTCCAAAACCAACAGCCCGATCTTTACCGCGGTTTCATGGAACGCACCTGGGCGAATGCTGCCGAGGACGGCATCATCTCACTCATCCACCCCGAGTCCCACTTCACGGAGAAGAAGGCTGCGGCGCTGAGGGCTGGTGCTTATCGACGTCTGCGCAGGCACTGGCAATTCATTAATGAGCTTGTGCTTTTCGACATTGATCATCACAACTCGTACGGCATTCATGTCTACGGTCAGCGCCGGGAGCACGCGAACTTTCTCTCAGCAGCGTCGCTGTATCACCCGCGTACGGTCATCGATTCCTTCAATCATGATGGCACCGGAAACCTTCCTGGTTTTAAGGATGATGACGGCAAATGGGATCTGCGTCCTCATCGTGACCGCATTATTACGGTCGATGAAGAAACGCTCAAGGTTTGGAATTCAATTGTTGAGGAGCCAGGTACGCCTTTACTTGAAACTTGCATGGTCTACAGCGTCAATAAGGCCGCTGACATAGTGCTTGCGAAAATGGCTACGCTGCCAAGGATCTCCACAGAGAAGCTCTGGTATTCCCGAGGATGGCACGAGTCCAATGCCAGGCGTGACGGTTTCATTGAATCAAAGTGGACTGTGCCGGCTAGTTGGGATGAAACTGTTCTAAAGGGCCCCCATGTTGACGTGAATGTACCATTCTCGAAAGTTCCACGATCTACGATGAGACACAATCAGGATTGGGACTTAGTCGATTTGGAATCCATAGATTCAAATTATGTCCCACCTTGCGAATTTGAGAGGCTAGAGTATAGCGATAAATTCGCGAGTGCCTATGGTTTGTGGAATGACGACGACCGAATCGTTGAAGTTGCTTCAACTTATCGGGTGGCCTGGAGAGAGTACGTCGGTAATACGACCGGAAAGCGTACTTTGAAGTCAGCAGTAGTGCCGCCCGGTGCAACTCACGTCAATGCCGTCAACTCTTTTTGGTCGAGTAACTTCGGCTACTTGAATCTCGGGA
>NZ_JASBOH010000014.1:0-61681 GCF_039907205.1 Corynebacterium sp. c25Ua_47 | reverse complement strand
TGCTTCAGCCAGCTCTCGGCGCAGGCGAGCATTCTCAGCTCGGAGGTCAGCCTCGCTCATCCCATCTGAGGCTCCTCGACGCTCACGCTCGAGTTTGACCCACCGGCCTAAAAGCCCGGCGGAAACACCAATCTCCTTAGCCACATGGGCAATCGGGCGCTCTGACTCGATTACCAGGTTTGCGGCTTCACGCCGGTACTCCGGCGTGTACTTCTTGCGCTGTTGACTCACAATGAACATCCTCTCCCACGGACACAAGATCCGTACAAATAGGGTGTCCACTAAACGAGGGTAACCTCATCCGATATGGATTCGGTGACCGTTGTTGAGGCGGCTTACAAGTGAATCGGCTCCGACTCTGTCTGGCAGTGTTTCAACCCAGTAGGCGGCAGCTGATTGGGAGGAGATCAGTGTTGGGAGCCTTCCGTCGCGGTCGAATATGATCTTGGTTAGGTCTTCTTGCCCGCGCTGGTTGATGCTGATGGTCATAAAGTCGTCGATGATAAGGACATCGACGTTGATCAGTTTCCGCATCTTATCGAGGTAGTTTTGGTCAGTCGGTGAGAAGACCGCCAGCATGTCTACAAGTTGATCCAGCCGGTAGTACGCCACGGAATATCCAGCCTTGCATGCGGCGATGCCGATGGCGCAGGCAATGTATGTCTTGCCTGTTCCCGTCGGTGCGAGGATGTGAATATTGGTCGGGCTTTCCCGCCAGTTAGTTGCTGCGATTCGTTTCAGCTGGCGCATGTTGATACCGCGTTGTTCTGCCCGGGTGATTTCAGCCAGGCTTGCATCCGGGTATCGGAATTTAGCCTGGGTGATGGCCTTGGCAATGTTGCGTTGTTGGCGTTGTGTGTAGGCTTCTTCGACTGCGGCGAGGAAGATGTCTTCTGGTAGCGCATCCGCATAGGCCTCGTCGTTGACAACCTCGTAGAAGATGTCAGCGAAGGTTGATACGCGAAGCTTGCGCATTTTCGCCCGCACAATTTCGTCGTCGATGCTGCTCATGGTTTCGCACTCCTTATTCCTTCTAGTTTTCGTAGTGGTCAGCAGGCCGGATAAAGACGGCATCGGCCACGTCGCCGGTAAGCGGGGTGCTTGGGCGTGGTTGGCGCTTGGCCACGGGCTGTGTTTTGGGCCCTGGTGTCCCGGGATGTTGTTGGGCGTGGGCAATGTCAGTCTGGATGCGTTTGAGTACTGCCATTGTTGGGGCCAGCTTCTTGTCTACGACCTGCTGGCAGGCAGGTTCCAGGGTGGCTTTGTTGTGCTTTTTGCCCAGGTTGGCCAGCACGTTGCGTGCCTGGATGAGTCCGCGGGGTACGGCGGCACTATTGCGGTCGAGGATCATCGCTATGACTGTGTGCGTTGCTGCCCCAAACGACGAGGCCCAGGCCAAAAGCTCATCACGGGTAAGCGCCTTGTGGCCTTCGTCATCGCCACGTGGCCCATGCTGAGGGTTGGTGGAATACCGGTATTTGAATCCGTGAAGGCGCGTGTGTTCAGCAACAAGCTGCTCTTCGTCGAAGATGCTCACCAGTTGCGGGGTGAGCCTGACTGTTACCGATTCTCCCACCAACTGAAATGGCACAGAGTAGTACTGGTAGTCACAGGTGATGTGCCAGTTGCGATCGACTTTGAGCCGCTTATAAGACACTTCCGTAAACGGCGTCGGCGGAAGATCCCGCATCATTGGTGCTTCTTCTTGATCAAAGCGCATCTGCCGTGTTGAGCCATCAGGCCGCGTCATTGCGCTGTTGATATCGACAAGACGGCAAGCGATTGCCTCATTGAGCTCATCGAGATTGTAGAAGACCTCGTCGCTGAAGTACCCGAGTATTTTGGTGTAGGCGATTTTCACAGCACGTTCTACTGCCGCTTTGTCGCGTGGCCTGCCGGGCCTAGTCGGCACAATCGTGACCCCGTAATAGTCGGCAAACGCTGCGTAGCGGTCAGTGACCATCCGGTATGTAGAGGTCTTCTTCGGCCGGTAGGTCGCCGTAGAGGCATTATCCGGCACGATGACCGCCGGTAATTTGCCAAGATAATTCAACGCCTTAACATGGCACTCAATCCACGCCGGCATCTTCTCATTCGCAGCAGCAGTAACGTACATCAACCCTGAGTACGGGCTGACCGCGACAAACAATGACGCCTTGAATGCGGTATCACCACTGGCCTGATCCACCACTGGCACTTTGTCGCCAGCCCAGTCGACGTAAAGCTCTTGCCCCGGCTCATGGGTGATAACTTCGACGAGATCGTTGGCACGCAGAAATTCATTGAGCCCACTGCAGAACTGGGAGTACTGGTACTTTGTCTTATCCGTCGGACAAGGCTGCGACACGTAGTCCATCCACAGCTTATGCCTGGTCACATGCTTCGTACTTTTCAGCTTGCGTGCAAGAGCATGAAAATCAGGCTGGTCGTAGGACATCGTCCGCTTACTCCGGCCATCACTGAATCGATCGTCGAACCATCCCGGTGGGAGCTGACGGAAACGCTCTGGAGTTAGTGCCTCATCGTTGATGACTTTCTTTGCTCGGGATACTTCTCGTCGTGAACATCCCAATGCGTGTGTGATCTGCGCGTAGCTAGCACCATCAAGGCACATCGCGATGATCTGTTTGAAGTTGGCCACAAGGACCAGCTCCTTCCAAGTAGAAGTTGACGCAACACCAGCGGATTGTGGTGTCGCCAACATCAACTATGAAAGAAAACCCCAATGCAGTACCGGGTACGTGGAACACCGGTACCAACTACGCAGACTCGCGGTACCAACTACCCCAAATCGACAAGGGTCGCCGTAGACAAGCTGGCGGCAGGCATCTAGTGCGACTTTATTGACCAGGTCCCAGCCCACACCGAGTGCTTTGGCGGTCGCTGACACACTCATCCGGTCAATAGCAAGGCGTTGCAAGATCCAGCGGGTGACCCGGTCAGTGAGTTTGGCACCGTCATCAGCGCAGGGTAAGGATTCTTGGAAGATCTTTCTCTTACATGAGGCGGCTGTGCACCGGAACCTAGGAACTTTTACGTGCAGCCTGGTGGGGAATCCAACAACGGGAAGATCAACGAGTCGACGGGTGATGTGGTCGCGCAGCTTTCCTGACTGTCCGCAGTCCGGGCACACGCCGCTAACGGCTACTGGCGTAGCCTCAATGATGGTCAGCGGTCCGGCATCAGCAGCACCGGTGATAGCAAGCCCGATTTCCGCGGTACGGCAGATGGTGTCGGCAACGAGGTTTCCAGTAGGCTTCACAGTACGGGTTCCTGGTGGGTTTAGATGGTTGTGTAGGAACTTTCATCTTCACACCAGGGACCCCTACATGTTGTGCTGACCCGCTGATCCCGTCGATTTCTACCTCACCCCGCTACGCACCCCGAAACCGGAAGAGCCGTCTTAGGAGTGCCCGATTAATCAATTTAATCCTCACCCTGTTTCAAGGTCTTGATTTCGGCTTCTAGAGCTTTCATGTCTATTTCGTTGACCTTAGAATCGAGTTGGCGTTGGTAAGCATTCCATTCTTCCTCGGCTTTGTTTACTGCCTGCTCGTGTTTCCTCTTCCCGTATCCTTTGAGGACTTCGCGTTCGTTGAAGATGAGCCAGGCTTCCGTTTTTTCCACCCAATCCTTCAAGAGCATGGTTTTTCCCATCTCGGCTTGGTCTTCTGCATAGTCCAAATACATTGTGGTGAGCCTGCGCATACGCCTAGCTTCGTCTTCGTTAAGGAAGTTTTTCGCAATGCCCATGTCGCTTTTGTGGGGCGATTCTCCGCCCCACGTCGTGAGCCCGGCGTATGGCTTAGTGTGGTCTGCGCGTTCCCAGATTAGCTCTGCTGCGGTTCGGCCGTGGGTGGCGAAGTGGAGTCTGTTTTGAATCCCTGAGAAGAATTGTTGGACTTCTTTAAATGATTTCTTTTCCTGGTAGTCAGCGCTGGTTGCGGCTATGACGTCACAGATTTTGCGGAAAAATTGGCGTTCGGAGACCCGAATCTCTCGAATGGTTTCAAGTAATTCGTCGAAGTGGGTGTCAGCACCATCGTTTTTGAGTTTTTGAGCGTCGATGGCAAAGCCTTTGGTGAGGTATTCCCGTAGAACTTCTGTGGCCCATTTTCTAAATTGCGAGCCGCGTGGACTTCGTACGCGGTAGCCAACGGCGAGAATCATGTTTAGGTTGTAGTGATTAACGGACCTGGTTTGACCTGGTACTTTCAAAAGTTGTTTGAAAGTAGCTTCTGCACCTAATTCGCCTGAGCGTGTGATTGACTGAATATGGTGCGAGACGGAAGCTGTGGTGACGTCGAAGAGATCGGCCATCTGCTTCTGGGTGAGCCAGGCGTCGTTGTCTTTTAGTTGGAGTCTTACGTGTGCTTTACCATCTTGGGTGGTGTACATAGCGACTTGGTCGGGGGTAGTCACTGGTATCCTCTCCTCGATTTTCTCGTTCTTCCTGCTTGTTCAGTGACGAGTCGGCAGCGAATTTGTCCGGCTCGTGGTTAAGCTCGCGGACAGCACTGTCATCCTCATCCTGCAGTGAAACAGAGGCACCGGACATGGGGGTCAAGATACGGGATATCTTCACGTTCGACCACGTAGTTAAAGGTTTCTGCTCAGTGGGCGAGTATATTATTGATGCGGCGCGCTACATCTGCGATTACCTGTTGGTCTGTAAGTGCCCGGAGCGGTTTCCACATGTTCCGAAGTATCGCCAGCGCAATAACCCGCCACCTGCATGGAAACAGGTAGACGGGCTGCGCGTATTGGCTTCCCCACCAGGACTCGAACCTAGAATGACGGTACCAAAAACCGTAGTGTTGCCGATTACACCATGGGGAAACTGCGCACACTGTAGTGAGCGCTGGGGGACATGTTACCTGACGGGTGTACACGAGACCTAAACAGGTGGCCGACCTTCACGTTGCTGCCGGCGCTCTTGGCTGGTGAGGGCGATGTCCGGTGGGGGAGATACAGTAGAAGGCATGGTTCGACAAAGGATGACCGGGCGTGAGCGCCGAGAGCAGTTGATCTCCATTGGGCGTGCGGCCTTCGCGGAACGCGGCTTCGATGGTGCCAGCGTGGAAGACATCGCCGCGCGCGCCGGCGTGTCCAAGCCGGTGGTCTATGAGCACTTCGGCGGCAAGGAAGGCCTGTACGCCGTCGTCATCGACCGCGAGCTCGTGGCTTTGGAAAAGGTCGTGACGGAATCGCTGCAGACAGGTTCCTGGCGCGAGCGCATCGAGCAGGGAGTCGTCGCCCTGCTGACCTACGTGGAGGAGGAGACCGACGGTTTCTTAATCCTCGTGCGCGATTCCAAGCCGGGGGATGAGCGTAGTTTCTCCACACTGTTGAATACAGCGGTAAATCAGATTGCGCATATCCTCGGTGAGGCCTTCGAACACCGCGGGCTCGACCCCGAGCTGTCGGTGCTCTACGGCCAAGCGCTCGTCGGCATGGTGGCCACCACGGCCCAGTGGTGGCTAGATGAACGCGAGCCTTCGCGTGAGACAGTCGCAGCGCACATCGTCAATTTGTGCTGGAATGGTCTTTCCGGCATGGAAGCAGCACCGAAGTTGAAGGGAGCCAAGTAGGTGGCAACGCCGATGCTGGGCGGGCTGCTCAAAGTAGCCGCCTCAGATCCGAAACTCAAAGGTCTCGCTACTCAAGTGGGCACACCGTCGCTGCACATCACGGGCATCGACCAGGCCCGCCCCTGGGCCATTGGAACGCTGGCGCACCACGCGCCGGTGCTGGTGGTGACTGCCTCCGGGCGTGAGGCGGAGGACCTCACCGCGGAGCTGGCAGCCATGCTGGGGGATAAGGTCGTCTACTTCCCGGCGTGGGAGACGTTGCCGCATGAGCGGCTGTCGCCGGCCCCGGATATCGTCGGCAAGCGCGCGCGTGTGCTCGACCTAGTGGGGACGGGCAAAGCCAAAGTGGTGGTGACCTCTGCCCGCGGGTATTGCCAGCCCATCCTGAGCGAGGTGGAGGGCCGCGAGCCCATCTTCCTCAAGGAAGAAGATGAGCACGAGCTCTCACATATTTTGTCTGAGCTGGAGTTTCGCGCCTACAAGCACGTGGATATGGTGGCCAAGCGCGGCGAGTACGCCACGCGCGGCGGCATCCTCGATGTTTTCCCCACCACCTCCGATTACCCGGTGCGCGTGGAGTTCTGGGGCGATGAGATTACGGATATCCGCCAGTTCTCCGTGGCCGATCAGCGCGCCATCCCGGAGATTGAGGTCGGCGAGGTCGCCATCTATCCCGCCCGCGAGCTGCCGATTACTAATGAGGTTGCCGCACGCGCCCGCGAACTGGCGCAGAAGTTCGGTGGCAACGCGGCGCTGGCAGAACTGCTGACCAAGGTAGGCGAGCACATCCCGGCCGAAGGTATGGAGGCTTTGCTTGCCGTGCTAGCCGACGACCCCTTTGCCACCCTCCCCGAACTCCTTGCGGCGGGGACGCACGTGGTGCTCGTGGCACCGGAAAAGATCCGCACGCGCATTGCGGACCTGGAATCCACCGATGCGGAGTTCTTGGCTGCTGGCTGGGAGGCCGCCGCGATGGGTGCGGATGGTCCGCTGGCTGCCGAGGGCTTGGATACCTCGGCGTCGAGTTACCGCTCCTATGAGTCGCTTGAGGCGACGTGCCGGAATATCGAGGCCCCGCTGTGGACTTTTGCCCCTCCGGGGATGTTCGCCGCCGCCGAATCGGAGACCCTGCCGCTGGACTTTGAGCCCGGCCCTACTCCGCGCGGTGATATCTCAGAGATTGATGCCATGATGGCGCAGCTTCTAGCGCACACCACCGCTGGTGGGCGGGCTGCGTTTATTGCTCCTGCCCAGGGTGCGATTAAGCGCATGGTGGAGCGCTTCGCGGAAAAGGGCATCCCTACCAAGGTGGCGACGCCTGGGTGGGAGCCGAGCCCCGGTGAGGTCACCCTCTACCAGGCCTTGTCCCATGCGGGTCTGGTTTTCCCCAAGGTGCGCAAGCTGAAGGATGCTGAAGCGCTACCGCTCGTGGTTATTACGGAAACTGATCTGACGGGCAACCGCGTCGGTGATATTGCGGGTGCGAAGCGTCGCCCAGCAAAGCGCCGCAACCGCGTAGATCCCCTCGCCCTGAAGCAGGGGGATTACGTGGTGCATGAAACCCATGGCATCGGCAAGTTCCTCAAGATGGCCGAGCGCACCGTCCAATCCGGTGATGAAACCTCCCGCCGCGAGTACATCGTGTTGGAGTATGCGGCGTCCAAGCGCGGCCAGCCGGCCGACCAGCTGTGGGTGCCCATGGATTCGCTGGATTTGCTGAGCAAATACACCGGCGGTGAGGCGCCGACGCTGTCCAAGATGGGCGGCTCGGATTGGAAGAACACCAAGAAGAAGGCGCGCGCCGCGGTGCGCGAGATCGCCGGTGAGCTGGTGGAGCTTTATGCCAAGCGCCAGGCAGCCCCTGGCCACCAGTTTGGGCCCGATACGCCGTGGCAGGCGGAGATGGAGGATAATTTCCCCTTCGTCGAGACTGAAGACCAAATGCTGGCCATCGATGCCGTCAAGCAGGATATGGAATCCACGGTGCCGATGGACCGCGTGGTCGTCGGCGATGTGGGCTATGGCAAGACCGAGGTGGCGGTGCGCGCGGCCTTCAAGGCCGTGCAGGACGGTAAGCAGGTCGCGGTCCTCGTGCCCACCACTTTGCTGGCCCAGCAGCACACCGATACTTTCCGCGAGCGCATGCAGGGCTTCCCGGTGGATATCGAGGTGCTCTCGCGCTTTACCTCGACCAAGGAATCCAAGGAGATTCTCGCCGGTTTGGCGGATGGTTCCGTAGACATCGTCATCGGCACGCACCGCCTGCTGCAGACCGGTGTGCAGTGGAAGAACTTGGGCCTCATCGTGGTGGATGAGGAGCAGCGCTTCGGCGTGGAACACAAGGAGCACATCAAGGCGCTCAAGGCCAGCGTGGACGTGCTCACCATGTCCGCGACGCCGATTCCGCGCACCTTGGAGATGTCCATGGCGGGCATCCGTGAAATGTCTACGATTTTGACGCCTCCGGAGGACCGTCACCCGGTCCTGACTTATGTGGGCGCGTATGAGGATAAGCAGGTGGCCGCGGCCATCCGCCGCGAGCTGCTGCGCGACGGCCAAGTTTTCTTCATCCACAACAAAGTCGCCGACATCGAAAAGAAGGCCCGCGAACTGCGGGACCTGGTGCCGGAGGCGCGCATCGTCGTCGCGCACGGCCAGATGAACGAGGACGTGCTTGAACGCACCGTCCAAGGTTTCTGGGACCGCGAGTTCGACGTGCTGGTATGTACCACCATCGTGGAGACCGGTCTGGATATCGCTAATGCGAATACACTCATCGTGGAAAACGCCCACCACATGGGTCTATCCCAGCTCCACCAGCTGCGCGGGCGCGTGGGCCGCTCCCGCGAGCGCGGCTACGCCTACTTCCTCTACCCGAAGGGCGCCACGCTGACGGAGACCTCCTATGACCGTCTGGCCACCATCGCCCAGAACAACGATCTGGGCGCGGGCATGGCCGTGGCCATGAAGGACCTTGAGATGCGCGGTGCCGGCAACGTGCTGGGCGCCGAGCAGTCCGGCCATATCGCCGGCGTGGGCTTCGATCTTTACGTGCGCCTCGTCGGTGAGGCGGTGGAGACCTTCAAGGCGCTCGCGCGTGGGGAGACCCCCGTGGTCACGGACGAAGGACCGAAGGAAATCCGCATCGACCTGCCGGTAGACGCCCACATCCCGGAGTCCTATATCAACTCCGAGCGCCTGCGCCTAGAGGTTTACCGCAAGCTCGCAGCCTCCAAAGACAACGCGGACCTGGCACACGTGGTGGAGGAAATGCAGGACCGCTACGGCCCCGTCCCGGAGCCTGTGGAGCGCCTTCTCGCCGTGGCCCGCCTGCGCCACCAGGCCCGCCGGGCTGGGGTCAGCGACATCACGGTGCAGGGCACGCGCATCAAGGTCCACCCGGTGGAGCTGGCGGATTCGAAACAGGTACGCCTCAAGCGCCTCTACCCGGGCTCCAACTACCGTGCGGCGGCTAAAGCAATCCAGCTCAGCTTCCCCAAGGCAGGACGGAATGTCACAGACCCCAAGCTGCGTGACATTGAGCTGCTGCAATGGGTGGCGGATTTCCTAGCGTCGATGTTTGAACTCGAGCACGTTGACGTCAGTGGTGCTAAGACTAAGAAAAACGTCATTAGCGTAGGAGAGAAGTAATGGACGCCGCGAACAACCGCCTTGGCTATCCTCGGGCGAATCAACGGATCGTCATGGTGGCGGTGTGGATGTTCGCGGCGTTGATCAGCATCCCCGTCTCGCTGGTCATAAAGTTCAGCGGCGAGAACGGTGGTTGGCTCACCTTCATGTTGATGATGTTTGGGGTAATCCTGGTTGGTGTCTGGGTGTTGCTTGGGCTGCTGCCGCTCTTTATCCGCAGTGATTACGAGAGCAAGCTGGAGTGGGCGTGGGTGTCCATGGCCCTGGTGTTCATCGGCTTCATCCTGGGCAACGCCAACCTGCCGGATTTTGGAGATATCGGACCGGCCACCGTACCGACGTGGTGGTTTGGCAACGAGGAAGCGGCCACAATCACCGGCGGCATCCTCCTCGTTATCAGCGGCATCGGCCACGTGATGTGGCTCGCAAGCTGCATCACGTACGCGGTGCTCTCGCACCGCTCAGCACCTGAGGTGTTCTAGAGAACGAGACGCCCAGTGCCCAAGCCCCACACCGCGGCGACAGCGCCGACGATCACCAGCGCCACAACGCACCATTCGAAGGTGTTAAACACGCGCTCCTTCTTGTGCAAGCGTGTGGCCACGTAAGGGATCATGCTCGGGACCACAGCCAGCGCGCCAAGCAGCACGTAGACCGGGTCGGCGGCGTAAATGAGCCAGACGGAATAAATGAAGGCGACGAGGCCGATGTAGAGGTGGCGGCGGTTCTCACGGCGGCTCACCTCCGGGCCAGACAAGTCGAAGCGCACCCCGGCATGCGGGTGGGTTAGCCCCTTGCCGCGCACCGCCAAGAGCACCAGGTACAGCGAGGAGAAGATGTAAGGCAGCAGGTACATGATGGTGGCCAGCTGCACCATTGCGTTATAGGACGTCTCGTTGAGGAAGAAGACGATGACGAAGAGCTGAATCGTCAGCGTAGAAATCAGCTGCGCAACCCAGGGCGCGCCGGCGATGTTCACGGTGCCGATCTTGCGGGGGAGAAGACCATCGACAGCCATCATGACGATCGGCTCCGCGCACAGCATCTGCCAGGACACATAGGCGCCGAGCACGGAAAGGCACAGGCCGAGGGAGATGAGCGCGCCGCCCCATTCGCCGACCGCGGCGGTGAGCACGGAGGCCATCGAGTTATCCGGAAGCGCTGCGAGCTCTTCCTGGGTAAGGACGCCGAAGCTCAGCGTGGACACGGAGACCAGCAGTGCCAAGACGCTGATGAAGCCGATGACGGTGGCGCGGCCGACGTCGGCACGCGTGCGAGCCTGCTTGGAGTAGACCGAAGCGCCCTCCACGCCGATGAAGACCCACACGGTAAAGAGCATGATTCCCTGCACCTGCTCAAAGAGGGACTTATCAGAAGCCTTGCCCCAGATATCCAGGGTGAACTTGTCCCAGCTAAATCCCACGAAAGCGAGGATGACGATGAAGGCCAGGATGGGCACGATCTTGGCCACGGAGGTGACCATGTTCATGATGGCCGCCTGCTTAATACCGCGGGCCAGCACCGCAAAAATACCCCACGACAGCAAAGACACCGCAATGGCGGAAACCCAGCGGTGGTCGGCGTCAAAGAGGGGGACGTAGTGGCCGATGGTGTTGAAGAACAATGTGGCGTAGCCGACCTGGGCCATCACGGAGCCCAGCCAGTAGCCCCAACCGGAGGTGAAGCCGATGAAATCACCTAAGCCGGCGCGGACATAGGAGTACACACCGGAGTCGAGGTGCGGCTTGCGGTGCGCCAGGATTTGGAAGACGAAGGCGACGGAGAGCATGCCCACGCCGGCGATGAGCCAGCCGATGAGCATGGCGCCCGGGCCGGCGACGGAGGCGATGTTTTGCGGGAGAGAGAAGATACCCGCGCCCACCGTGGAACCGATGATGAGCGCGACAAGCGTCCACAGCGTCACGGAGTGCGTGCGCGGCGATTCGGTGAGATTGGAAGTGGTCATTGGTTAAAAATACCCCTTAAGGCGGGCTTTTGTGCAACTGCAGCGAAAGCTCATGGAGCCCGGGACCTATACTCGTTGCTTATGACTGTCCTGTTGTTAGATCCGCGCTGGCCCACCCTAATCCCTCTGGAGGCCGTTGGAAAACTGCAGGGACCTGTTGTTTTTACCGATGAAGTACCGGTGAAGGTGCGGTGGAATTTCGACCAGCTCCTGTGCGGTGAGGATCCGGCAGGCCACGGTGTTGTGGTGAGCACAGATCCGTCCCACCCGCAGGTGCGCGCGCTTATCGACGCCCACGCGGAGCTCATCCTTGCCCCCTCCCTGGAGGAACCGATGTGGCAGGCGCGCGAGGTGATGACGCGGGCCCGGCGCATCGGGGAGTGGGAGCGCGATCAAACCCATGAGAGCTTGCTGCCGTATCTGGAGGAAGAGTCCGCGGAGTTCGCCGAGGCGGTGCGGGAGCGCGCCTCTGAGGCCGAGCTGCTCAAGGAACTCGGTGATGTTTTCTTACAAGTCCTTTTCCATGCCGAGATAGCGGCGCGCCGCGGAGCTTTTAGCCTCGATGACGTCGCCATGTCCTTCGTCAACAAAATGCGCTCCCGCGCGCCCTACCTTTTTGACGGCACGGAGGACGTCGTGGAGGTAGAGGAGCAGGAGCGCCTGTGGGCCGAAGGTAAGGCCCGAGAAAAGGACTAGCCCTTCTGGATGATGGAGGACAGCAGAGGAGCGTAGTCGGTGAGCGTGGAGGACAGGCCAGTGCCGCCGGTGACGATGGTGTCTTCCTTAACGATCTTGCACTCGAGGGCGCGGTCAGCGGTCTGGCCGGAGTACTTCACAGCGGCGAGGGCCAGCGCGCCGAGATCCTCGGAGTTGCCCAGAGCCATGAGGTTCTTCGACAGCTGGTTGCGGGTGGTGTCCGGGCCGAGCAGCTCGCCCTCGGTCGCCTGATCCATCAGCGTCAGGGTGCTGCGGAGGGTGTTGCAGTCAGCATTCTGGATGCCTTGGGAAAGGAAGCCGCCCAACTCCTCGAGGGATGCGGCGGACGCGGTGGCGGGCACGACAGCACCCAGGGTGACAACAGCGGCAGCGGTGGCAGCGATACGGCGGATGAACATGGAACTCCTTGAGATTGAAGAAAGGGCGTTGAAAGAACGTGCAGGACCGGCGTAGGCGCGGCGGACCGTTCATCGGTGGAGTGTAGCGCACAATGTTACGCATGGGAATACTTTGACATAATTACTCGAAATATTTTTGCTTAGCTAGGTTCCTTTCGTCGCCAAGCGGCGCCCTCTGTGTCGGTCTAACCCACACGTGAAACCGTCTGTAGTATTCACCTTTATGACACAGGGGCTACGGAGGATTGGGGGCTGTGGCCTCGGCATTGTCTTGGCCATCATTCTGATCATTTCCCTGGTGGCGTGGAGTCTTTCCTTCCTTGATAAGCCTTCCCCGTTCCGGCAGCTGTCCCCCGTTCCGGAGGATCTTCCACCCGTCGGTGGGGCAGAGGTGCCCAATATTGACGTCGAAGCGCCAGGGCGCACCGCGGACAAATTGACGTGGTGGTCTGATCAGCTGGCCGACGCCACCAGCATCCCCGCCCAAGCTTTGCGGGCCTATGGAAACGCCGAATTGATCGCGCGGCAGTCGTGGCCGAACTGCAATCTGCGCTGGAATACCCTCGCCGGGATTGGCTGGGTGGAAACCCGTCACGGGACCTATAACGGCAATATATTCCACCGTTCTTCACTCGATGAGAACGGTCACCCCGAGCCGCCCATCGTGGGTATCCCTCTCGACGGTACGAACAACACCACCCACGTTCCGGACAGCGATGGCGGCGTGTTTGATGGCGATACTGAGTTTGATCGGGCGGTAGGCCCCATGCAATTCATCCCGTCTTCGTGGGAGCATTTTGGTCGCGACGCCAACGGTGATGGCGTAGCCGATCCAAATCAAATCGATGATGCCGCGCTGGGCGCTGCCGCCTTGTTGTGTTTCGGCGATAGAGACCTTTCGACGCCGGAAGGCTGGCGCTCAGCCATCCTCAATTACAACCAATCCGAGGATTACCTGCGTAAAGTGGCCGCTGCGGCGAATTCCTATGCCATCGAACAGCCTGCGACGTCCTAGCGCCTTTCTAGATCTTTATCACGTTGTCCGTTTCCGCCCGACACGTTCCGAAGTTTTCTGGAACAATTGGCTGCAGGTGGTTTGGGAGCCCCTCCCAGAACACGAACCCAAGATCAATTTGGCTCTATAGGAGTGAAAGCAGCATGGCTGACATCATCCACGTAATGGCACGCGAAATTCTTGATTCCCGCGGTAACCCCACCGTTGAGGCTGAAGTATTCCTCGACGATGGAGCACGCGGTGTGGCCGGCGTTCCGTCTGGCGCTTCCACCGGTGTTCACGAGGCTCACGAGTTGCGTGACGGTGGTGACCGCTACTTGGGCAAGGGTGTTCTCAAGGCAGTTGAGAACGTCAACGAAGAAATCGCTGATGAACTTGCCGGCTTTGAGGCCGATGACCAGCGCCTGATCGACCAGGCCCTCATCAAGCTGGACGGTACTGATAACAAGTCCCGCCTCGGCGCCAACGCCATCCTGGGCGTCTCCATTGCCGCTGCCAAGGCTGCTGCCGAGTCTGCTGGCCTGCCGCTCTACCGCTACGTCGGTGGCCCGAACGCTCACGTCCTGCCCGTTCCGATGATGAACATTCTCAACGGTGGCTCCCACGCTGATTCCGGCGTGGATGTCCAGGAGTTCATGATTGCTCCGATCGGCGCAGAGTCCTTCTCCGAGGCGCTGCGCCAGGGTACCGAGGTCTACCACGCCCTCAAGAACGTCATCAAGGACAAGGGACTGTCCACCGGTCTGGGCGACGAGGGCGGCTTCGCCCCGTCCGTCGAGTCCACCAAGGCTGCACTCGACCTCATCGTTGACGCAATCAAGAAGGCCGGTCTGAAGCCGGGCGAGGACATCGCCCTGGCACTCGACGTTGCTTCCTCCGAGTTCTTTAAGGATGGCAAGTACCACTTCGAGGGCGGCGAGCACACCGCTGAGGAGATGGCCAAGGTCTACGAGGATCTCGTTGCCAACTACCCGATTGTGTCCATCGAGGACCCGCTGCAGGAAGATGACTGGGAGGGCTACACCAAGCTCACCGCAGCCATCGGTGACAAGGTCCAGATCGTGGGCGATGACTTCTTCGTCACCAACCCGGCCCGCCTCCAGGAGGGCATCGAGAAAAAGGCAGCCAACGCACTGCTGGTGAAGGTTAACCAGATCGGCACCCTGACCGAGACCTTCGACGCCGTCGAGCTGGCTCACCGCAACGGCTACCGCACCATGATGTCCCACCGTTCCGGCGAGACCGAGGACACCACCATTGCTGACCTCGCGGTTGCCCTCAACTGCGGCCAGATCAAGACCGGTGCCCCGGCACGTTCTGAGCGCGTGGCCAAGTACAACCAGCTGCTGCGCATCGAGCAGGAGCTCAGCGACGCAGCCGTCTACGCCGGCCGCTCCGCATTCCCGCGCTTCCAGGGCTAGTTTCTAGGAGTAGCCGGGAACCGGCCACTCGCTGAGATAGCGTCTAAGCGAAAGGTGTCACAGGAAACTGTGGCACCTTTTTTCGTCGGGGTGGCCTCCATAGCGCTGTGACGCATGTTATTTCTGAGACACGACGCGCGCCGCGCACCACCTGGGCTGTAGCGGGATACAATGACTTCCCGATGGCACGCACTACTTCTTCCCGCACGAAGCGCCGGAACACCGTTCCGGTCCACACGCGTGCCCGCGACGCGCAGCGCACCAAGCCGAAGAAGAGCCCGGCCCAGCCTAAGGGGCTCGACATTCTGGGTGTGGGCGTCATTATCGCCGTCGTGCTCGTAGTCCTCTTATCCATTGCCGTTCCGCTGCGCAATTACTACCACGGCCAGTCGGAGATAGCGCGCCTGGAAAGCTCCATCGCCGCCAAGCAGGAGCAGAAGGAAAACCTCCTCACCGAGATTGATAAATACCGTTCGGAGGAATACGTCAAACAAGAAGCGCGCCGCCGCTTCGGTGTGATGGATGAAGGAGAAACCGCGTTCCGCATCATGGATCCGCGGATGGACTCAGGCGATACGGTGACCTCGGAACGCCGCGAGGACGTCGACGAGCGCGCGTGGTACACGGTGCTGTGGGATTCGGTGTCACAGGATGCTGAGACCCCACCGGACACTGAAACCCCACCGGAAGCGGAGAACCCGCCGGAAGACTTAGTCGAAGCTCCTGCTGAATAGGACGCACCCGCGCCTCCGTGTCACAATGGTTCCTATGACCGTGACCGATGCTGATATTGAAGTCGTCCGCGAACAATTGGGCCGCACCCCGCGCGGCGTCGTGGACATTGCTTACCGCACCCCCGACGGAGCTCCTGCTGTGATTAAGACGGCGCCTAAGCTTCCCGACGGCACTCCGTTTCCTACCCTCTATTACCTCACCGATCCGCGCCTGACCGCTGAGGCATCGCGCCTTGAAGTTGCCCACGTCATGAAATGGATGGAGCAGCGTCTCGCGGCGGATGAGGACTTGCAGAAGGACTACCAGGCAGCGCACGAACACTACCTGGAAACCCGCAATGCCATGGAGGACTTGGGCACTGATTTTTCCGGTGGCGGCATGCCTGAGCGCGTTAAGTGCCTCCACGTGCTTATTGCTTATGCCTTGGCAGAAGGCCCGGGCCGGGTCCGCTTTGGCACCGAGGCCGTCGCGATGGCTGCAGAACACGGTAAACTCCGGGGAAGCGCCATCCCGGAGGATTGGCCCACCGTGGGGGACCTGGGCATTGATATGACCCAGTTTGATTTTTCTAACGCCGGTTAAGAGAAAGGCTAGCCTTATGACTCGCGTCGCTGCTGTCGACTGCGGAACCAACTCCATCCGCCTGCTCATCAGTGAGATCCAAGAGGATGGCAAGATTCGGGATATCTCCCGCACGATGGAGATCGTCCGCCTCGGACAAGGCGTCGACGCCACCGGTGAATTCGAGCCAGAGGCACTCGCGCGGACTCGTGCAGCCCTCGAAGAATACGTCAAGCAGATGAAATTTGAGAAGGTTGAGCGCGTGCGGATGGTGGCAACCTCGGCAACGCGTGATGCCAAAAACCACCGCGAGTTCTTCGATATGACCGAGGAGCTTCTTGGTCAGGTCCAGCCGGGTGCCCGCGCGGAGATCATTTCCGGGGAGGAGGAAGCACTGCTGTCCTTCACCGGTGCGGTGGGGGACCTGCGCTCTGAGAAGGGGCCCTACTGCGTCATCGACTTGGGCGGCGGTTCGACGGAGTTCGTCGTCGGGACAATCGACGGCGAGATTCTCGGCTCCCACTCTGCGCAGATGGGGTGCGTGCGACTCACTGAGCGCATGATGCGCAACGATCCGCCTACCGAAGCAGAGATTGAGATCGCTACTGATTACGTCGCTGAACGCATGGCTGAAGTGGAAAAGATCGTGCCCATCGACAAAGCCCAAACCTTTGTCGGCTGCGCCGGTACCTTCACGACGCTCTCGGCGCTGGCTCAGGGCATGGAACGCTACGATGCTGACTCCATCCACGGATCCGAGCTGCGCTTCGACGCTCTGCGGGTACTCACCCGGCAGATGATCGGTTTGTCCTCGGACGTGAGGGCCCTCAACCCCGTCATCCACCCGGGCCGCGCCGATGTCATCGGCGGCGGCTGCGTGGCCGTGGAGGGCATCATGACGATGATTGAGCGCAACAGTGATGCTCGTTCCTTCTTCATCAGTGAGAAGGACATCCTCGATGGCATCATTAGCGGCCTTGTCGCAAACTAAGCGAACTAGGCCGGTACCGTCCCGCGGACCGGCACAGTTCTACGGTTGCCGACCCTATTTTCGGCATGTGTCCACCCGTGCCCTAAGATAAGTGGGCACGGTTTGGCCCCCATAGCCCAATCGGCAGAGGCAGTCGACTTAAAATCGATTCAGTGTGGGTTCGAGTCCCACTGGGGGCACCATGACCAGCGGAAATGCTGGAAAAATTGGAGCAAAAAGCGAAAACCCTCTAAAAACCCTCTAAAAAATCGCTAGACAACACAGTTTTGCTGGAACTGTGTCTCTGACTCACAAGCCCCTAGCGGTACCGCCCCTGCATTCGGGCCGTGCTTTCAGCGTCGGGATCGGTTGTTGTGATGCGGGTTTTGTCTACTGATAGATGGAGCCGTCTGGGTCGGCAGCTCGGACTATATCTTCTACTGCGGAGCACAGGTCTGGGTCATCAATGTATCCGTCTTGGCAGCCGTGGTAAGTCTGGATTTCGCCCGAGGTTGGGTTACGGGCGCCATTATCTGCAGTGCCGTATCCACATGTTGCCGCCGGGCCGACGCATTCCTCAGTTTCTTCTAGTCCGGCCTGGCGCTCATTTTCGAGGTACTGCTCGCCGCCTCGGGTGTCGAAACACCATTGGGAGTAGGAGACTGTGCCATCTGACCAGCGGGCAGTGCCGGGGATCCCTTCGAGGCATTCCACGACAGTGGGTTCCGCGGGTACTTGTTCTACTGCCACAGGAGCGTCGGATGCGGGAAGTTCTGGGTCAGGTTGTGCCTCTTCCACGTGGGACTCTGGTTCCGTGGATTTGGAAGCGTCTGCGGGGGAGGTACTGGACGGGCTTGTGCTTGGTGGCGCCTCGTCGGCCCCAGTTTCGTTGCTGCTAGTACTCGTTGGACTTGGTTCAGGTGCAGGGGCGGTGCTGCAACTGCCGAGGGCAAAAGAAATAGCAGCAACCGCAAGGCTAAATTTCTTCATGCTGCTTGCCGCCTTCCATTGAAGTGATAGTGAATGAAAAGAACCCTAGCCTCTGCGCAGCGTACTTGGACGAGGAGCGGGGGAGAAGACCTCACAATCCTTAGCCAAGGACACAGTGTGCTACCTCAGCGCAGCGGTGCTTCCCGACGTTTCGTTGACACGTGTGGACAATTTTGCGAATTTTGGGATTTTTGGGAACTTCCTAGCAATGGGGCACGTTGATCCCAGTGAAATGACAAACACGGCACCCCCTCCGGGGCTGCTTTTAGAGAAAGACTGTGAAAGGAATCGGGATTCGCGTGCGTTCTAGTAACCCCGTGATGAGTTCCCTCTCGTCCAGCCAAAGCCAGACCCAGGGTAATCCCTACGGGCAGAGTGACAATCCATTCAGCCAAGAAAACCGCAGCGCTGATCGTCCGCTGACGGTTGATGATGTCGTGACCAAGACTGGCATCACCTTGGGCGTCATTATCGTTATGGCCGTACTCAACTTCGCTATTGGTGAGTTGATCAACCCGGGCATCTCAATGATTCTTACCTTGGTTGGTGCGCTGGGCGGTTTCGTTACTGTTCTGGTCTCAACGTTTGGTAAGAAGTTCGGATCTGCTGCGGTGACGTTGATCTACGCAGTGTTTGAAGGCCTTTTCGTGGGCGGATTCTCGCTCATGTTTGCCGGCGTATCCTTCGGTAACTCCGATGGTATGGCGCTTATCGGCCAGGCCATCATGGGCACCGTTGGCGTATTTATCGGCATGCTGATGGTCTACAAGACCGGTGCAGTCAAGGTCACCCCGAAGTTCAACAAGATCATGTTCGGCCTCATCGCCGGCGTGGCTGTGATGGCGCTGGGCAACTTGCTGGGTGCCATCTTCTTCGGCTTTAACCCGCTGCGTGATGGCGGCATGCTCGCCATCATCTTCTCCCTCGTCTGCATCGTGCTGGCGTCCCTGTCCTTCATGACGGACTTCGATCAGGCTGACCGTCTCATCCGCCAGGGCGCTCCGGCTCAGTATGCTTGGGGCATCGCTCTCGGCTTGGCTGTGACCCTGGTCTGGCTCTACACCGAGATTCTCCGTCTGCTGAGCTACTTCAGGGACTAGCCTCGGCACCGCCTTTAAGAACCGGCGGCCGGCACCCACAACGACTTCTGGGTGCCGGCCGCCGGTTTTCTATGTCCAGTTCGCTTGCAACTACAACCCCCGTGGGGAAGCAAGGCGCTCAGTGCTGCGCGATAGGTGGCGATGTCCTAGGCATGAGAAGAGTGCCTTCCCCATTGTTAGTACACGTGTGCCAGGGGTCTTGCGATTATTTGTGTGCCTCAATTGGCAATTTCTCACCTTGCCAGGCGGGGCGCGAAGAGAAAGAAACAAGCCTTGCAAAAAGTGCAAATCGGCGAGAAGATGCCGTTGTCTTGGGAGAAATGTTCGATCACCCAAGTCGGAAAAACGGATGGAGAATCCCGTCCACGGTGTTCCGGAGTGAACTTTGGCAGCAGTACGGCGTGTGGCCTGGATTCACTTTCTACGACTGGTTGCCACCCTTCTCCATGGAAGTTATACAAGGTCATAGGTGGTTTTATGGACACTTGCGTGGATGAATCTGGTACTTACTTCCGAAACGCGTGATGGGGTCGTGCCTGCAGGGTGAAAAACGACAATCGAATGTTAACAGTGTTGTAATTAGGGGGCACCTGCATGGTCATAATCGGCAGCGCAGGCACAAGAGTCTCACGGCGCGCACTCACAATTTTTACAGGCGACGACCAGCACCTATTTATGAACCTTTTATTACTCGCATCTAATACATCATTATTTGCAACCCATTGAAAATGGACTATGTGGGGTTGGCGCGACATATTGCGCATTCTCGTGCATTCTGGTCGCAGAAGCCGCTCGCTGAGCTTGGCTCTGGCGAAGGGCTTCTGATAGTCAGAAAAGTTGGTTGAAGGGAAACCATGAAGCGAATCGGGGGCCTTGCGTTGGTGGCGGTTTGTATAGGGGTGCTTTCAAACTGCGCAGCTCCGCTGGGCCTTAGTGCTCGCGACAATGGTAAAAACTCGGGGGGCTTTAGCAACTTTTCTGGCGACATGTCCGGCGGTGGCTCAGTGGACTCGGGGGTCGCTGAAGCCACCGCCACGAAGGTGCGAGAGTCTCAAGCTTCAAGCAGTGAGTCTCGTGCGGGCGGTGGGGTACTACCGCCACTTGGTGAATTTGATCGTACGGAGCCTGGCTTCCAGGTGTTTGATCCATGTTTAGAAATACCCGGCGAGACTTTTTCGGAGTTGAAGCTGCAGATGACTTCGGAGCCGGAAAAGGAGTCAGGGTACAGGACCTGCTTCTTCTCAAAGGACTTGGGTAATGGAAGGGAGGCCGCCATTGCTTTGGCAGCGCAGCATGAAGGAATGGACCGTATTCGTGAGCTCTATCCTGAGGCGTATTTCGGCCCGGACAATGCTCAAGAAGGCATCTATACGGTAGAGGACACATTTATTAAGGGTGCGACTTGCACCTCTTACGTCGAGACAACTCGGGGTGTCATTTCGGTTGCATGGACCGAACTGCGAGCTGATGTCTCTATGCAGGAAAAATGTGAACAATCGAGAAAATTATTGTTAGAACTATTTTGAATTAAGGGGCTCGGGGAAATGATCATCAATCAGAATGCACTAGCTCAAGAAGTAGCGCGTGTAGCAGATTTGGGAATGAAGGTTGAGAATGCGTCTGGCAGGGCACATAGCCCCCTTGACGGAGGATTCTCTCCAGTTACTGGCTTAAGCGAAGTCGGCGCAATCCACCAACGCGTGCTGGCAACGGACCCGGGGTCGGCGCGTAATTCTTTGGAAGGGTTTAGAGGACAGGTTTCTTGGCTTGGGGAGGCGCTCCAGACCGAGCTCGCCGGCTTCGAATCACAGGATGAACTCAACAGCAGAGGGCTGGATGTCGCAGACGCCGGTGGCGGGGGCGCGGCGGAGGCGATGCCGATCGTGTCGCAACCAGATCCGGGATACAGCCCATTTGGGTTTACGGTTCCGATCGTTGACACCGGTGCATCAATCATGGGCCTGGCATCCAACTTGTTCAGCACCCGTTTCTGGGATGTCTCGGAAGCGAATGCGCGGTGGGGAGCCTTGAGCGGAGAAGTCGCCGATATCGTTGCGGGGCTGGAGAACTCGGCCGCGTCCTTGGAGGCGGAGAATGATAGCGAAGCCACCACGCGAGCGGCCCAGAAGATTCGTGAAGTTGCGAAGGCGGGCACACACTTCATTGCCAATGCGGACGTGATGCAACAAAAGCTGTTCGGCTTCCAAGCGCAGCTAATGAATGTGCAGCCAGAGGCAATCGCCTTGGCCTTCGAGGTAGCAGCAATTCCAGATCCCGTCGCACGCGAGGCCGCAGAACAGGCGGCGTTGGGATATATGCAGGGCGTGCTTCAACAGCAGGTTATTGCCGCCATGCCCTATCAGCACGCGCTCATGGATGCGGCACCACCCAGCGGTGGTGGGGATGTCAGTACCCAATTCGGCGCGGTCGCAGGTGATGGATCCCGCTACACCACGGAAGACGTTGCCTGGCCGCAGCAGATTGCTGAGGCGATGGAAAGCGGCGCCGTCGGCCCAGGTTCTTTTAGCGTTGCAGACGGGGAAATCCAGGGGCTTGAAAACGTTGGGATGGATGCTGGTGACATCGCGAAGTTTCATAGCGCATTGCATGATCGTGGACGCACGATCCTCAACGAGTTGGGTTTCGGAGATTCGCTGGCACCCGTTAGTGCGGC
The DNA here is from genome assembly GCF_039907205.1 of Corynebacterium sp. c25Ua_47. Lineage (NCBI taxonomy): Bacteria > Bacillati > Actinomycetota > Actinomycetes > Mycobacteriales > Corynebacteriaceae > Corynebacterium > Corynebacterium sp. c25Ua_47. The sequence goes on along the minus strand of NZ_JASBOH010000014.1, from coordinate 39,892 downwards.
GGACGTGAACACGTCGGCCGCGAGCGCAGGCGTAGGAACACTGAACCCGTCTCATGCTGGTGTTCCGGGGACGTCGGCAACTCAGATTGGTGCGCCGAACATTGGCGCTGGTCTGAGTGGACTAGGAGGCCTAGGCAGCGGTGCCGGTGGGCAGGGACTTGGCGCCGTTGGCCTTGCGAATGCGCGCGGCAACGCGCTACCTGGGGGTGTTGCCGGACTCAGCGGCCGGGGGCTGGGCCGGTTACCGGAGATGTCGGCGAATCCGACGACTGCAGCGGCGGGGCTAGGCGGCTTCGGTACTGCGCCCAGCGGACCGCAGACGGGTACGCACCCGGTTATCGGTGGCCTTCCCGGGGCCGTAGCGGGGAGTGGACTGCAGAGGGACGGAAGGGCGTCGCTAAGCGCAGGCAGTATGGCCGGAGGAGGAGTGATCGGTGGCGCTGGTGGAGTTGGCGGCGTCGGTGGTATTGGTAACGCTGGCGGTACAAATAGTGTCGTAGGTGCCGCTGGGGGAGCAGGCGCCGCAAAGGCTGGCGGCGGACAAACCCGCGGCGCGGGTATGCGGATGATGCCCATGATGGGCGGAGCAGCCCGCGGCGGTGAAAGCGAAAAGAGGATCAAATCCGTCACCACGCAGGTTGAACGCGATCCGAACCGCCGAGATCTCCTCGGTGAAGCGCCCGCGGTGCTGCCCGGAGTCATCGGCGAGTGGGCCCGGGAAGAAAACTAGGGGCCGTGGGTGAGGGATATTCTCTCATAACCTCATAACGCGAAAAGCGGCGCCCGAATAACGGGACGCCGCTTTCGCTTTAAGCTGACGGTGAGCCTACTGCTGAACCGGAGCAGTGGTGTACTCGGCCGGAGCAACCTCAGTCTCAGCCGTGGCTTCAGTCTCAGCCGTTGCTGCGGTGGACTCGGATGCACCAGCACCCGGCGCCTCACCGGTGAAGGTGGCACCGGTGTCGACCTTCTCAGTGGAATCCTGCTCGCTCGGCGGGTGGCAAGCAGCCAGGGTGAGTCCAGCGGAGACAACCAGACCAGCGGCAGCGAAACGAGTGAACTTCTTCATGTGATAAAACTCTTTCTCAGAAAAACGATGACCTAAGAGCAGTATAAATTAGGACTTGCGCGGAGTTGCGGCCTTTGCGGAATCATAAGGTGCCGCGGAGACCACGGTCACCGACAAGGTCTTGCCGTTCGGCGCGGTGTACTCGCGGGTTTCGCCCTCAGCAGCACCCAGGAGGGCAGCACCCAGCGGGGACTGCTCGGAGTAGGTCTCCAGATCCTTGTTATCCGATGCCGCAGCGCGGGTACCGATAAGGAAGGTCTCGCGGTCTTCCTTGTCACCGTTGTAGTAGACATGGACGACAGAACCGATGTGGGCAACGCCTTCCTGGACGGCGGTGCGCTCGGTGGTGGAGTTAGCCAGAACCTCGGAGATCTGCTTGATGCGGGCCTCTTCCTGGTCCTGCATTTCGCGGGCGGCGTCGTAACCCGCGTTCTCCTTCAAGTCACCTTCCTCGCGGCGCTCATTAATCTCGGCGGCGACGACCGGGCGGTGGTCGATGAGGGCCTGCAGCTCGGCCTCGAGCTTGGCCTTGGTTTCCGGGGTGATGTACTGCTTCTGCTGCTCAGCCATAGTGCAACCTTCCGTTGACGGTTCCTGATGAACGGTTTTATTTCTTAAAGACTGGGCCTAAAAGCGCAGGTGGCGCGGCCCATTCAGAACGCTCAACATACTAGCATAGCTGGGCTTTTACTCGGCGTTTGCCTCACCCGCAGAATCCATGGTGCTGATATCGAGGTAGGAGGGGATATTTCCGGAGCAGCCGTAGACGCCACCGGCGACGGCAGGGTGATTGGTAGGGATGTCCACGGCGACGCGCTGGGCGGCTTCGCCGCCAGCCGGCACGGCAATTTCGCGGCGGCCCACCTCTGCCTTGGAATAGTCAAAAGCCTGCACGATGCAATAGGCAGGCTCCTCCACGCGGTTGCGGGTGATGTCTACCCACACGCGGGCGGTATCGTCGGAAAGAATCTCGTGGGTGATATAGGAGATGTCCGCGTTAATTTTCTGTTGGCTGCGCACGTACTGCACGCCAAAGACGACGGCCGCCACCAGCATGCCCAGGAAAATCAGGACTAGGGCCCGATTGGTCCAGGATTTCCCCGTGCGAGCAGAGGAGGACGAGGAACCGTAGCGAGACCGTGCGCGTGCGGAGCGAGAAGCAGGTTGGGCGTCAGACATGAGTCTGATTCTATCCAACGGTCGCTACGAAGTTACTATCCACTAGACTGGGCCTCTGTTTAAAGAAGCGATGTAGGGAGATGTATCACCCAGTGAGCACAAAGCGCCTTTTGGCTATTCACGCGCACCCTGACGATGAATCCTCGAAGGGTGCTGCGACGACCGCGAAGTATGCCGCGGAGGGAGCGGAAGTCCTCGTCGTGACCTGCACCGGCGGTGAGCGGGGGGATATCATCAACCCAGCCATGGACCGCCCCGGCGTCCTCGAGAACATGGGCAGTATTCGTCGTGAAGAAATGGCGAAGGCCGCCGCCGCCTTGGGAGTACAGCACCGGTGGCTCGGGCACGTGGACTCGGGCCTTCCGGGTAATCCGCTGGCCCCCAATATCAAGGACCTGCTGCCTGAGGGCTGCTTTGCTCTCAAAGAAGATGATGATGTGGCCCAAGAACTCGTGGAGATCATTCGGGAGTTCCGCCCCCAAGTCATCATTACTTATGACGAAAACGGCGGCTACCCGCACCCGGATCACCTCATGGTCTACCGTGCTTCTATGTTGGCGTGGGAGAAGGCGGGCGATGCCGCCTACCACCCAGAATTGGGAGAGCCGTGGGAGCCGCAGAAGCTCTACTACACGCACGGTTTCGTGTACCAGAGAATGAAGATCTTTCACGACCTCCTTGTAGAAGAGGGAAAGATTAGCCCCTATGAGCCGATGTTGGCGCGCTGGGACACCGCTTTTGGTGACATCATGGCGCGCGTGACCACGCAGGTAGAGTGCGCGGATTACTTCCAAAACCGGGAGGACGCCCTGCGCGCGCACGCCACCCAAATCGATCCGGCTGGTGCTTTCCTCGCTACGCCCGTCGCCGTGCAGCAGGAGCATTGGCCAACGGAGGAGTTCGAGTTGGCCAAGACCCGTGTCTCGTCCTCACTGCCAGAGGACGACCTATTTGCGGGAATCCCGGAAGTAGGGGAATCTTAAAGTATGAACGCTTTGTACTTCGCGGCGCATGACGTCGCCCTGCTCGCCCAAGGGAGCCAAAGCGGGCCGGTGGGACCGGAGTTCGGTAAGGCCTCGCCCATTGGTTTGCTGATCCTCGTTCTCATGGGAGTGGCCGTCCTTTTTGCAGGCTGGAACTTTCACCGCCGCTATTCGCGCTTCCGCCGCCGCACCATGTTCGCGCAGGATCATGGCATCGATCCTTTTGATGATGAGGCGGTCGATGCGGCAATGAAGGAAGCCGGCATCCTCGATAACAGCAAGAAGTCCATCTTTTAACGCAGAGGACGTTTCCCCACCGTGAAGTTCCTAAGCCAGCTCCTATACCCCCTGTATGAGGCGCGCCTAACGCGTGAGATTAAAAACAAACCGCAACCACGCCACGTGGCAATCATGGCGGATGGCAATCGCCGCTGGGCGCGCGAGGCGGGCTTTACGGATATCAGCCACGGCCACCGGCAAGGCGCGCGGAAGATCAGTGAGATGATTTCGTGGTGCCAGGGCACCGACATTGAAGTCGTCACTATCTACTTGCTGTCGACGGAAAACTTGAAGCGCAGCGAGCAGGAAGTGCAGTTGCTTTTCGACATCATCTCGGATGTCGTCACGCACCTCTCCCAGGGTGACTTGGATTGTCAGATCCGCCTGGTCGGGCACCTAGATCTGCTCCCCGAGCAGGTCACAGCCAAGATGCAGAGTGCGGCTGAGGCTACCGAGGATCACCAAGGTGTCATCGTCAATATTGCGGTGGGCTACGGCGGGCGCCAAGAAATTGTGGATGCCGTACAGAACTTGATCCGTAGTGAAGCACGCAAGGGGCTGAGCGCTGAGGAGATCGCGGAGAACGTGACGGCGGAGGCCATCACGGGCAACCTGTACACCAAAGGGTTGCCGGATCCCGACCTCGTCATTCGTACCTCCGGTGAGCAGCGGCTGTCCGGGTTCCTTCTGTGGCAGGCAGCCTATTCCGAGATTTGGTTTACGGATACCTACTGGCCAGCATTTCGCCGGGTGGATTTCCTGCGTGCCTTGCGCGACTATTCTCAGCGCTCGCGCCGCTTTGGGCGCTAGCCGGGTTACGCCGCCTAGAGCTTGCGCATCCTGACCTGTTCCACCAAATGGTGTGAACCTTTGCGCAGGACCAGGGAAGCGCGCACCCGGGTGGGCAAAATATTCTCAATGAGGTTGGGCAGGTTGATGGACTGCCAGATTTCGCGTGCCTGTGCGTAGGCTTCCTCATCCGTCATGTCCGCGAAGGAAGCGAAGTGCGCGCCCGGCTCGCGGAAGGCAGTGTGCCGGAGCTTGAGGAAGCGGTCAATGTACCACTTCTCAATGTCGTCCACGCGGGCATCGACGTAGACAGAGAAGTCAAAGAGATCCGACACCATGAGGGTTGGCCCGGTCTGCAGGACGTTGAGGCCTTCCAGGATGAGGATGTCCGGTTGCCGGACCTCTTGGAATTCATCGGGGACGATGTCATAGGACACGTGTGAATACAGCGGTGCGGTAACCAGTGGTTTGCCGGATTTAACGTCGGTAACAAATCGCATGAGCGCGCGGCGGTCATAAGACTCCGGATAGCCCTTGCGCTGCATTAGCCCGTGCTCTTTGAGATAGGCGGTGGGGTAGAGGAAACCATCGGTGGTGACGAGGTCGACCTTCGGGTGGGAATCCCAGCGTTCCAAGAGCACTTGGAGCAAGCGCGCCGTTGTCGATTTGCCCACGGCGACGGAGCCGGCGACGCCGATGACGAAAGGCACGTGCGTCGGTGGGTTACCCAAAAAGGCCTCGGTGGCGGCGGTGAGTTTCTGGCGGGCCTCCACCTGCATGTGAATGAGACGGGATAGTGGCAGATAGACTTCCGCCACCTCGGTGAGATCGATGCGGTCACCAATACCACGGAGTTTTTCCACCTCGGTGGCCGTCAACACCTGTGGCATGGATTTACGCAGGGCACGCCACGTATCGCGGTCAAAATCGAGGTACGGGCTCGCATCGGTCATTCGCGCCATGCCGACTATTGTCGCACTGCATCCGGCGCCTCGTGCAATTGCCCCGAATGAAAAGATTCTTAGAGGCCCCCGCGCGGGGGATAGGGGCGTTAGGATGTAGAACTAGCTTCGGCGATTTCTAAAGCCGGTGGTGTTGTGCTGCGAGCGGGCGCCGCTGGCTATCTTGACCATCTGTAGGAAGGGACACCACGCTTTCATGACGACTACGAACAATTCAGACGTGCGCTACCAGGAGATGCGCGATCTTGACCCCGAGGTCTTCGATGCTATTTCTGGTGAGATCGCTCGTCAGCGCGATACCCTCGAGATGATTGCTTCGGAGAACTTCGTCCCCCGCGCCGTTCTGCAGGCGCAGGGTTCTGTTCTCACCAACAAGTACGCAGAGGGCTACCCGGGGCGCCGCTACTACGGCGGCTGCGAGCACGTTGATGTCGTGGAGGACCTGGCTCGCGATCGTGCCAAGGCGCTTTTCGACGCCGAATTTGCCAACGTCCAGCCGCACTCCGGTGCCCAGGCCAACGCTGCGGTGCTGGCGTCGTTGATCCAGCCGGGTGACAAGATCATGGGCCTGTCCTTGGCTCATGGTGGTCACCTGACCCACGGTATGAAGCTGAACTTCTCCGGCAAGCTTTACGACGTTGCCGCGTATGAGGTCGACCCGGAGACCATGCGCCTCGACATGGACAAGGTCCGCGAGCAGGCTCTGGCTGAGAAGCCGCAGGTGATCATTGCTGGTTGGTCCGCCTACCCGCGGACCATCGACTTTGAGGCCTTCCGCTCCATCGCCGATGAGGTCGGCGCCTACCTGTGGACGGATATGGCGCACTTCGCGGGCCTCGTGGCCGCCGGTCTGCACCCCTCCCCGGTGCCGCACTCCGATGTTGTGTCCTCCACCGTGCACAAGACGCTTGGTGGCCCGCGCTCCGGAATTATCTTGGCCAAGCAGGACTTTGCCAAGAAGATCAACTCCAACGTCTTCCCGGGCCAGCAGGGTGGTCCGCTCATGCACGTCATCGCGGCAAAGGCTATTGCTCTCAAGATTGCGGCCACCGAGGAGTTCAAGGAGCGCCAGGAGCGCACCCTGGAGGGCGCTCGCATTCTGGCTGAGCGCCTGACCGCTGAGGATTGCACCAAGGCGGGCGTCGACGTTCTCACCGGCGGCACCGACGTGCACCTCGTCCTGGCGGATCTGCGCAACTCTGAGCTCGATGGCCAGCAGGCAGAGGACCTCCTCCACGAGGTCGGCATCACCGTGAACCGCAACGCGGTTCCGAACGATCCGCGCCCGCCGATGGTCACCTCCGGCCTGCGCATTGGTACCCCGGCCTTGGCCACCCGCGGCCTCGACACGGCGGCCTTCACCGAGGTGGCCGATGTCATCGGTACCGCGCTGGCAAATGGTAAGAACGCGGACGTCGCCAAGCTGCGTGCCCGCGTGGAGAAGGTCGCCGCGGACTTCCCGCTCTACGACGGCCTTGAGGACTGGAAGCTGGTCTAAGCTTCCTTGCGCTCCTCGGCGTGAGCTTTCCGGGCGGCCTCGAGCCACTCGGGCATTGCGCTGAGGAGCTCTTTGATTTCTGCGGTGGTCAGAGGGCGGTCCATGTCGTTCTTCTTCAGCGCGGTCACGGAAATGCCCAGCTTCTGTGCCACCACCGGGCGCGGGTGCGGGCCCTCGCGGCGCAGGGTGGCCAGCCATTCCGGCGGGTTCTCCTGCAAGTCGCGCAATTGCGCGTGCGTTACTGCATTGGCTTGAAACTCCTCCGGGGCGGCCGGCAGGTAGATGCCCAGCTTTTTAGCTGCGGTTTGCGCGCGCATGGCGGTACCGGAAGGCTGCTGGGTTTCGTTGGCTGGGGTTTCATTATTCGGGGTATCAGTCACGCTCACCACGCTAGCAGCACCGTAGTATGAGGTGCATGCTCCGCCTTGTCTTTTGCACTGGTACAGAACCCGGTAAATGGTTTCGCCGCTACCGTGACTCGCATTCTCTCGAGTCCCTGGTGACCGCCGACGCCGATGATGCGATGGCGGCTCTTCTTGCCCAGGAAGCTGACCTTGCTCTGACCCGCCTGCCAGATCTACGGGTCGATGACAGCTTCCATGTGGTTCGGCTGTACAAGGAAGCGCCTGGGATCGCAGTTCCGAAGGATTCCGTGTACGCCGAGGTAGGGGAGGACATTACACCGGAGGATGTCGCCGAAGAGATCGTGAATTACCGGATTGCGCAGGATGGCAGCGTCGACGTCCCTGCCCTGCGTACCGCTCTCCAAGTTGTGGCAGCCAACGTGGGCGTGGCCATCGCACCTCGACCGCTGCTGAAGGTGCTCAGCAAGAAGCAAGTCGTGGCACTGGGCTTGGAGGATCCCACTGTTGCGCGCACGGAGATCGCTTTGGTGTGGCGCCGAGCAGACGATGGTGACGAGATTCAGGATTTCGTCGGCGTGGCGAAGGGAAGGACGCGGAATTCTTCCCGCAATGTTGCTGAGAAGCGCAGTGCCCGTGACAAAGCAAAGGCTAAACAAGCACGCAGAAAGTCGCAAGGAAAGTCTCACAAGGGCTCGATTTCCAAACCGTTATCGAAAAGATATAGGGGGTCTCAGCAGCGGAAACGTAGATAAGGAAGGCTCTTTGTTGTCAAATCATAGGTGCATCGGTGGCGGGGCGGCCGCGGCCGAGCCTACGGTGGGCTTTGTTCTCAACAAAAGTACTTAGAACAGTGCTCAACAAAAGAGAAAGGTTTAGATAATGAAGAAGATGACTCGTCGTTTCGCTGCTGGTATCGCCGCTGCGACCCTTTCCCTGGGTGTCGTTGCCTGCTCCGATGCTGAGGACGCCGCTAAGGATGCTGGCGACGCTGCACAGTCCGCCGCGTCCGATGCTGCCGATGCTGCCGGTTCCGCTGCTAATGAGGCTAAGGACTCCATGAAGGACTCCGAGTCCGCTGAGGCTTCCGATTCCGAGGGCGCTGACTCCTCTGAGGCGGAGTCTTCCGATTCGGGTTCCGCTGATTCTGAGGGTGCCGAGGGTGATAAGGAGAGCGTCTCCACCGCTAACGGTGATGTAGAGGTCCCTGCCGACTTTGCGCAGGCCATCAAGGACAAGGCCGCCGAGTGGGGCGATCCGGAGTCCATCGAGTCCACCGATGCCGGTAGCGTTGCTACCTTCGCCAAGGACAAGCTGCTGGCATTCAGTGAGGGAGATGGCTCCCAGCCGATCATCGGCAAGATCGCTGAGACTTGGACCGAGGAAGGCGGCTTGGACAGCAAGGTTGGTCTGCCGACCGCCCCGGAGAAGGCTGAGGGCAACGGCTGGGTACAGGAATTCGCCAACGGCACCATTTCCTGGATGCAGGGTGAGTCCGGCGAGTACGAGGCCACCATTAACTAAGAGGGCTCACAATAGAGCCAGCTTTCTAAGAAATGCTCCGCACTGTAAAACCAGTGCGGAGCATTTCTTTGTGGTTTGTGAGGGAGCGAGCCGACTGGTGGGGATGGTGTGGCTCTGGGGATTGTCGTTTTAATACTGTTCATCTTGCACCCATGTAATTTCAACCTTTGCTCTCTAGCGTGGACGGTGTCCGGAGGTTCACAGGGACGTCCGGACAGTTCGAAAAACCACCAGCTTCACCATGCCCACCCAGGTCGTTGAGTTGGGGCGGGCATAACAAGGGAGAACCCTGCCGCTATGACCAATCCTTCCGTCCTGACCGAGCAGCCGCACGAGGCCGCTGTGGTTACCAAGACCTATGTCATCGATACCTCCGTCCTTCTCTCCGACCCTTGGGCGTTGCGTAAATTCGCAGAGCACGATGTGGTGCTGCCCATCGTCGTTATCTCTGAGTTGGAAGGAAAACGTCATCACCCGGAGCTTGGCTGGTTCGCCCGCCAAGCTCTTCGCTTTTTGGAGGACCTCCGCGCTACCTATGAGGCGCTGGATCAGCCTCTTCCCGTCAACGCCGCGGGCGGAACGCTGCGCGTGGAGCTGAATCACCAGGATCAGTCCTTGCTGCCAGCGGCCTTCCGTGGGCCGGAGGGAGACCACCGAATCCTGGCCTGCGCGCTCAACCTGCAGCACGAGGGCAAGGACACCGTCCTGGTGACCAAGGATGTTCCGCTGCGCGTTAAGGCGGGCGCCGTGGGCCTGCAGGCAGATGAGTACCACGCGCAGGACGTTGTGCTCACGGGATACACCGGTATGGCTACGGTGCAGACCACCGCGGAGGTCATCGATGAGCTCTATGGGGAAGGCGAGGTGCTTATCGACGGATCAGTGACCACCGCCGGCACCCGCGTCGAGGACCTTCCGGTGCACTGTGGCGTGACGCTGCAGGCAGGCGGGCAATCAGCGCTGGGCCGCATGACAGCCGAGGGCGCAGTGCGCTTGGTACGCGGTGATGCGAATGTCTTTGGTCTCCAGGGGCGCTCGGCTGAGCAGCGGGTAGCTTTGGATCTGCTGCTGGATCCTTCCGTGGGCATCATGTCCATTGGAGGCCGTGCAGGTACCGGTAAGTCTGCGTTGGCCTTGTGCGCCGGTCTAGAAGCTGTGCTGGAGCGTGGGGAACACCGCCGCATCGTGGTTTTCCGCCCGATGTATGCGGTGGGTGGGCAGTCCCTGGGATACCTGCCTGGCTCCGAGAGTGAGAAGATGAACCCGTGGGCGCAGGCGGTCTACGACACGTTGGAGGGTCTCGTATCGGAAAACGTCATGGATGAAGTCCAAGACCGAGGCCTCTTGGAAGTTCTCCCACTGACCCATATCCGCGGCCGCAGCCTGCACGATTCCTTCGTCATCGTCGATGAGGCCCAGTCGTTGGAGCGCAACGTGTTGCTGACTGTCTTGTCCCGTTTGGGCCGCGGATCGCGCGTGGTACTGACCCATGACGTGGCGCAGCGAGATAACCTGCGCGTGGGCCGGCACGACGGTGTGCAGGCAGTCATTGAAAAGCTCAAAGGGCATGAGCTCTTCGCTCACATCACGTTGCAGCGCTCTGAGCGCTCTGCCATTGCGGAACTTGTCACCGATTTGCTGGAAGGTGAGAACTAACTCGTTCGCGAATGGCGATCTTGTAGGGGTCTGCTTGGCATTGGTCGTGCGTGCTCAGTAATAATTGTCCTATGAGCGACAATGCGAAAGACAAGAAGAAGGATTTCCGCATCCGTCCATTCACTGCGGCGGACTACCCGCAAATGCGCGAAATCTACGAGCAGGGCCTCAACACCGGCCACGCTACCTACGAGACCCGGTCGCTGACCTTCGAGGAGTTTAAGAACGTCAAGATCATGTCGTCAGTCTTCGTTGCGGTGGAGGCGGACGATGACTCGAAGGTTCTCGGCTGGGTCTGCGCTGCGCAAGCGTCTACCCGCACCGTGTTCCACGGCGTGGTGGAGGATTCCATTTACCTGAGCAAAGAGGCCCAGGGCCGCGGTATTGGCGGCGCCTTGTTGGATCAGCTCATCGAGGTATGCCGTGACCTGCACAAGTGGGCCATCCACTCATGGATCTTCCCGGAGAACGAAGGTTCTGCCGGGCTGCACAAGTCCCGCGGCTTCGTCAAGGTGGGCACCTACTCCCACATGGCAAAGATGACCTACGGCGAGCTCGCCGGCCAGTGGCGCGATACCGATGTATACGAGTTGCTTCTGCCTAAGCCGGAGGAAAAGAAGGCAGCAGCCAACGAGAAGAGGAAGTAATTATCTCACTTTTCTAATATCAGGGCAGGAGTGGGGATAGAATAGAACCTGTTCTCATCCACTCTCTATCGAAGGCGAATCATGTCTTTCCGCACCTCTGTGCTTGCCCTTTCTACCGCCGTAGCCGTGTCGACCGGTGCTTTTGTAGCGCCCGTTGCCACGGCTGCTGAGTTTCCACCTGCTGGCTCCGTTCCTGTAGCAGAGCTCAACGTTAACTATCCCGATGGCGCTCTGGCATATGTCTTTGCCGAGCCGGTCATGCAATCCGACATTGACTTGGTTACCCGCCAAGTTCGTCAGCTGCGCGGCAAGGCTTGGGATGCGAATCTTCCCTTCGACGGTGCAACGCTGCAGCAGGCAGCTGCCGCTGCGGGCTATCACACCCGTGAAGAGTATATGAATGCGATTTCTTGGGATCGTGGCCTTGAGCACGCGGTTTTGCAGCGCGCTGCGGAGGAGAATTTGGATTTCAACCACGAGCGGCTCCCTGGGGTAGGGGCCTTTGGGGTCATCGATAATCTGTTGGCCGGAGAAAATCTCACCACGGCAGACATGCCGGGCGCTATTGCATCGTGGTCGACGGATAGCAACCAAGGCTCCAGTGAGTGGGAACAGCTTGTTCGTGCAAACGGACAAAGGAATCCACAGAATGGCCACTTCTACTCGATCATTGATCCCGTTCACGTAACTTTTGCTCAGGCACAGGTAGGAAAGGTCACCGCAGGCTTCTTCTCCAATCGCGATATGCCGGGTGAACCCGCTCGCATCACCGGCCGCCACGCATTCCCCATCGCTGTGCCGGAAAGTGCAGTCAATGATGCCGAACTGATGACGACTGGAGGCACCTCGGTGGGAAGCCAAGGCAGCCTGGGCTTGAGCATCGATGGATTCTGGGGAGCGAAGCTAGGGGTGCCGGTGGCGTCGCCAAGCTCAAGCGATCCTGAGGTTCTTAAAGTCAACGAGGACGGTACCTACGAGGCTAAGTCGGAGGGAACCGTGACCGTCACCTTTAACACCTATGTGGTGCGCAATGGTCAGCCCCAGTTGTCGGACAACCAAGTCACCAAGATCGTGCAGGTGACCAAGAAGTCTCTTGCTGGAAACCTAAGCTCCGGTGGTGCGGATGCTGGAACCATCGTGGTCATCATTGCCGGCGTGCTTGCACTCATTGGTGTAGCTGCCCAGGTGGCGCGCCAGTTGGGAATTCTGCGCTAAGTACTTGGGCATGAAAAAATCCTCGCTACGTCATTGTTCGTAGCGAGGATTTCTTGTTGTTGAGCGGGGACCGACGTCCTAGTCGATGGTCTCCTTGAGGTGCTCCTCCCGCACCGGCAGGATGAGCAGGAGAGCGATGATCGCCATCGGGACCATGAGCAGGATGACCGGGGTGAGGCCGTCATTGTAGGCGTTGAGGATGACGTCGCGGATGGGGTCCGGAAGCTGAGCCACCATCGACGGGGTCAGGCTAGAGGAACCGCCGCCCTCAGCGCTGAACTTTTCCGCAAAGGGCGCGCCAGCCTTGCCCATGGAAGCAATGGCGGCAGGCATGTTGGCGGCCAACTCATCCTTCATGTTGTGGATGAACAGCGAACCCACCAAGGAGGCACCCATAGCTGAACCGATCTGGCGGAAGAAGTTGTTGGCCGCCGTTGCGGTGCCCACCAGCGCCACGGGGAAGGAGTTCTGAACGATGAGAACGAGCACCTGCATGACGAAGCCGAGGCCGATGCCGAAGACGAGGAACTCAGCGCCAAGTTGAGTCAGGGAGGTATCCACAGTCAGCTTCGACATCCAGAACAGCGCGCCTGCCGTAATGGCGAGACCGATGATGGGGTAGCGCTTGTAGTGGCCAGTTCGGGCGATGATGAATCCCACTGTGGTAGATGTGCCGATCATGCCGAGCATCATCGGGATCATCATGAGGCCCGCCTTGGTCGGCGTCAGTGTATGCACCATCTGCAGGTAGGTCGGCATGTAGCCCAGCACGCCGAACATAGCCAGCCCCAGCACCATGCCGGCGGCCGTCGTGAGCACCATGTTGCGGTTCTTAAACAGCAGAACTGGGATCAGAGGCTCCTTGGCCCGCTTCTCGACGAAGACCGTGATGACAGCACCGATCACAACGATGACGGCCAAGGTGAGAATGACGGGATCCGACCACTCATACTGGGTGCCGCCCCAGGTGGTCATGAGGATGAGCGAGGCGGTCGTGATGGCAATGAACGTGGCGCCCAAGGCATCAAACTTGCGCAAGTCAGTATCACCAACGCGCAGGTGCAGAACGAGCACACAAACGGTCATGGCGAGAAGACCGAGGGGGATATTCATCCACAGGCCCCAGCGCCAGCCGGGACCATCAGTGAACCAGCCACCGAGGACTGGGCCGAGGACGGAGGACAAGCCGAAAACGCCGCCCATGATGCCCATGAACTTGCCGCGCTCACGAGCCGTGGTGACCTCAGCAATGATGGACTGGGAGGAAATCATCATGAATCCAGCGCCGAAGCCCTGAATCGCGCGGCCGATGATGAGCAGGTTCATAGAGTTGGCGAAGCCGCCCACGGCGGAACCGATGACGAAGGTGGCAATGCCGCCGATGTAGAGCCACTTGCGGCCCATCATGTCACCGAGCTTGCCGGAGATGGGCATAGCGATGGTCATGGTGACCAGGAAGGCGGAGATAACCCAGCTCATGTGGTCGACGCCGCCGAGCTCGCCGACGATGGTGGGCAGGGCGGAAGCGAAGATCATCTGCCCCAGGGAGCTCATCAACATGGTGAGCACGAGGGCAGAGAAGACGAGGGCAAGGTTGTTTTCCGGCTTGCCGTTGTCAGCGTGGGACGCCGACGGTTTCGCGGTAGCTACCATGACAGTCCTTTCGAATAGTTGTTGATGAGTGTGAGTGCGGAGTCAAAGCGCTGCTCAAAGGGGATATCACAGCTGCAGTCTGGCGAGGTGGTGGCCAACCAGAAAGCCTCACGGATGGTGACAGCAATGAGTAGTGCCTCCGTGTGCGGGGAGACATCCGGCATGGTCTTTAACGCTGGCTCTTTCTCTAGCCGCTGGGTGAGTAGCTCAAGGACTTCGTTGGACTTGGCACGCTTTCTACTTAAGGACGCCGCCGCTGCGTCCGCATCGCGGGAGATACGGCGGCGTCGCTCAGCAATCTCCCTGTTGGCGTGCTGTCCAATGAGGTGTTCCTTGATGAGGTCTACGGCCAGCTTGAAGAGGTTCTCCGTGGGGGTTTCGAGCAAATAGCTCTTCTGCTCCTGGGAAAATTCTTGGCTGGGGTTGCCCAGAACAGCTGAGTCCTTGGAATCGAAATAATTAAAGAAAGTACGCCGGGAAATACCGGCCTTCTCACAAATCTCCTCCACCGTGACTGCAGCAAAGCCGTGCTCGTCTACCAAGAGGGTGGCAGCATCCTCTATACGTAGGCGAGTTTTTAGGCGTTTTTGCTCGCGTAATGACAATTCTTCTTGCACAGAGTGCAATCCTACACTCGGTGCAAGTTTGCACCAAGTGCAATGCTGGTGATTCTCATGATGGCGGGACGATCTTTATGGCGCAGCGCACAGGAAAGGAGATAAGAACAGCAACCCCATCCTTCGCGTCCACCGGCAGCGTGGGCTGTGGCTGGTTAAGGCTCGCCGTGAGCGCGAAGGGCGCGAAGTGATGGCTAGGAAAGAAACTCTCAAGCCTAAAACTCAAGCCTAAAACTGCCCTAGTTGACGAAGTTATTGCCAGATCTTGAGGCGGAGGCTATAACTTTGGCAGGACGGGCAGTTTGGCTACCCCGACCCTGCTGTTGGCCCAGCGGGGTGGATGGGAAAACGGCGAAGCCGCCCTCCCGAAGGAGAGCGGCGGCGTGGGCGAAAGCGAGCTTAGAAGTTGTCGCGGTCGCGGTTGGTCATGGTGAGAACGTTGAGGCGCTCATCGAGCTCTTCCTCGGTGAGGTTCTCGCCGTCAACGAAGCCGAGGTCGATGACTGCCTCGCGGACGGTGATCTTCTCGTTCAGCGCGTGCTTAGCTGCCTTGGCGGCGTTCTCGTAGCCGATCTTGGAGTTCAGCGGGGTGACGATGGAGGTGGAGGACTCCGCAAACTTCTTCATGCGCTCCTCGTTGGCCTCGATGCCGTCGATGCACTTCTCGGCGAAGACGCGGGAGACATTTGCCAGCAGGCGGGAGGACTCGAGGACGTTGCGGGCCATCATCGGGATGTAGACGTTGAGCTCGAAGTGGCCGTTGGAGCCGCCGAAAGCAACAGCGGCGTCGTTACCGATGACCTGGCTGACCACCATGGTGGCGGCCTCGCTCAGGACCGGGTTGACCTTGCCCGGCATGATGGAGGAACCCGGCTGCAGGTCCGGGAGGTGGATTTCTGCCAGACCGGTCAGCGGGCCGGAGCCCATCATACGAATGTCGTTGGCAATCTTGTTGAGGGAGATAGCCACGGTGCGCATGGCGCCGGAGAACTCGACGAGGGCATCGCGGGCAGCCTGGGCCTCGAAGTGGTTCTTGGCCTCGGAGAGCTGGTCAATGCCGGTGAGCTTCTTGAGCTCCTCGGTGACCTTGCCGCCAAACTCAGCGTCGGTGTTCAGGCCGGTACCGGTAGCGGTGCCGCCGATAGCCAGTTCACCCAAGCGTGGCAGGGTGGCCTCAACGCGCTCGATGCCGAGCTCGATCTGGCGAGCGTAGCCGCCGAACTCCTGGCCCAGGGTGATCGGGGTGGCGTCCATCAGGTGGGTACGGCCGGACTTGACCACGTCAGCGAATTCCTTGGCCTTGGCCAGAAGAGAGTCGTGGAGCACCTTGAGGCCCGGGATGAGGTCATTGACGGCAGCCTCAGTTGCCGCAACGTGGGTTGCGGTGGGGAAGGTGTCGTTGGAGGACTGGCCCATGTTCACGTGGTCATTCGGGTGGATCTCCACGCCATTGTTGTGGGCGATGGAGGCGATGACCTCGTTGGTGTTCATGTTGGAAGAGGTACCAGAGCCGGTCTGGAAGACATCGATCGGGAAGGCATCGTTGTGCTTGCCCTCTGCGATCTCGGTGGCAGCGGCGATGATGGCGTCAGCCTTCTCCGCATCCAGCTTGCCGGAGTCCTTGTTTACCTGGGCGCAGGCAGCCTTGAGGAGGCCGAGTGCGCGGATCTGAGCATCTTCGAGGCCGCGGCCGGAGATCGGGAAGTTCTCCACGGCGCGCTGGGTCTGGGCACGCCACAGGGCGTCGACCGGAACCTTTACCTCGCCCATGGTGTCGTGTTCAATGCGGTATTCAGTCATGAATTCACCTTTTCTGTGAAATGAGTTTTGTTGGGTTCTTTATGTGTGCCGTGGCACGGCATTCATGGCCACCGTAGCACTCTTCCTGGGAAAGTGGACTAGCTTTCCTGATCGTGGGGGTTGGTGTAGTCCACCACGGAGTATTCCTGCAGCTTAGCCAGCTTATGGATGGAGTCGACGTAGCGGATGGTGCCGGACTTGGAGCGCATGACCAGCGAGCGGGTGGTGGCGCCGTTCGGGCGGTAGGAGACGCCACGGAGCATATCGCCGTTGGTCACGCCGGTAGCGGCGAAGTAGCAGTTCTCGGAAGAAACCAGATCGTTGGTGGTGAGGACGCGGTCAAGGTCGTGGCCGGCCTTGCGAGCCTTCTCTGCCTCAGCTTCATCCTTGGGCCATAGCTTGCCCTGGATTTCACCGCCCATGCACTTCATGGCGCAGGCAGTAATGATGCCCTCCGGGGTGCCGCCAATACCCATCATGATGTCAATGGAGTTGGTGTCCTGGCAGGTGGCGATGGCGCCGGCGACGTCACCGTCCATGATGAGGCGGACCTTGGCGCCGGCTTCACGAATCTGACGGATCAGGTCATCGTGACGCGGACGGTCGAGCACGACGACGGTGAGGTCGGCCGGCTTGATGCCCTTTGCCTTGGCCACGGACTTCACGTTCCACTCGACCGACTCATTGAGGTCGATGGCGCCGACTGCCTCGGGGCCAACGGCAATCTTCTTCATGTAGAAAACCGCGGACGGGTCATACATGGTGCCGCGCTCAGCAGCAGCGATGACGGAAATGGCGTTCGGGCGGCCCTCAGCCATGAGGCGGGTGCCGTCAACCGGGTCGACGGCGATGTCCATCTCGGCGCCCTGGCCGGTGCCGACCTTCTCGCCGTTGAAGAGCATCGGGGCCTCATCCTTCTCGCCCTCGCCGATGACGACGACGCCGTTCATCTCGACGGAGTTGATGAGCTTGCGCATAGCATCCACCGCGGCGCCGTCACCTTCATTCTTCTGTCCACGGCCAACCCAGCGACCCGAGGCGAGCGCTGCTGCCTCGGTGACGCGCACCAGCTCCATGGCTAGGTTGCGGTCGGGGATATAAGACGTGTTATCAGACATGTGTGAATAGTCCCTTTCTTTTCAGGTGGCTCGGCCCGGGGTGGGGGACAACCCGGAATACATATTTCATTCTTCCACTTTTCTTCCGGTTTCAAGCCCGAATGCCTCCCCCAGAAGAGGGGCGGGGGTGCGCCACCTGCCGAAAAGGCAGGTGAGAGGGTGCTGTCGCGTGTGTCGGAGGCGTCGTGCCATACTGGGCAAGTGGCATCTGAAGATAAACCAAAGATTTTTGAGGACGCGCGTGATATCACCCTGACGGTGGGCATCATCCTCATCATGATGTTTCTGGCCGTCGGGGCAACGGGACTGTGCTCGATAAATCCGGAAAAGTCCGGGCCTGTGCAGAATGTGGATGCCGCCACCTTCCTGGAGATGGAAGCGCGCGGTAGCGGGGCGGTCATTCGCGAACCTGTCATGCCGGAGGGCTGGCAGCCGACGGCCGCGCGGCGCAAGCAAGTGGGCAGCGAGTCCGGTGCCGTGGTGAGCTGGCTGACCGCGAATGAAGGGTACGTTGAGTCGGCACAGACCCAGCTAGCTCTTGAAGATGTCCCCACCGCCTACGATTCCAACTATCGAGCCAGCTCCGAGCGGCGTGAGGTAGCGGGTCAGGACGTGGAAATCCTGAGCAGCGACGACAAGGACGTTCGCCCCCTGTGGATCACGGACTTGGGCGATGCCCGCCTTATCCTTACCGGATCTGCTTCCGACGCGGATTATGAGGCGGCACTGACCGCATTCGTCGAGGCCAAGCCACTCCAGATCGCTGAGGACGGCAGTGTCATCAGCGAGTAACTAGTCAGCGAAACGTCACGCTCTGCAGCGCGCCGTCCCATTCCACCTCGACCTCGTTGCCAGCAGCGCTGCGCAGGGTCTCGGGGTCGAGCCCGCTCAGGCGGGTCTTGCCTAGGTAGATATCCACCTTTTCGTGCTTGGACTTGCTGGGGAATAAGGAGACCTCGCTGAGTTTCCCTTCGGTGAAGCGCAAGACAATGGAGCCGGAAAAGTAGCTGATTTCCTCACCGTTGTCGGTGTGAGGGGTGCCGAAGAATTCTTCGGCGAGCTGGCGTGGATCACCAAAAACCATGGCACCTGCTCCGCCGGACTTGGAGACGAAGTCGACGCGATCTCCCGGGTAGCCGTAAATCTTCATTTAAACCTCTCCTGTTTCCGTCTGTGCTTCTGCGTTGTCCGGACTGTCCGCATCATTCTTGCGGAGGGCTTCCTCTACGCGCTTGGAAGCGCCGTCGAGGTGTGCCTCGCAAGCCTTGGCTAGCGCCTCGCCGCGCTCCCAATATTTCAGGGACTCATCCAAGCCCATCTGCCCGAGCTCGAGGATCTTCACGGTTTCGATAAGTTCGTCGCGGGCCTGCTCATAGCTCAGCTCTTCGACGGGCGGGAATGCGTCCTGGCCGGGCTGGCCGGCGCCAATCGTGTCAGTCATGAGGATAGTGCTTCTTTCTTTCTGGTTCTGTATAACGTGGTCTGTTTAATCCGCAGCCTGGGAGGCCATGGCGGCGGCGGTAATCGAGCCATCACCCACGCGGATGCGCAGTTGCGAACCCGGGGGCGATTGCGTGTAGCTCGTGACGACTTCCGGCCCGCTGCCATCGCGCGGAAGGACCTGCACAATGGCATAACCGCGCTCGAGAGTGGCCGAGGGGCCCAAGGCAGAGACCCGCGCACGCAACGAGGTTACCTGGTTGTTTTCGCGGTCCAGCTGATGAGTAATGACTCGCCGGATCGACGCAACGTGACGTTCGAGTTCCTCGCGGCGCGCGGTGATCGGCACCATGGGGTCCGCGAGGACGGGGCGGGAGCGGATGCTCTCGAGCCCGCGGCGCTCTCGTTCCACCCAGCCGCGCAGCGCCGCCGCCATGCGGGAACGTGCTTCGGAAATCACTGCGTATTCCTCGGCAGCGGAGGGCACGACGCGCTTGGCCGCATCGGTGGGGGTGGCGGCGCGAAGATCGGCGACGTCGTCAAGCACCGGGTGGTCCGGCTCGTGGCCGATGGCGGAGACAACCGGGGTGCGGGCGGCGGCTACTGCGCGCTGGAGAGCCTCCTCGGAGAAGGGGAGCAGATCTTCCACCGACCCGCCGCCGCGGGCGATGATAATGACATCGACCTCCGGGTCTGCGTCAAGGGTCTGCAGCGCGTCGATGACCTGGGTGACTGCCGTGGCTCCCTGCACCGCGGTGTTGATGACCTCGAATTGGACCGCCGGCCAGCGGTCTTGCGCCACGGAGAGGACATCGCGCTCAGCGTGTGAGCCACGGCCGGTGATGAGGCCGATCTTCTTCGGCAGGTAGGGAAGCGGCAGTTTGCGGGCAGGATCGCACAGGCCCTCCTGGCGTAGGCGCTGGCGCAGCATCTCTACTCGGGCGAGGAGATCACCGATGCCGACGTGACGAATCTCAGTAACCCACAGGGAGAAGCTACCGCGCCCAGCGTAGAAGGCTGGCTTGCCGTAGACCACGACGCGGTCGCCGTCCTTGAGGGGCGAGGGAGCATTCCGGATGAGCGACGTGTTGCAGGTCAGCTGGACGGATTTTTCCTGTTCTACGTCACGCAAGGTGATATAGGACAGTTTCCACGTCGGCTTCATATTCAGCTGGGTGATCTGACCCTCCACCCAGAGGAAGCCGAGGCGCTCGATCCAGCCTTTGACTTGGTCATTGACCTTGCCGACGGGCCACGGTGTCTCCGCGGAATTGGCCGGTTGGTTCACGCGCAGTCCTTTCTTTTGAGTGGTCTGTGCTTCGGGGCGTGTTCCGTCTAGTGTATGGGGCGCGCCGGACATCGGGTGTCACCGGTCACCTGCGGCGGGCGCGAATGGGCGAGAACTACAGTATGTGGGCAACTTTAGATACTCTGGTTGGCATGACTGAAACTGCAAAGAAGGTGCTCCTCGCGGCTCCCCGCGGCTACTGCGCCGGCGTGGATCGCGCTGTTGAGACAGTGGAAAAGGCGCTGGAAAAGTACGGCGCTCCCATCTACGTGCGCAAGCAAATCGTGCATAACCGCTTCGTCGTTGAATCCCTGGCCAAGCGTGGCGTCATCTTTGTGGAAGAGGCCTCCGAGGCCCCCGAAGGTGCTCACCTGGTATTTTCTGCGCACGGCATCGCGCCGAGCGTGCGCAAAGAGGCCGAAGAGCGCAAGCAGCTAACGCTGGACGCCACGTGCCCGCTGGTGACCAAGGTGCACAAGGAAGCCCAGCGTTTTGAGCGCGACGGCTACGAGATTCTGCTGATCGGCCACGAAGGTCACGAAGAGGTCGAAGGTACTGCCGGCGAGGCCCCGGACGTCACCCACCTGGTGGATGGTTTGGAGGGCGTCGACAAGCTGCCGGACTTCCTACACGAGGAAAAGCTCATCTGGCTGTCCCAGACCACGTTGTCGGTGGATGAGACCATCCAGATCGTCAACAAGCTGCGCGAGCGCTTCCCGCACTTGGAAAACCCGCCGTCAGACGATATTTGCTACGCCACACAGAACCGCCAGGAGTCAGTAAAGGCCATTGCGCCGAAGTGCGATCTCATGATCGTTGTTGGCTCCCAGAACTCCTCGAACTCCAAGCGCCTTGTCGAGGTTGCCCTTGAGGCAGGATCGAAGACCTCGTATCTGGTGGATTTCGCCTCAGAGATCGATGAGGCCTGGCTTGAGGGCGTGAACACCGTTGGCGTCACGTGTGGTGCCTCCGTGCCTGAGTTGCTGGTGCGTGAAGTGCTTGAATACCTGGATGAGCGCGGCTACAGCGACGTTGAGCAGGTGACCACCTCCACGGAGACCATCACGTTCTCGCTGCCGCGCGATCTGCGCCCGGCACGTACTGCGCGCTAGTCCTCGTCGTAGAGGTTTTCCTCGAGCGGCTGGGGGGACCGCTGGGGGCGCTGCGCATTCTCCGCTGCTTCAGCGGCGGCGCGGCGGAAATCCTCCTGCACGTCGGTTTCGGGGGAAGCTTGGCGGAGCTGGGCGCGCTCTTCGGCCTGCAGGCGGCGGCGTTCCTCACGGTTGCGCTCCCGTACCCGCCCAGAGCTCGTGTTCTCCCGGGCAATGAGCTCTGCCACGGAGAGCCGCTCAGAGCGGTTGCGGCGGTCGGAGGCAGCGTCGGCACGTCGCTTCTTTTGTGCTTCCGCTTCTCGGCTCTTCGCGTGGTTGTTGCTGCTCCATATACGCATGACCGCGAGCAGCGCACACGCCAAGACCGTGACGATGAGCACCGGGAAGTGCTGTATCAGTGGGAAGGCCGTGGTGAGAAGCGCGGTCTTGGAAAACGGAGAGGCGCCTTCTGGCAAGGCAGCCGTCGAGCTAATGAACCCGCCGCCTACGGTTCCTAGCGCGTAGAGCAGCGGCAGGGTGATCACCAACAAGTAGAGCCCGCGGATCTCCACCAACCAGGTGAGAGCGAGCGAGCCAAGTCCAAAGATCAGGGCGAACGGCAGGGCCACCTTGCCGAGCACACCTGAGACTGCCAAGGCCACAAGCGTCACGACGAGCGCGACGAGGAGCGCTCGGGTAAGCGGCATCCCACGGCGGGGAGGGCGGCGACGATTTTTGGCAACAGACACGACCAGAGAGCTTACCGGGATTGGTGACCAAAACGTTATTCATCGTGGGCGCGCCGCGGCCAAGAACCGACACTGCGCGGCTCCACCGGCAGGCGGTCAACGCGGGCGGGCACATCTAGTTCCTTGAGCCGCCGCGCGGTGACCCCGACGCGGGAGTCCAAGCTGGCCAAACTCGCGTTATAAGCCTCAACCGCGCGCTCGAGGCCGCGGCCGACCTTGTCATAGTGCTCGTTGAGGGTATTAAGGCGCGTGTAGAGCTCACGTCCCAAGCGCTGTACCTCGCGGGCTTTGTCGGAGATTTCTTCGTGCTGCCAGCTCACCGCCACGGTGCGCAGGAGGGCGAAGAGGGTGCTTGGCGTGGCGATGACGATGTTGCGCTCGAACGCAAACTCGAGCAGCTCGGCATCGATGGAGAGCGCGGCGTCGACGAAGGTATCCGCGGGAACGAAGAGGATCACAAACTGCGGCGTGGGGGAGAAAGCCTCGATATAGTCCTTAGAAGCCAGTGCTTGGACATGTGAGCGCATCAGGTGCGCGTGGCGCCGGAGATACCCTGCCCTTTCTTCCGGATCTTCAGTCTCCATGGCGTCGAGGTAGGCGCTGAGTGGAACCTTGGCGTCGACCACAATGCTGCGCCCACCCGCCAGGTGAACGACGAGGTCAGGGCGGACTACCGAACCGTTGATGCGAGCGCTGACTTGGGAGTCGAAGTCCACATGTTTGCGCATGCCGCCGAGCTCGACCACGCGTTCCAGCTGTACTTCGCCCCAGCGCCCGCGGACGTTCGGCGAGCGCAGCGCGCCGACCAACTTGTCGGTGCGATCGGAGAGCCGAGTCGAGGTGCGCGTTACCGCTTGAACTTGGCTGCTGAGCGCGGCGAGCGATGTCGCGCGATCCTCTTCGATTTCCTGCAATTGCAGGCCCAAGCGGTCCATGGCCTTTTCCAGCGGGGCAAGCTCGGCTTGGCGGCGTTGGGATTCTTGCAGCGCGCGGTGTTCTTCGGAGGGCTGGGAAGACTGCGCGGAATAGGCGCGGGCCAGCCAACCGAGGGCTGCGCCAATGATGAGGCCGAGGAAGAGGAGCAACACGGGAAGGGTAGACGTCATACCTGTCATCATGACATGCGCCCCGGACACGCCCCGCTAGTTCTTGTCCTTCGACTGCAACATCTGTTCGAGAGCGCCGATGGCGCGCTTGATTCCCGCGCGGGCGCCGCTATCGCGCTCGCTGAGTTCCGCGTCAACATCGACCTTGCGGTCCAGCGGGCTCGTGCCATCGCTGGCGACGTCTTCCGCCGCGCCTTCCGGTGCAGCGTGGTCCGGGACGGACAGCCATTGCTCGCGTTTGTGGTCACCCTGCTGTTGGGTATAGCGCCCGATGAGGAAGCCTGCCACGGTAGAAAACTCCAACTCCTCGGCGGTTCTCTCGCCGGATTGGAGCATCACCATGTCTTGGAAGTAGCGGTAGACCACCGCGATGGTGGCGGCAACCGGCACGGCGAGGAAACCGCCGATGAGGCCAAAGAGCGCGGAGCCGACGGTCACGGAAATCAGCACGATAACCGGGTGCAGGTTCATCGCCTTCGACTGCAGCCACGGGGAGAGCACGTTGCCCTCGAGCTGCTGGACCATCAGGACCAAGCCAAGCACCAGAAGCGCCTTGGTGAAGCCCAAAGACACCAGCGCGATGGTCACGGACAGTGCGCCGGCCACAATTGCGCCGACAAAGGGGATGAAGCCGGCGATGAACGTGATGATGGCGAGGGCCATGGCCAAAGGCACACCGATGAGGGCGAGGCCGAGGCCGATAAAGACGGCGTCGACAAGCGAGACAACAGCCTGTGCACGCACGAAACCACCCAGCGTGGTCCACACACGGGTTAGCAGCTCAGTCAAGTGCCAGCCGGTGCGGCGGCCCGTCGCTTGGCGCAGCCACGGCAGGAAGTTGTGGCCGTCCTTAAGGAAGAAGAAGGTCAGCACCACGATGATGAAGAGCGTGACCACGATGGAGGTGGCCGTGCCGATTCCGGTAAACACGGAGCCCGCAATGGAACCCGCCTGGCGCTGCAACCACAGGGCGATTTCATCGATGTAGCCGCCGATCTCATTCGCGTCGAGGTTGAGCGGCGGGCCCTGTGCCCATAGCTGCAAGCGTTGAATTCCCTCCACAGTCTGCAGATACAGTGTTTGGGACTGCCGCGCGAAGTCCGGTGCAATGAACATGAAGAGGGTGCCCACCGCAGTAAAAGACACGAGAATGGTCACTGCCGCAGCGAGAGCTGACGGCAATCCCTTTCGCCGCATGACGCTCGCAATGGGGGCCAGCACGGTGCAAATAATCAGCGCGATGAGGACGGGCAGGATGCCGCGCCAGAAGTTGCCCAGCATGCGGAATGAGGCATAAAGAAAGACGCCAATGATGGTCAGGCGCAGTGCCCACAGTGATGCGGACTTGATGACCTCGCCGACCACCACGGAGCGATCCACTTGGTTGCCTGGCGGGTGTGCGGAGACAGCGTTCAGCGAGGCAGCATCGACGGAGTCATCGAAGCGCCCGCCAAGTGCTGCCTCTGCTGCGGCAAGCTCAGGCGAGGATGCAGTGGGGGATGGCTGATCAGAACTCACCCCACCATCTTGCCTTAAAAGATCCGGGGTGCGTTAGGATTGGCCCCGTGAGTCTTACACTTGGAATCGTCGGCCTGCCCAACGTGGGCAAGTCCACTTTGTTTAATGCCCTGACCCGTTCCGACATCTTGGCGGCGAACTACCCGTTTGCCACCATTGAACCCAATGTCGGCCTCGTTGAGCTTCCCGATTCCCGCCTGAACCGCCTTGCGGAAATCTTCAGCTCCGAGCGCATCCTTCCGGCTACCGTGTCCTTCGTGGACATCGCCGGCATTGTGGAAGGCGCTTCCAAGGGTGAAGGCATGGGTAACGCCTTCCTCGCCAACATCCGTGAGGCTGACGCCATCTGCCAGGTGGTGCGTGCCTTTGCCGATGAAAACGTCATCCACGTCGACGGTGAGGTCAACCCGGCACACGACATTTCTGTCATCAATACGGAGCTCATCCTCGCGGACCTCCAAACCATTGAGAAGGCCCTGCCTCGTCTGGAAAAGGAAGCCCGCAAGAACAAGGACCTGGCAGAGACCGTGGAAGAGACCAAGAAGGCCCAGGCCATCTTGGAAGATGACCGCACCCTCTTCGCCGCTTCCAAGAGCAACGAGATCGACCTCTCCCTCCTGCGCGAGCTGCACCTCATGACCGCGAAGCCCTTCCTTTATGTCTTCAACTCGGATGAGGCCGTGCTTACCGATGACGCCAAGAAGGAGGAGCTGCGCCAGCTCGTCGCCCCTGCGGAATGCGTCTTCCTCGATGCCCAGACCGAAACCGACCTCCTTGAGCTCGATGAGGCGGAGGCACTCGAATTGCTCGAGTCGGTGGGCCAGGAAGAACCCGGCTTGGCGACGTTGGCCAAGGCCGGCTTCGCCACCCTCGGCCTGCAGACCTACCTGACCGCAGGCCCGAAGGAAGCTCGCGCGTGGACCATCAAGCAGGGCTCCGCAGCACCGCAGGCCGCGGGTGTAATTCACACCGACTTTGAGAAGAAGTTCATCAAGGCCGAGATCGTCTCCTTCGATGACCTGGACGCCGCTGGCTCCATGGCGGAAGCCCGCAATGCTGGCAAGGTGCGCCAGGAGGGCAAGGAGTACATCATGCAGGACGGCGACGTCTGCGATTTCAAGATCGGCGGCTAACTCGTGCGCTCATAGCGCGTAGGCTGTGGGCATGAGTATCGCCCACATCCTCGAACGCGCAGCAGAGGCCACGCAGTGGCAGGAGTCCCTTTACAAGGATCTGCACCAGCATCCTGAGCTCAGCATGGAGGAGGAGCGCACCCGCGGTGTTATCGCGGATAAGCTCCAGGAATTTCCAGGAGTTGAGGTGCTGGAATTCGGCGGGGGAGTCGTCGGCATCCTTCGCAACGGCGAAGGCTCGACCGTCTTGGAGCGCGCCGATTTCGACGGCCTGCCCATTACAGAGGACACCGGCCTGGACTACTCCGCTACGGGTGAGGCAATGCACGCCTGTGGGCACGATGCCCACGTGACCGGGTTGCTCGGCGCCACTGAGGCACTGGCCAAGGCAACCGATTCGTGGTCCGGTACCTTCATCGCCCTTTTCCAGCCGGGCGAGGAAACCGCCGAGGGCGCGCAGTCCATGGTGGACGCGGGACTCACCGAAAAAGTCCCCACGCCTGATGTGGCCTTTGGCCAGCACATCTTCATTGATAAGGATGCCCCCGCTGGCAGCGTACTCATCGCGCCCGGCCCGGTCTTGTCCACGGCGACCTCACTCACCGTCACCGTCTATGGTCACGGTTCTCATGGCTCGATGCCGCACCTCAGCGTTGATCCGGTGGTGCTCGCCAGCTCCATCGTGCTGCGGCTGCAAACAGTTGTCTCCCGTGAAGTCGATCCGCACCACTTCGCCGTATTGACCGTTGGCGCACTGCAGGCGGGTTCGAAGGCCAATATCATTCCGGATTCGGCGACCTTACGCATCAACATCCGTGCCTATGACGAAGACGTCCGGGCTCAGATCGTCGAGGCGATTCACCGCATTGTTAAGGCGGAGTGCTGGGCAGCGATGTCCCCGCGCGAGCCGGAGTTTGTGCAGAGTGATAATTACCCCCTCACCGTCAACGATGACGACGTGACCGACAAGGTGCGCGCGCAGCTTATCGACGTCCTTGGTAGCGACAACGTCCTCGACATGGAGCCGTGGACCGCCTCGGAGGATTTCTCTCGTATCCCCGATGCCTTCGGCGCTCCCTATTGTTTCTGGGGCTTCGGCGGGCGTACCGACGGTGCGTCAATCCCCAACCACAACCCGCGCTTTGCTCCGGAGCTGCAGCCGACTCTTACCACGGCGACGCAGGCTCTCATCGCCGCGGCCTACGCCTACCTGGAAAATTAATCTTCCATCGCCGATTGCAGCACAGAGAGCACCGTGCGCCGTGCCGCGGAATCATCGAGGTGGGAATCCACCAGCGTCACGAGTGCTTCAAGCACCAGCAGAAAAGCAACGCGCGAGGCATCCTGCAGCTCTGCACGAAATGTCCCATCCGGGGAGGGGATGACCAGTGTGTAGGAGGCGAGCTCCGCCAAGGGCGAGGAGGTAAACGAGGTCAGCGCGATGAGCTTCGCGCCCGCCTCGAAGGCTGCTGTCGCGGCTTTGAGCGTGAGCGTGGTCGACCCTGAACCGGAAACGACGAGGCACACGCACTCTGCGTCTAGTTGCGTCGCCGCGATGTGCTGGCCCATGGCCTCCGCCACGAACTCGGCTGGGCGCCCGATGCTTGTGAGGCGCAGCGCCATGGTCTGCGCCAAGGGAGCAGAGAGGCCATTGCCCACGAGGAGAACACGCTTGGCCTGCGCTACTGCCTCCACTGTCGCGGCTAGCTCATCCTCGTTGAGCAGGACAGTAAGCCCATGCAGGTAGTTGCTGAAGGAGGCAATCTCGGCACTCATGCGGCCGACGTGGGTGGAATCGGCACCCGCCGGCGGGGTGGGGCGCTGCGCAATCTCCTGCGTGAGCGCCACACGCAACTGCTGGTACCCGTCGTAGCCCAGCGCTTTCGCGGTGCGGATGACGGAGGTACGGGACGTGCCTACCTTGGCCGCCAGCTGGTCCGCAGTGGCGTGCAGGACGAAGTCCATGTCTTCGAGGATTGCCTGGGCCACGCGTTGTTCGATGGGCTGCAGGCTCGGCATGCGCGTGGTGATGTGCGCGGAGAGTGGGGCGGAATCAGTCATAGGGCTAACTATCAGGTGAATTTGGCAGCCACGATGCGGCGGCGGATAGCGCCGGAGATGGCGTCGATGGACATGGTGATGACGATGACCACGATGAGCAGGACGCCGACGACGTCCCACTGGCGGTACTGCGTATAGCCGGTGAGCATGTCACCGATGCCTCCCACGCCGATGAGGCCGAGGACCGCGGAGGTGCGCACGTCGATCTCAAAACGGTAGAGCGCGAGCGAAGCCAGCTCCGGTTGGACAATGGGCCAGGTTCCCCAGCGCACCATTTCTGCCAGGCTGCCGCCGGCTGCCTTGACTGCTTCGGCTGGGCCAGTCGGCGCGGTTTCAATGGCCTCATAGGTCCACTTCGCATGCGTACCGATGCCGCCGATGGCCAGAGCCAGCGCGCCCGTAAACGGGGTCAACCCGGTGACGGTGAGGATAATGATGGCGATGATGATCTCCGGTACCGCGCGGATGATGGCAAAGAGCGCACGCAGTGGCAGACACACCCAGCCCGGGGAGACCGTATTGGCAGCCAGGACACCGAGGATGGTGGAGAGGAACACGCCGAGCAGCGCGCCGATCCAGGCCATGGCCACGGAGCGCCAGGTCTGCAGGAGGGCCTCACCCAGCTTGGACCAGTCCGGGTTGGAGAACATGAGCACGAGGTAGTGCCAGATGTTCGAGGGCAAATCTTTAAGAGCCGTCAGATCAACGCGAATGTAGCCAAAGGACAGCGCCAAGATCATAAGGATTCCGGCCCACGCAGCGAAGACTCCCCAGCTGCGGGAGCGGGAGGGAAGTACATGTGCAGTGCTCATCGCAGCCTCTTTCGCAGGTTGACGGACACGATCTCCAGAGCGATGACCACGACGAGCAGCTCGAGCACGATGGCGGAGAGCGCGTCATAGCGGTAGAAACCACGGACTTCGTCGATAAGCAGGCCAATGCCACCAGCGCCCACGAGGCCGAGGACCGCGGAGATGCGGACGTTGAGCTCGAGGGAGTAGATCACCTGGCTGGCAAAGACCGGCCAGGTCTGCGGCAGGGCAGTAACCCGGTTGATCTGGGTTTGCGTGCCGCCGGCGGCGCGGCCGGCCTCCATGTAAGAATCATCCGCGGAGTCGATGGCTTCGGAGACGAGCTTGACCACGATGCCGACGTCGAAGAGCACCAGCGTGATGATGCCGGGCAGGGCACCGACGCCGAGCATGGCCACGAGGATGGTGGCGTAGACCAAGTCGGGCACCGCGCGGACAACGTTGACGATGCCGCGCACTAGCGAGCGCCACGGTGTCGATGGGTTGGTGGGCCGCGCCGCCCACAGGGATAGGGGCAGAGCGATGACCGCAGAGATGGCGGCACCGACGACGGCCATGGCGAGGGTTTCAAGCATCGGCTCCCACGTGCGCGGGAGGATGGACCAGTCGGGGCTGAACATCAGGGCCAAGCGGTCGGCGCCGTTGCGCCAGTTGCGAGCGATCTGCCCAAAGTCGATCTCGATTCCGCCCCAGGCGGGGACGCAGGTGGCGATGGTGAGCGCGAGAAAAGCAGCCAGCCCGCCAAGGATGCCGGGCCAGTTGCGCTGCCGTGGGGGAAGTACCGCCGTCATGCCCGGCTCTCCTGACTTCCCAGCTGGTCTTCCTCGCGGATGCGCCGGCCGTAGATGGCTTCGAAATCCTCCACGGTGGAGCCTGCGGCGGGCCCATCGAAAACTATCTTGCCGTGGCGAATGCCGATGATGCGTGTGGCGTAGTCTTGCGCCAGATCCACCAGGTGCAAGTTCACCAGGGTGGTCAGGTCCCGCTCGGTATTGATGCGGCGCAGATCCTTCATCACGGAGTGGGCAGTGGGCGGGTCGAGGGAGGCGACGGGTTCATCGGCCAGCATGATCGCCGGCTTCTGGGACAGGGCGCGAGCGATGGCCACGCGCTGCTTCTGGCCGCCCGATAAGGCGCCGGCCTTATTCCACGCCTTGTCGAGGATCCCTACGGAGTCGAGGGCCTCGGCGATGATTGCTTTGTCCTCGGCGGTAGAGATTCCCAACAGGGTGCGCCAGCTGGGATTGTGAGAAAAGCGCCCGACGAGGACATTGGAGAAGACGCTCGCGCGGTCCGCCAGGTTGAACTCCTGGAAGATCATGCCGATGCGGCCGCGCAGCTTCCGCAGCTGCGCTCCCTTCGCCGCAGAAATCTCGTGGTCGCCGACGAAAATCTTGCCGGATGTCGGTTGCACGAGGCCGTTGATGCTGCGGATGAACGTGGATTTGCCAGAGCCGGACAGGCCGACGATGGCGACGAATTCGCCGGGAGCGATGTCCACGGAGACGTCGTCAAGCGCCAGCGTTCCGTTGGGGTAGCGCACCGAGACATTCTCGAAGCGGATTCCCCACGCTTTCTCCTCCGTCATGGGTGAAGCCTTTCTAAGTAGGGGCGTCAGGCTACTGGGCGAAGCGCTCGTTGACCTTGCGCGCCATATCGATGGACTCCTGCTTGGCGGGAACCCAGTCGGTGATGTCGAAGATGGCGGACATGGTGTCCGGGTCAACCTCGGAAAAGCCGTCCATGAGGTCGGTGATCTGGCCGCGCAGATCCTCCGGCACCTCATCAGAAATCACGACGCCACCGTTGGGGTACATGTCGGTGTAGCCGAAGACCACGAGCTTCTCGGCCAGATCTGGGGCCTCCGACGCGTCGATGGTGGAGCGCGCATCCCAGAAGCTGAAGCCCACCTCGGCATCGCCGTTGTAGACCGCCATGATGGAGGCATCGTTGGAGGTCACTGGCACCTTCTTGAGGCTGTCGACGTCGATGCCCTGGGATTCCATGGCCATGACCGGCAGCTGGTATCCGGCGGGGGAGGTAGCACCCAGCATGGCGACGGTGGTCTCCCCATCGATCTTCTTGAGCGCCTCGAGGCCCTTCGGACCCTGGCCCTTGTTCTCCTCCGGGGTGGCGGTGCCGTTGCAGTACAGGTAGTCGGCACCGCTGGCAGCATAGGTGGAGGCCACCGGCTCGTCCTCGCAGTACTTGTCGGGGTTGTTGGTGACGAACTGGCCGGCGTAGGAATCCGCGCCGAAGCGCTCATCCTGCAGCACGGCGTGTGCGCCGTACATGTCTTCGGCGGAGGCCAGCTGCGCGGCGGAGGCGATCGCGATATCTGCTTGACCGGAGCCGATTGCCTCGACGGCGGCCTGGTAATCCTTGGTCACGACGCCCTCGACTTCGACGCCGAGCTCCTCAGAGAGGTAATCAGTCAGCGGCTTCGCGGTGGTGACGAGATCGTTGACCTTCTCGTTCGGGATCAGCGCGAGGGTGAGCTTGTCGGGGGAGTCCGAGCCATTGGCCGAAGAGGAATCGGAGTCAGAGGAGCAGGCAGTCAGGGAGAGCGACAGTGCAAGGGCGGAGGCGGCAAGGGCAGTGAAGCGGCGCATGAGAATGTCTTTCTGTGTCGAGGGTCGGAGATTTAGTGGGCGGAAGATAGTTCGGAAAAGATGTCGGTGACGCGCTGCACGCGCCACGTGGGGTCGGCGTCTGCGGGGGTGGCGAAAGGTGTTTCTAACAAAACGGTGCGCCCGCCAAACGCGTCCACGGGAGCGAGATCGAAATCCCAGATATCGCCAAAACCGATGACAGTGTTGGCGGCTTTGTCAGAGAAATCGGCATCGAGGATTCGGGTCAAGCCTTTGGGCTTGCCCAACCTCGTGTAAATGACGTCGAAGGAACTGCTTAGCCCTAAAACCTTTAGAGCTTCGGCGAGGCCAGTTTCGGGAGAGTTGGTAGCGAGGATCGCGCGGCCTGGGTAGGTACTCAACAACTCGGCGAGGCCTTCGGGAGCCGTGATTCCGGTGTTCGCAAGGTTCTCCCGGGAAGCCATATAGGCCTGTTGGCAGGAGTCCTCCGGAACATCGCAATCGGCGGCGAGACTGCGGACGAGATCGTAGCCATCGCGGTACTTCGCTAGGGCGGCATCGTTGGTTGAGAGCATCTGCTCGGCGGTGTGATAAATGGAGTGGTGTCCGGTCGCCTCCGCGATATGGCGGGCATAAGCCAGTACAGGCCCGTGACCCAGGCTGACGGTCCCGTCAAAATCGAAGAGGAGAACCGGGGGAGATATGTCTTTGGACATGAAGTACAAACTAACGGTGGTTTATGTACTTTGCGACCGCACGCGGTAAACATTGCGTGAACAGTACGTGCACTCTCGTCTTTGGTAACCTACACGCGGTAACAATCCGTTTCCTTACCGCAGGATTCATAGAAGGACACGCATGTCTCATCCGAATGAGCAGCGGTTGCTCGAACGCTTCATGAAGCTTTCCATTGCCGCCGCCGTCGTCACCATTGTTCTCAAAGTGATTGCTGCCGCGGTGACGGGGTCGGTGGGCTTCCTTTCGGATGCTCTCGAGTCCGGTGTCAACCTGGTCGCCGCAGTGGTGGGATTCATCGCCATCAAAATTGCCGCTAAGCCCGCGGATGCGAACCACCAATTTGGTCATGGCAAGGCTGAATATGTTTCCGCGCTGGTGGAAGGCGCGATGATTTTCGTCGCGGCCGCGATGATCATCTACACGGCCATTCGCCGCTTCTTGCATCCGCTGCCGCTTGAACAGCCAAGCGTTGGTTTGCTGCTGTCGCTAGTAGCGGCTCTCATTAACTTGGTGGTCGGTCTGCTGCTTGTCCGCGCCGGAAAGCAGTACCGCTCTTCTGCCCTGCAGGCGGATGGTCAGCACCTGCTTACCGACGTCTGGACCTCCGTCGGCGTCATCGTCGGCATCGGGGCAGTGGCGTTGACAGGCTGGCTGTGGTTGGACCCCGTCATCGCGCTGGCAGTCGGTATCAACATCTTGTGGACCGGGTACAAGCTGCTCAAGGAATCCCTGAGCTCCCTTCTGTCGGAATCCTTGCCCAAGGAAGAGCATGCCCAGCTGGACGCGCTTCTCAATGAGCTGGAAGACCACCACCAGGTCTCCTTTACCTCGCGCCGCACAGTGGCAGCGGGTCGTCAGCGCCTTGTCTACCTGACGATGGACGTGCCTGGTGAGTGGACGGTGTTGCACTCGCACACCATCGCCGACCGTATCGAGGATGCCATCGACGATCTTTTCCCCGGCGCCGAGGTGTTCATCCACGTTGAACCAGCCGGCACGGTGCACCGCCGCATCCTGCGGATGCTGTAGGTTAGCCCGCGTACCGCAGGCTTGCGACCCCGCGTCCGCCCTCCATGACCCACGGCCAGCTGAGGCCGTTCTTGGTAAGGACATCATCGCGGATCTCATCGGGTACGATCCATTCCTTGTGCGCATAGCCCAGAAGGTATTCATCAAAGGCGGGGAGCTCGAGGCGGATTTTTAGGGCCTCATCGATCTCGCTAGCCGTGACATCCTCCTGCCAGGGGGCCATCCAGAAGTCCTGACCATCGTGACACACAGGTTGAGCAACCGTCGATGTCAAGGCCTTGGTGGCCTGGGATTTACTGAGCTTGGACCATGCTTGGAGGTCGGCTGCGGACACTGGGCCATGTCCTTCGACATAGCGCTGGGCCAGCTCAGCAAGCGGCTCCTCCGGTTCGCGCTGGACGGTAGGCAGCGCGTCGACGTGGAGGAAAGTCTCTTGGCTGCCAGCTTTCGGGCCCTGCACTAAGTCGCCGGCACCGCCGAAAGCGCGGAGTAGGTGGGAGCCTCGGCCTTCAGTGGGATCAACGCCAGCTTCAGCGAAAATCTCGTAGACTTCCGTGCGGCTCAGGGGCTCGGTCGCTGCGCTGTGAAGCGCTTCCGAGGCCGCTGTCACCATGTCTTCGCTCAGCCCCAAGCTCGGTCGCCGGGATTTCTGGCTGGAAGCCATTCGTGGATAGAGGAGGCGGGACATCCAGCGGACGTCGGCAGCCGGCATGAAGTGCAGCGTGCCGCGCTGCGGCCAACAGCGCACCACGCGAAAGCGTGCTACGTCTTCGAGTACCTTTTGCTCATCGCAGCCGGCGCGAAGAGCAAGTGCTCTGATACCGGCATCGTAGGTCTGGCCCTGGAGGGCGAGCAGATGCTCGGCAACATCGAGGGCCGACGCCAGAGTCGGCCGCGCCGCCGATGGTGCAAGGCCTTGAGCAATGAGCCGACGAGCGAGAAGCTCATCGCGGGTAAGTTCCTTCATTGCTGTTTAGGTTAGAGTCGGAAGGTCTTCATCAGCTGCATGCCGGTGGACACCAGCTGACGGAAGCGCTCCGGGGAGATGTACTCCGAGGGCGCAAGCGGGTGTAGGCGTTGCTCGGCCACGGTGCGCTCATTGGCCCACAGGCGCATGCCGGTAATGCCGTGGCGGTGATTGAGGCCAGACTCCTTGACGCCGCCACCGGGTGCGGCGATGGAACCATACGCGGCGGCGAAGCCTTCGTTGATGTTGACCATGCCGGCTTCCAGCTGGGAGGCCACCTTCCATGCGCGGCGGGAATTCCCGGACCACACCGATGCGGATAGGCCGTAGGAGGTGTCGTTGGCGCGCTGGATGGCTTCCGCATCAGAGCTGACCGGATAGACAGCGAGCACTGGGCCGAAGGTTTCGGTGGCATAGAGATCCATCTCTGGGGTCACACCAGTCAACACGGTGGGTTCATAGAAGTAGGGCCCAAGGTCCGGCCGGGCCTTTCCGCCGTAGACCACGGTGGCGCCCTTGGACACGGCATCCTCCACGTGGGCTTTAACGGCATCGAGCTGGCGTTGCGAGGTCAGCGAGCCGATGGTGGCGGCATCGGAGAAAGCCGCGCCCAAAACCTGCTGGTCTAGGGCGTTCGCGAGTTCGACGAGGAACTCCTCAAAGACGCTCTCGTGCACATAGGCGCGCTCGGCGGACATGCACAGCTGGCCGGAGGAAGAAAATGCAGTGCGCACCGCACCTTGGGCGGTGGACTTAAGGGGGGCGTCGTCAAGCACCAGCATCGGGTTCTTTCCACCCAGCTCCAGCATGGTGGGGATGAGGCGTCCGGCTGCCTGCTCGGCGATGGACTTGCCGGCCTTGGTGGAACCGGTAAAGGAAAGGCCATCCACCAGCGGCACGAGGGCATCGCCCACCTCCGCACCGCGGCCGGGAACCAGCTGCCAGGCCGCCTCCGGCAGGCCCGCCTCGATGGCTAGGCGCCTCAGCAGAATCGCCGTCAGCGTGGTCTGAGAATCCGGCTTGTGCACCACGGCATTGCCCGCGGAGAGTGCTGCCAGGACGTCGCCCACGCCCAAGGACAGTGGGTAATTCCACGGGGAGATGAGCCCCACCACACCCAGCGGGTAATGCTGGGTGCGCGTTTTAGTCAGCACGGGAAGCGCGCCGGGGTAGCGGTCAGCGCCAAAGGCCTTGCGGATATTGACCGCGTAGAAGCGCGCGCAGTTATACAGATCCATCAGCTCGTCATAGGCATGGGAGCGGGACTTGCCGTTCTCGGCCTGGATGAGGTCGAGGATGAGCTCCTCGTTCTCGTGAACGAGGTCGTGCAGGCGCAGCAAGATGGCGGCGCGGTCTCCTTGACCAACGCCGGCGCGCGCATAGTTGACGGCCTTCTCGACGTCCCCGGCGGTGGCGACGGGGAAGCTAAAGAGCTCCTCACCGCTAAACGGCGCGTGAGCCTGGTGCTGCTCACCCGTGCCGCGCACATCGCGGGCGGGATCCGTGTCTAAGAAATTGAGCACTCGCTGGGGCAGACGGGTCTGAGTGAAGGTTTTCATGCGGTCTATTGTCCCAAAAATATGCGATGGCGCTATAGATTTTTCGAGATTTGTCTCACAAACTAAATTAATCGTGGTTAGGATGACGCTATGCCAATCCTCGCGACCACTCCACAGGCCCAGGTCCGCGCGGCCGTTGAGCCGCTCGTCAGATCTGGAGAAAGCCCAGCGCCCGTAGGCGTTATTGACCTCGCCGCGTTCGACTACAACGCTGCACAGATGCCGACTCGTGCCGGGGGACTACCCATCCGCGTGGCCTCGAAGTCGATCCGCAGCGTGGCAGCACTTCGTCGTGCCCTCGAGCACGGGGGCTACCGTGGCATCCTCGCCTATTCCGTTCCAGAAGCGCTCCATCTGGTGGGAGAGGGCTTCCGCGACATCGTGGTGGCTTATCCGAGCGTCAACCGTAAGGCCCTGCGTGAGCTCGCAGCGGATGACACCGCGCGCGAGGCTATCACTATCATGGTGGATAGTGCTGAGCTCTTAGACCTGCTTGAGGGCTCCCTGCGTGTGGCCATCGACATTGATTGCACCCTTCACTTGCCGGGCGCGGTTATCGGCCCGCGGCGCTCACCCGTGCGTACGCCGGAACATGTCTCGGTGCTTGCGCGCGAGATTGTTCGGCGCGGGCACCGGCTTGTCGGTCTCATGGCTTATGAGGGGCAAGTCGCATCCGTTGCGGATGGCCTGCCGGGTCCGGTGGGAGCGGTCAAGCGCTGGCTGCGCACCAAGTCCATGTCCGACCTCGCTCCGCGACGCCGAGCCTGCGTGGAGGCCGCGCGGGAGGTGGCGGACATTGAATTCGTCAACGGCGGCGGCACGGGCAGCCTTCAGGAATCCGCGGCCGAGGGAACCTTGACCGAGCTCGCCGCTGGCTCCGGTTTCTACACGCCGGCGATCTTCGATGACTTCACGGGCATCAACCACAAGGCGGCCGCGTTCTTCGTCTGCCAAGTATCCCGTGTGCCCGCGCCGGGCTGGGCCACGGTCAACTCCGGAGGCTGGATCGCCTCCGGGCCGCCCGCGAAGGATCGCGTTCCGGTTCCGGTGTGGCCGGCAGGGCTGAGCTACTCCAGCACGGAGGGTGCCGGTGAGGTGCAGACACCGCTGCATGGGGCCGCTCTGAACGTCGAGGATCTGGTGTGGTTCCGCCACGCCAAGGCCGGCGAAATGACAGAAAACGTCGACCGCCTTTTGGCTGTTGGAAATGACGGCGTTGATGTATGGGACACCTATAGAGGACAAGGATGGACACTCCGATGACAACAACTTTTAGCAATTGGGCAGGATCGGTCACCACGAAACCGCAGGAGTTTGTACAGCCCTCCCGCATAGACGAGATCCCTGCAATCATCAGCCGCGCCCGCAGCGTTCGTGCGGTGGGCGCCGGCCATTCCTTCACTCCCATCGCAGCGGGGGAGGAGACCATGCTCAATCTCGATCACGTGAGTGGTCTGGTGAGCGTCGATAAGCAGCGCAAGCGCGTCCGTTTCCTGGCGGGCACTCGCTTGAGGGACGTGCCTAAGCTCCTTCGCCCGTTTGGTCTTGCCCTGGCTAATCAGGGCGATGTGGACCCGCAATCGCTGGCGGGCGCGATTTCCACCTCGACCCACGGCACCGGCATCAATTACACGGGCTTTGCGGGCACGGTCACTGGGCTGACGCTTATCGACGCCGACGGCAACACCCGCACCTATTCCATCGACGAAGACCCAGAACTCCTTCGTCTCGTGGTCGTCAGCGTGGGCGCGCTCGGCGTGGTTGTCGAAGTGGAAATGCAGTGCGTGGATGCCTTCGACCTGCTGGCGGAGGAGTCCGGCATTGCCTTCGATGAACTGATGGATAACTGGGAGGAGCTCTCCCGCGGCGTCGACCACTTCGAGTCTTACTGGTTCCCGCACACCGACCGCGCGATGGTCAAAGCCAACACGCGCTTCGAACCGAACGGGGAGCGCCGCTCACGTCTCAAGGCGCTTATCGACGACGAACTCATCGGTAATGGCGCCTTTGCCGCCGCCCTGGCTCTGGGGCGTCTTCTTCCGGGGACGATTCCGACGCTCAACAAGTTCGCCACCTCGGTCATCTCCAATAACCGCTACCGTTCCGCCGCCCATGACGTGTTTGTCAGCCCGCGCCGGGTTCGCTTCCATGAGATGGAGTACGCAGTGCCGCTTGCCGACGGCCCCGCCACCGTCCGCGAAATCCGCCGCTTCATCGACGAGCAGGACTGGCGCATCGGGTTTCCGATGGAGCTGCGCACGACGGCCGCGGATGACGTTGCGCTGTCGACGGCATCGGGCCGCGAGTCGATGTACATTGCCTTCCACATTCCGCGTGCGCTCAACCCGCAGGACTACATGCCGAAGCTCGAGCCCATCTTGCGCGCAGCGGGCGGGCGCCCGCACTGGGGCAAGATGAACTCCCTGTCTCGGAGCGACTTTGCTCAACTTTATACAAGATTTGATGAGTTCTTCGAGCTGCGTGAAAAGATGGACCCTGATTGGAAGTTCGGCTCGCCCTACCTGCGAAAACTGTTCGGATAGGGACGTCGTCAAGCGTGGCACGATCCTGAGGACGGATTCGAAAGTATCTCTGATCTTTGGTAGCTTGTGGAAGTCTTAATTCCATAACACTGCTGAAGAAGGTGTCTCAAACGTCCTCTGAATCCCAGTCCCTCATTACGCCGACATTCGTGTTTGCGTGGTTGGTGAATTTCGCCCAATTTACGGTCTTCTATCTGCTTGTGACCATCATGGCGCTCTATGCCGTCGAGCAGTTCCAAGCTTCGGACACGGCGGGCGGGTTTGCCTCAAGCGCTTTCGTGGTGGGGGCGACGATTGCCCGCCTCTTTTCGGGCTACATCGTGGATGCTGTTGGGCGGAAGCGCTCGCTGGTTGTCTCCCTCATCGTGGTCACTGTGGCGATGGCGCTGTATTTCCCAGCTCAGTCTCTGCCACTGTTGTTCGCTGTCCGTATCTTGCATGGCTTCGGTTATGCGGTGGCCTCGACGGCTGTGATGGCCGTGGTGCAATCGGTGATTCCTGACCATCGCCGCGCTGAGGGAACCGGCTACTTCGCCTTGGGGACGACGCTGGCTACCGCTTTTGGCCCGGCGGCAGGTTTGGCGATAGTCCACAATGCTGGCTATAACACCGTGTTTCTGGTAGCGCTGACGCTGACGGTAGTGGCCATGGGCTTGGGGCTCATCGTCAAGGCGCCAGCGGAGGAGCGTCGCAGCGTCTCCTTCTCGCTGGGGAATATTGTGCACCCGGCGGTGGCGCCGTTCGGCGTCTTTATCCTTTTGGTCGGTGTTGCTTATACGGGCATCATTACCTTCCTGAATGGCTATTCCGCTCACGCCGGTCTGGAGAAGGGCGCTAGCTATTTCTTCTTGGCTTATGCGGTTGTGAGTCTCATCCTGCGCTTTGTGCTGGGCAAGCTGCAGGATCGGCGCGGTGACAACATCATCATCTACTCCTCGCTCGTCTTCTTTATCGCCGGCTTGGCTGTCCTGGCTTCGGCTGGCGCTGATTGGCAGATTATTGCTGCGGGTGCTTTGGTGGGCATCGGATATGGCTCTATCCTTCCGGCCGGTCAGGCAATCGCTGTGCGCCTGGTGCCGATGCATGAGATGGGTGCGGGGAT
This sequence comes from Corynebacterium sp. c25Ua_47, assembly GCF_039907205.1. Taxonomy (NCBI): domain Bacteria; kingdom Bacillati; phylum Actinomycetota; class Actinomycetes; order Mycobacteriales; family Corynebacteriaceae; genus Corynebacterium; species Corynebacterium sp. c25Ua_47. The sequence continues at coordinate 814 of NZ_JASBOH010000014.1, read as the reverse complement.
CTCGACCTTCTTCTTGCTGCTGGACCTAGGCATCGGCTTCGGGCCGATTCTGCTGGGGCAGGTTATCTCCGCGACGGGATATTCCGCCATGTACTGGATGCTGGCAGCCTTAATGCTGGTTGCTTCAGTGGTCTACTTCTTTGTTCACGGGCGTAAAGACGTTGCACGTGGTGACGTGCGCTACGAATAGACTCCACGTCGATGGCATGCCTGTCGGCAGCCATCGAATGTGCTGGCTAATGTGGGGTAGCTACCCCCGTTTATAGTAACGACTTGACACGAATTCACCGCTAGCTATAGCCATACGGGGTGTGTGGTACTAGAATCATGGTTAGAACACTTCTTCTAGCACATGTTTATCTCGGGGGAGATACCCATGACCACTGCCACACGCCCACCAACCTTCTTCTTTTCCACCACCAACCCGAATAGCCCACACGCCATAGCCCGCGCGAAAGCACGGCGAGCTGCCTATGACACCTGGGTCGGGGCTATGCCCAGCCTACAGGCTGATATCAACACCACCGCACTATCCCTAGTTGCTGCCTGGTCACTGCCCGAAGGCCACATCAAATCCGGCCTGCGTGCCATCCACCGCCTAGATAGCCTGCCGAAAGTCAAAGCCATACAAGACACCCACTGCCTGCTCGACATCGAGTCCCTCATTGCTATCGATCAGCCCATGTCGGCACTGACAGCCTTGACTGATGAAACCCTAGACTTCATCGATACCCTCCTGGCTGACTTCTTCACCCCTTCTAAACCCAATCAGGCTTTTCCCACACGTAGTCAAATCAGGCGCAAAGTCCGCGAT
>NZ_JASBOH010000013.1:0-71100 GCF_039907205.1 Corynebacterium sp. c25Ua_47 | reverse complement strand
GGCAGTTCATATCCGGTATTAGACCCAGTTTCCCAAGCTTATCCCAGAGTGCAAGGCAGATCACCCACGTGTTACTCACCCGTTCGCCACTCGAGTACCCCAGCAAGCTGAGGCCTTTCCGTTCGACTTGCATGTGTTAAGCACGCCGCCAGCGTTCGTCCTGAGCCAGGATCAAACTCTCCACAAAAAAGGCCGTGAAAAGCCCAAACCTAACAAAAAGAACAAACCAAACCGCGTGATGCGAACGCAACACGCACACACCACGCAGACTGGCTATCCAAAAATTACATAAAGAAAAAATCCAAACCAACCCCCAACCCGACGAGGATAAAAAGGAGGCTGGCCCGTTAGAAGATTTAAACCATACGCCCAAACAACTTATGTTATTTACAATGACGCCGCTAAAGGAAAAGCGCCATCCGGCATACACCAACCGCAACACACATACAACGCATCACGGCCAGAACAAAAAATCAACCAACAAAAAAGTACATTGGCACACTATTGAGTTCTCAGACATCGTCACCACACAGTCATACGGACCGCCTTGAGCGAAACGCAGTACTGCGAGTAAAGAAAATATTTGTTGTCAGGGCCTGTTTTCCTACCGCCACTCTCCAAGAACCTCAGTTCCTGTGGGGCGCTGTCGGTCGCGCTGACTCATATAAAGTTACACACGGCCTCGAGGAAACACAAATTTGCACGTCATCGTAGGTTTTCAGGCGCCTAAAGGTGCGCTTAAACGCACCTTCAAGGTCGCTCTGCGGACAGCACCTAGCGCATCCCGAACCAGCCCATAAGCCCCGGCGTAAATACGTTTGCTTTCTGCGCCACCCGTGGGAGCACAGCTGCCCATGCCAAGTAGAGAACACCCATCCCGGCCAGCGACCACCACACAGAGATCTCAGAGTTAAGTAGCCACGCAAGCAACACGGCAGCAACGGCTCCGGCCGTGACAGCCGTATAGGGCCATGTCCCTTTGTCGGTTATCGCGAAGCTCACGAGAACAGCAGCCGCTGCGAGAGGAACAAGGGTGAATCCGGCGAGGTTTCCAGTCCACAAAAGCATCACCACATCAGTGATAGCTCCCAGGCCCACCGGAATCGCGGTGCACAACAATGTCACTTTGGACCAGGTTGCACGCGGCACGCCAAAGGCCACTGCATCTTTGAGTGAGCTGCGGATTGAATCAGCAACTAGTGGCAGGACAATCAACGTAACAATGGCACCCACGATGCCCACGCCGGTATCCCACAGCTTGATCACCACGATGGCTATCGCCGTTGCGATGGCTACACCAATCGCAGCCCACATCCACGCGCGAGCTTGAGGGCGCAAGACAATTTGGGAGACCGGGGACGCTGAGAACCAGCCGGTCGAAGAATCACCATCGCTACCTACGATGAGGGAGCTAGTGGTCAGTCGTGATGGCTCGACGCGCTTGGCCATGCAGAATAACCACGCTGCCGTTGGCGCTATGAGGACCCACCACGGGAAAGCCCAGGGTGCGCTGACCAGAATGAGCACAAGCGTCAGGGTGGCATTGATGCGCCGGTGTCCGTTCCATACACGGGTACTGAGGCCAAAGGTCAGATAACGCGTGAAGTCAGGCTGCGAAAGGTAAACCATAAGGACCATAAAGAGTGAGTAACCAATGGCCCACTCGTGCCCGCGGCCCATTCCCAGCACCGGAAGGATGACAATCCACAAAGCGTAGAAGAAGCTGTTCCAGCTCAGCGCCATATGCCTATAGAGCTTCATCACGCCTCCCCCAATGCCAGCACTGCCTGCTCGAGGGATACCTCGGTGGCACGCAGCCCCATTTCCTGGGCCATGTCGAAGACGTTGGCGGTGTGGTTGGGGCGGGCGTCGACAAGTGCGCGGTCCGCCACGGCGGAGCTTTCGCGCTCAAGCACCGGGAGCTGCAGGCGCCCCAGCGCGCGATCGAGGGTTTCGGCAGAGCCAGTGAGCTGGACGACGCCTTCGATGAACTCATCGATGGGGCCGGACAGCGGGTTCTCCCCCATCAGCGCCACGGTATCGAGCAAACCGGAAAGCTCGTTGAGGTGATGGGTGGAGACGATAATGGTGCGACCATGCTCTTCGCGCAAGACGTCATAGAAAACCTCCCGCTTAGCGGCGTCGAGGCCGAGATAGGGCTCGTCGAGAAGCATGTACGGCACCCCCGAGGCCACCGCAACGATGAAGCTCGCCGCCGATTTCTGACCACGGGAAAGACCCGAGTAGTTCTTCATCGGAAGCTCGAAGCGCTCGACCAGCTCCTCAGCGCGCGCTGCGCTCCACGTGGGCCAACGCAGACTTGCCACGGTGAAGACCTTCTTCACGTTCCAACCTTCAGGCAGTGGGTTATCTATGCCCATGAGGACAACCTTGTTGAGGACTTTTTCATTGTCATAGGGCTTGTCACCGTCGACCTTGACGCCAGAGCCATTCAGCTGGCCAGCAATCTTACGCAGCAAAGTGGTCTTGCCAATGCCGTTGGGGCCAACGAGGCCATGCGTGAGGCCGTCGTCGAAGGTGAAGTGCGGGGTAGAAATCATGAGTAGAGTCCTCGACTTTCTGCGACAAGGTCGATGAGGTCATGGAGTTGCTTGCGGGTATAGCCCAGGTGCACGGCTTCGTCAATAAGCGGTGCGGCGTATTCAGCCGCAAAGTCTTGGCGACGCCGCGCCCGGATAAGGCCTGCGGCACCAGAGGTGACGAACATGCCGATACCTCGGCGTTTTTCGAGGATTCCGAGATCCACGAGGAGGGTCAGGCCCTTGCGGGCGGTGGCGGGGTTGATGCTGTGGAAGGCTGCGAGCTCATTCGTGGACGGCGCCTGGGCACCCTCAGCAAGGGTGCCCTCAATGATGGCGTCCTCGATGAGCACCGCTATCTGACGGAAGAGCGGCTGCGCGGAGTTATCCATGCAGTCCCCCTAGTTGGTTGGTTACTCATGTAGCTAACCATATAACCAACCCTGCGACCTCCGCAAGACTTCCACCCAACACCTTTATTACCTGGGAATTCCCTCAAGACTATCGACGTTTTGTGACTAATGGGGCACACTGGAATACACCGGCCCTAGGCTGGAAGACCTCACAGAAGTGACCTAAGAAAATTAGTTAGAAGAAATAGAACGGAATTTAGGAGCCATGCTTGAACGAACACTTGTCTTCGTCGACACGTCATATCTACTCGCCAGTTTCTATAACTCATGGGAAACGGGTGCCCGAGCCCAGCTAGAGATTGATTTACCCGAAGTAGTCAGCTCCCTTGGTTCCATGATTGAGAACCAGGTTGGAAACCGCATTCACCGCCAATACTGGTACGACGGAATCCCCGACACCGGGCCCCACCGCTACCAGCGAGCGTTGCGCGTCTGCGATGGCGTGCAACTGCGCACCGGCCAACTCATCGAATGGGGCGAGCGCCGCACCCAAAAAGCGGTGGATACTCGCCTTGTCGCTGACATGATCGTCTCCGCCATGAAGGGCCAAGTCACGGACTTTGTTTTGGTCTCCGGCGATGCCGACATGATCCCCGGCGTTCAGGAGGCCGTCAATAACGGCGTGCGCGTGCACCTCTACGGCTTCGGCTGGGATTCAATGTCTTCCGCTCTGCGCCATGCGTGTGATTCCACCACAATCCTTGATCCGCGCGAGGACTTCGCCGATGCAATGGAGCTCGAGGTTCTCGAAGGCCCGCTGCCGCCGACCATTCGCGAACCCCACAATTCCGAGGACGGCAACGAGGAAGTGAGCGATGCCGCTAGCGAACTCGCGCCGGAATGCGACGAACCTACCGAGGCGCAAGCCGCCTTCCCCTCCGCGCCAAAGCCTGGGCCTGCAACACCTTCCGCCGCAGCGCAAGACGTGGCTGCCACCGCCTCGCACCCGGAGTCGGCTGCACCGAGCGCCCCCACCGACGAAGAAGAGCCCGCCCCCTGCGGCGAACAAACCACAAAGCCCAGCGCCGCGGATCAGAAGCCCACGGACTCAGAAGAGGAAACGGGCACCGAAGCCCCGAAGCCTGCTCCCAAGCCTGCAGCGCCAAAGCCGTCGATGATGGCGCCGCGCCGCAAGCTGCGCTCGAAGTACGTTCCGCTCCCCGAAGAAGTGTGGAGCTCCGCCGGCTTCCAGTCCCCCTTTGACGTGGGGCAGCAATATGCCTCGTGGTGGTTCGACAACGCCGCGAGCGCCGATCAGCGCGACCAGGCCCACCTGCTCTCGGGCGGTGGCCTGCCACCGGAGATCGATCGCCCACTGCTGCAGTTCGCCTGTGAAACGCTGCACGAGTACACGCTCACCGAAACCCAGCGCGTCAACCTGCGCGATGGCTTTCATTCGGGCATCCGCGGCGTGCTCATCAATATCCGCCGCCAAGATAGCTAAAACACCACAGGGACCTTTGAGAGCATAAGGTGCTGAAACACCCAGACCGCGCTATGCGGCCCACTCTCAAAGGTCCCTTTTCTATACGGTGATGTGCTCCGCGGTGGCTACTGCTTACCCTCGGCGGTGTCCGATTCGGAACCAGCACCAGCTTCGGTGCCGGCCTCAAGCGCTTGGTCGCTGGCGAAGGGAGAACCTTCGATCTCCTTATTCTTGGCCATCTCGGCGCGAATCTCGTCCAAGCGGGACGCGGCGGCCATATCGTGGCCCGCGGCCGAAATCTCCTGAATCCGGCTGCCGCCAGCTGCCTGGTGCAGCTCCTGAGCGCCGAGAGCATCGGCGTAGCGCTTCTCAATCTTGGCGCGTACCGAATCCAGCGTCGGCGTGGATTCATCGGGCTTGAGCTCGTTCATAGAGTCCAAGGCCTCAGCGTTCTTTTCCTGCATCGCTGCCTGATCTGCCTGGGACAGCAACTGGTCCACCTGTGCGAGCTGCTCCTTAAGGCGGGCCTCCGACTGCTGCTGCTGTGCCTTCGCCTGCTCGGCAGCCTGGCTAGCCGCCTCGTGCTGCGTTTTCAGGTTAGCCAGCTCGTTTTCCACGGCGACCAGCTGGCTCGCCACGACCTCTGCCGCCTGGTTGTACTCGGCGGCCTTCTGCGGATCCTCAGAGGCATCCGCCAACTCCAGCGCCCGGCGGGTCTGATCCTGGTAATCCTGCTGGGTCTTCACCAGGCGGTTGAGCTGCATTTCCAACTGGGTCTTGCGTCCAATAATCTCCGCTGCGTGTTCGGAAATCTCGCGATGCTGCTTCTTCGCGCCTTCCACGGCCTGCTGGATCTGGACCTTGGGGTCAGCATTCTCATCGATCTTCTGATCGAAAGAAGCCATCACATACTTCCAGCCTTTGCTAAATGGATTTGCCATCGCACTCACTCCTTTGTGGTTCCTGCAGCAGTAGTTAATGCAGCTCTTATTGGTGCCCTATATAAAAAGACGCTTTCCTGCGAGTGTAGCGATACTCACAGGAAAGCGCGCGCGGCAGGCCGCCGGGCCCCGCCGCAGACAAGGACTAACCAGTTCTATTCCGCCTGCTGGCTCTCCACCTGGGCGCGGACCTCGTCCATGTCGAGGGCCTTAACCTGGCCAATGAGATCCTCCAGTGCCGCCGGCGGCAGGGCACCAGCCTCGCGGAAGACCAGGATGCCATCGCGGAACACCATCAAGGTGGGGATGGACTGAATCTGCAGCTTCGCGGATAGCTCCTGGTTGGCCTCGGTATCCAGCTTGGCAAACGTGGCATCGGGATGCTCTTCGGATGCCTTCTCAAAGACTGGGCCGAAGCGCTTGCACGGGCCGCACCATTCCGCCCAAGCATCGACGAGCGTAATGCCGTCGCCGGAAACAGTCTCCTGGAACGTGTCTTCAGTGATGTCAATCGTTGCCATGTCTTTTCCTATCTATCTCGGGGATAATTGTCAGTTCTACCAACCCTCAACGGTACACAAAGCTTGATTATTCCTTGCCCACATACCCCAGGGGGGTATATCCTCGACAGTGGCATTAACCCCCAAGGTAAGGAGAAGGATCCACCATGAGCACCACAACCTACACCGTTACCGGCATGACCTGTGGCCACTGCGAGCTTTCCGTCAAGGAAGAGATCTCAGAGATCAGTGGCGTCACCGACGTTACTGCCGACCACACCACCGGCGCCGTTACGGTTTCCGGGGAGGGCTTTAGCGACGACCAGGTCGCCGCCGCCGTCGCCGAAGCCGGCTACGAGTTGGCCTAAGCGCTATGACTACCCGCCTCACCCTCGGCATCACCGGGATGACCTGCACGTCGTGTTCCTCCCGCGTCGAGCGCAAGCTCAACAAGCTCGACAACGTTGAAGCCACGGTCAACTTCGCTACGGAGTCCGCCTCCGTGAGTTATGACCCTGCAACGACGACGCCTGCCGATCTCATCGACGTCGTCGAAGGCGCAGGCTACGGAGCATTCACCGTGGATGGTGAGGGGGAGGCGTCGGCAAGCACGGCGGAGGACGCCCGCGAGAGCGAAGCCTCCGACATCCTGCAGCGCACCCTGCTCTCCGCGGCGCTCTCACTGCCGGTGATGCTGCTTTCCATGGTCCCGGCCCTGCAGTTTCAGCATTGGCAGTGGGCCTGCTTGATGCTCACGACGCTTGTCTATGTCATCGGCGGAGCACCCTTCCACCGGGCCACCTGGGCCAATCTCAAGCATGGCGCCGCCACGATGGATACTCTCATCACGTTGGGCACCACCGCCGCCTTTGGCTGGTCGCTCTACGCGCTCTTCTTCGGCGATGCCGGGATGCCCGGCATGACCATGCACATGACGCTGCACTCCAATGACGCGCAGATGGACCATATTTATCTCGAGTCCGTCGGCATGGTTATCACGTTCCTGCTGCTTGGACGATGGTTTGAGCTCAAAGCTAAGGGGCGCTCCTCCGAAGCGCTCACCACGCTGCTGACCATGGGAGCTAAGGAAGCCACCGTGCTTCGCGACGGTACCGAAACCCGCATTCCCGCCAGCGAGCTCCACGTGGACGATGTTTTTGTGGTGCGCCCCGGCGAGAAGATCGCCACCGATGGCGTGGTCCTCGACGGCCATTCCGCCGTGGACGAATCCCTTCTCACCGGCGAGTCAATGCCGGTTGAGGTTTCTCCCGGCAGCACGGTAACGGGCGCGACCATCAACGCCTCTGGGCGGCTTGAGGTGCGCGCCACCCGCGTCGGGTCCGACACCGTCTTGGCCCAGATGGGTGCACTCGTCACCGCAGCCCAGACCTCGAAGGCACCGGTCCAGCGCCTCGCGGACCGTATCGCCGCCGTCTTTGTCCCCATCGTCATCGGCATCGCGCTCCTCGCGCTCCTGGCACACCTGTGGGTCGGCGGCGTCGCCCCGGCCTTCGTGGCCGCCGTGTCTGTGCTCATCATCGCCTGCCCGTGCGCCATGGGATTGGCGACGCCCACCGCAATCCTCGTCGGCACTGGGCGCGGCGCCGAACTGGGAATCCTCATCAAGGGCCCGGAGATTTTGGAATCGACCCGCCAGATCGACACCATCGTTCTGGACAAGACCGGCACCATCACCGAAGGCCAGATGTCGGTGGGAGCAGTCCAACCTACGGCAGGACGCACGCAGCAGGAAGTTCTCCGCCTCGCGGCCGCCGCGGAACAGGGTTCCGAGCACCCCATCGCACGAGCCATCCGCACAGCCTACGACGATGAGCTCCCCGCGGCCGAGGGCTTCCATGAGCTTCCCGGCCAGGGAATCGAGGCAACGATTGAGGGCTCCCGGGTGCGGGTGGGCCGGCCGCCTGCGGGCTATGACGGCACCGGGACGCAGGTGGGCGTCTACGTGGACGATGACCTGGTGGGAACCATCGAGCTACAGGATCGCATCAAGGAATCCTCCGCCGCCGCCATCGCCGCAATGCACAAGCTAGGGCTTACACCCCACCTACTCACCGGGGACAACGCCGGCGCGGCGCATACAGTGGCGCGGGCCGTTGGCATTGATGATGCCAACGTGACAGCGGAGGTCATGCCCGCAGACAAGGTAGAGACTATCGCTCGACTGCAGGAGCAGGGGCGGACCGTGGCCATGGTGGGCGATGGCGTCAACGACGCCGCGGCGCTCGCGCAGGCGGACCTCGGAATCGCGATGGGTGCGGGAGCCGACGTGGCCATCGAGGCCTCCGACATCACGGTGATGAACAACGACCTGCGCTCCGTTGCAGAGGCGGTGCGGCTCGCGCGCAGTACCCTGCGCATCATCAAGGGCAACCTTTTTTGGGCCTTCGCCTATAATATTATTCTTCTTCCCGTGGCAGCGTTCGGGCTGCTCAACCCCCTATTGGCGGGGTTGGCAATGGCTCTGAGCTCAGTCTTTGTGGTGACCAATTCTTTGCGACTTAAAAGCTTTACCCCCGCGGAGTAAGCTTAGCCTGCATGAATCGTCTTGATCATCGCTCTGTCTCACGCACGGAGAGGCTCGACCGCCTTCCCGTCACTGGAAAACACAAACGTCTCCTCTTTGGCTCCGGCATCGGCTGGGCGCTCGATGCCATGGACGTGGGCCTCATCTCCTTCATCATGGCCGCTCTGGCCGTGCACTGGGGGATCACGCCGACCCAGTCCTCGTGGCTGGCGTCCGTGGGCTTCATCGGCATGGCCTTGGGTGCCACCTTCGGCGGCCTCTTGGCCGATAAGTTCGGCCGCCGCCACATCTTTGCGCTAACCCTGCTGGTCTACGGCCTCGCGACGGGCGCTTCTGCCCTAGCAACGGGCCTCACACTCCTCATCATCCTGCGCTTCTTCATCGGACTTGGCCTCGGCGCCGAGCTGCCGGTGGCCTCCACGCTGATCTCCGAGTTCGCACCCCTCAAGGTCCGCGGGCGCATGGTGGTCTTGCTGGAGGCCTTCTGGGCCGTGGGCTGGATCCTCGCTGCGGTAATTGGAACGTTCGTCGTGGGGGCGTCGGAAAGCGGCTGGCGCTGGGCCCTAGCACTCGGCATGGTGCCCGCGCTCTATGCCCTCTATGTGCGCCTTCACTTGCCTGAATCAGTACGCTTCCTGGAGTCGAAGGGCCGCCACGAGGAAGCAGAAGAAATCGTCGCCTCCTTTGAGGCCGAGGTGGATGAGGCGGACATCGACCGCACGACCCCGGCACCGACCTACTCCGAGGAGGACGTCACCGCCACCAGCATCTGGTCGAAATCCCTGCGCGGGCGCACGCTGGCGCTGTGGACCATCTGGTTCTGCGTCAACCTGTCTTACTACGGCGCCTTCATTTGGATTCCGTCGCTGCTTGTCGCGGACGGTTTCTCCCTGGTGAAGTCCTTCAGCTTCACGCTGATTATCACCCTGGCCCAGCTGCCCGGCTACGCCGCAGCGGCCTGGCTCATCGAGGTCTGGGGACGCCGCTCGACCCTGGCGACCTTCCTCGTGGGCTCTGCCCTGTCCGCCGGATTCTTTGGCTTCGCCAACACTGAGGCCATGATCATCCTGGCTGGTTGCCTGCTGTCTTTCTTCAACCTCGGCGCGTGGGGCGCGCTATACGCCATCGGCCCGGAGCTCTACCCCACCGCTCTGCGCGGGCGCGGTACTGGTGCGGCCGCGGGCTTCGGCCGACTCGCCTCCATCCTGGCGCCGCTTATCGTTCCGCCGCTCATCGCGGTGGCGGGCACGGGCTGGCTCTTCGTGCTGTTCGCAGCGGCCTTCGGCATCGCGGCCTTCGCGGCGCTGACCCTGCCAGAGTTCAAGGGTCGGGCCCTTGCTCAATAGGGTCGCCCTTGGCGCGTGGGTCGCGGTCATGGTCGCGCTCACCACGCTCAAGCCCTTCTACCAGATCGGCTACCTCTGGAAGCCGGAGAACCAGCGGGTCCGCGACCTGCGCTTGGTGCCGCTTGATGAGTTCTCCGGCGGCACCTGGTTTGGCCCGCTTTTTGAGTATGCGGGCAATACCGCCTTCTTCATTCCTTTTGGCATGCTCGTCTTCAGCATGTGCCGGTCAATCAAGGCCACTGCCGCATGGGGCTTCGCGCTGAGCTTGGCACTGGAAACAGCGCAGTATGCATTCACGCTCGGGCGCACTGATATTGATGACCTCATCTTCAATACCCTCGGCGCACTCATCGGCGCGGGGTTTGCCAGGCTGTGCGGCGAGCGCTTCTTCCCGGTGTGGCGGTGGCTGGCGCTCGCCGCGGCTGCGGTCTTCCTGGTCTTGGTCATCCTCGGCCCACGGTTGGGTGACCCCAACGCCGTGGTGGACCTGTAATTTAGCCGTGCGCCATGTTCACGAACTTGGAGTAGTGCAGCTGGTGCGCGACCTTCACCGTGTCGATCGGGCCGCCACGGTGCTTAGCCAGGATGATATCCGCCTCACCGGCACGGGGATCATCGCGGTCTTGTGAGTCCGGGCGGTAGAGCAGCATAACCATATCGGCGTCCTGCTCCAGCGAGCCGGACTCACGCAGATCCGCCAGCTGCGGCTTCTTATCGGTACGGGATTCTGGACCACGGTTCAGCTGCGAAATCGCAATGAGGGGAACCTCTAGCTCCTTGGCCAGCAACTTGAGCTGGCGCGAGAATTCTGAGACCTCTTGCTGGCGGGACTCCACCTTCTTGCCCGAAGACATCAGCTGCATATAGTCCAGCACAATGAGGTCGAGCCCGTGCTGCTGCTTGAGGCGGCGGGCCTTCGAGCGGATTTCCATCATGGTGAGGTTTGGGGAATCATCGATGAACAGGGGCGCATCCTGGATGCGATTGAGGGTGTCATCGATCTTGGCCCAATCCTCCGTGGACACGCGGCCACCGCGCATATCCGACAGCTTCACTTCCGCCTCCGCTGACAACAGGCGCATGACGATCTCGGAGGCAGACATCTCCAGGGAGAAAACCACAGAGGTCTTGTTGTGCTGCAGGGAGGCCGAGCGCATGAAGTCCATGGCCAGCGTGGACTTGCCCACGCCAGGGCGGGCGGCGACGATGATCATCTGGCCCGCACGCAGGCCATTGGTCAGGTTGTCGAGGTCGATGAACCCTGTGGGCACGCCGGACTCCACGCCGTTTTGCTGCAAGGCGGCGAGCTCATCGATCGTGGGGTCGATGAGATCACTCAGCGCACGGTAGTCCTCGGTGGTCTTCTTCTGCGCCACGGCGAATACTTCCTGCTGGGCGCGATCCAACACCGACTCGATCTCCATGTCTTCGGAGCCCTGGAAGCCGAGTTGGACGACTCTAGTACCGGCGTCCACCAGCTTGCGCAGCACCGCCTTCTCCGCGACAATCTCCGCGTAGTAGCGGGCGTTAGCCGCAGTGGGCACCGTGGCCAGCAGGGTATGCAGGTAGGGCGCACCGCCAACGCGCTCGAGGTTGTTATAGCGATCGAGACGGGCCGCGACAATCACCGCGTCAATATCCGTGCCCGCCGCGTAAAGATCGATCATGGCCTGGTAGATGAGCGTGTGCGCAGGATAGTAGAAGTCCTCCGGCTCCAGCTCCTCAATGACCTCCATGACTGTATTCGGGCTCAGGAGCATGGCGCCGAGAACGCCCTGTTCGGCCTCGCGGTCCGCGGGCGGCTGGCGAAATTCGCCGTAGCGCTTCGGTTCTTCCTGCCGGTAAGAGCGGCGAGGTTCCTCCTCTACCGGCTCCGGCGGCGGTGGAACGTGGTCGTCGTCAAAACTGGCATTAGTCATTGCTCATCAATCCCACCGTTCATTAGTCCCACCCTGGCCGTGCCTGAAGTTCTTACTCTTCTCCGCGCCGGACGGCCAAGCTTCGATGCAGTGCCAAGCGGCAACCGCGCGTAGTACACAACAGTGTAGCCGAGGGTCAAGACACTACCCCTTGGGCATAACTCTCACAGTTATCCACAGAGAGCTGTGGAATTCCCAGGTCAGCAAAGACTTGGTATGCAAAGCCAGAGGTCAGGGCTGTGGATAACTTTGCACCGCTGTGACCAGCGAAGTTTATTTCTGCAGGTCAAGGCGCGTTTTTTGAGATGTGAAAATACGCACAAATCCCGTGGAAAAGTAGGGGCATTACCCCGATATCGCCGCTACCAGCGGGTTAACACATGGCGGCATGAGTGAATTCACCGTTAACTGAACGCAGGTTTATCCACAGGCTGGGCGAGTTATCCACAGGCCGCGCTTGGCGACGTTTCCCTGCCTCCTGCGGTGCTAGATCCCCAAAAGGCGACCCCGCGTAAAACGGCGCAAGGCCGTGCTTCCTCTCACCACCTCACATAGTGAAAGGAGCACGGCCTTAAAGCCTTGCTGTTGTCTTAAGGTCACGTCCTGCGTACCGGCACCGCGCCTCACACGCGGGCGAACGGAGGGTGACCGTCGTGCGCCTTAATTCTTAGGCAGCGACGACCGAGAAGTTCACCTTGCCGATAACGTCAGCGTGCAGCTTCAGCTCGACTTGGTAGTTGCCGGTCTTCTTGACCAGGCCCTTGGGCAGCACAACGATGCGCTTGTCCAGCTTCGGGCCGCCAGCGGCGGCAACGGCGTTCACGATGTCCTCAGCGGACACGGAGCCGAAGAGCTTGCCGGACTCGGAGGTCTTCACGGGGACGTTAACGTCCTTGAGCTCCTCCAGCTGGGTACGGATCTCGCGTGCGTGGTCCAGGTCGCGGATTGCGCGAGCTTCCTGGGCGCGCTTGATGCCCTCGATCTGCTTCTCAGCACCGCGGGTAGCAACGATTGCCAGGCCGCGCGGAAGCAGGTAGTTACGTCCGTAGCCGTCCTTAACCTCTACAATTTCGCCGGGGGCGCCGAGGTTCTCAACGGCAGCGGTGAGGATCAGCTTCATGATCCCTGCCTTTCAATTGAGTTAAATGAATACTTGCGTGACAGTCTTAGAACGGGGGTTCTGCATCCGCACCACCAAAGCTTCCCGCTTGGGGTGCAGAATTCCACGGATCGTTACTCGGAGCCGACTGCTGCTGAGACTGCTGCGGGGCAGAGGACTGGGACTGGTTTCCAGAGAAACCGCCCTGGTTTCCGGAGAAACCACCTTGGTTGCCGCCGCCGTAGTTAGCACCACCCTGCTGCTGGCCACCGCCATAGTTGCCGCCGCCGTTGCCGGACTTGCGGTTAACCTGTGCGGATGCATAACGCAGGGACGGGCCGACCTCATCGACCTCGATTTCAAAAACAGTGCGGTTCTCGCCCTCACGGGTCTGGTAAGACCGCTGGCGCAAACGGCCAGTAACGATAACGCGCATGCCCTTGGTCAAGGTCTCCGCAACGTTTTCTGCGGCTTGGCGCCACACGTTGCAGGTGAGGAACATGGCCTCGCCGTCCTCCCACTGGGAAGTCTGCTGATTATAGCGACGCGGGGTGGAGGCAACACGGAAATTTGCCACTGCGGCACCCGCTGGGGTGAAGCGCAGTTCCGGGTCGGCCACAATGTTGCCGACAACCGTAATGTTGGTATCTCCCTGAGCCATGTCTTTACTCCTTAATATCGGTTACGTGGATTGCTCGAAACCCAGTATCCGCTATTTGCTGTCGGTGCGCAGAACCTTGGTACGCATAATGGAGTCGTTCAGGTTCAGACGGCGATCAAGCTCGAGAACCGAGTGGGATTCACACTCCAGCTCCACGACTGCGTAGATGCCCTCTTCCTTCTTGTTGATCGGGTATGCAAGACGGCGCTTGCCCCACACATCAACCTTTTCGACTTTGCCGCCATCCTTGCGGATCGTTTCGAGGAACTTGTCTAGGGACGGGGTTACGGTGCGCTCATCCTGGTTAGGATCCAGAATGATCATGACTTCGTAGTGACGCACGGACCTCATCACCTCCTATGGTCTAGTAATTGGTATCGGCCATATCACCTTTGCGGATATGGCAGGAGGGTCTGTTGCGTCAAGCAACCCTCACACAGTACCGCACTGACCGGCGGAAAAGGAAATCCCCCATCTCCTCGGCTGCCGCTAGTGGGTCGCCGCGACGAAGATCGCCGATCCCGCCGGGATCACCGTGAGAAACAGCAAAGCCAGCAAGCCCAGCACAACCGGCCAGGTGCGGTCTTGAGAGCGCTGAAACAGGTAGTAGGCGCTCAACACACAAAGGAAGCCCAGCGTGATGGAGACGATGCCCACGATGGTGATAGTCATCGTGCAAAATCCCCCGCCAACGGGTCCCTGCCGCCATGAGCGGCGCGGACCTTGTCCTCAGACTTGCCCCACATCTGGCGGATGATGAGCACACCGATGGCAATGATGAAGCCATCGCGCGTCAGCACCGCGATATCGAGCATCTCGTGCGGCAGACCCTTATTTTCCGAGCCGAGCATGTGCCAGGTGAGGATGGGCCAGAGGAGGGCGTCGGCAAGCGCCCAGCTAAAGATGAGCCGCCACCTGGGAAGGGCCAGGAGTGCCGGGACGACCAGCCACAGGGAGTACTGCGGGGACCACACCTTGTTGAAAATGAGGAAGGCCATGATGATGAGGTAGATCATTTCGGCTACTCGCGGCGCGCGCGGCGCCTTGAGACCCAGGATGGCAATCGCCCCGCAGCTCACCAGGAATGCCACGAGCGAGAAGGTGTTGAGGAATTCGGGCTCAAAGCTCACGCCCGTCACGCGGCTCAAGAGCGCATAGATCGTGGTCCATTCCGCACCGCGTTCTTGATTGAGCCGGAAGAATTCGCGCCAGGCCTCGGGGTAGGCGAGCGCCACGGGTAGGTTCACCACGAGCCACGTCACAGCGGTTGCCACGAACATCTTGAAGAAAGGCGCCCACCGCTTGTGGCGGATGGCCAACACCAGAAACGCGCCCAAGATAAACAGGGGCCACAGCTTGAATGCCGTGCCGAGCCCGATGAGAATGCCGGCGAGCCAGTTCTTGCGCTTTTTCACGGCGAGAAGGGCACCCACCATGAACGCTACCGACGGGATGTCCCAATTGGTGAAGGCGTGGATGACCACGAGCGGGCTGGCCGCCATGAGAATGGTATCCCATGCCCGGTTGCCCGTGAGCTGGAATACCATGACCACGGTGCCGACCCACACGAGGGACAAGATGAGCGTGGTCAGCCCAAAGTACCAACTGACCTCGGCCATACCAATCCACTCGACAGCCGGATACGTGGTGCGCGCCAGCCAGCCGACGACCCCCTGGAACAGGCCCGCCAGAACGGGGTATTCCATGTAGCGCGTGAGGTCTCCCTCCACCCAGGAGTAGGCATAGGGAAAGCCAGGTTGGTCCAAGCCGCGCCCACCATAGAGCGGCACGATGTCGTTATAACAAAAGGACGTGTACTGGCGGTTGCCATCCCAGTTCAGGCTGATGAGGCCGTCCTCGCCCCGGCGGCTGCCCGCACAGGTTGCCTTACTCAAGAATCCAAACGCCAGGAACGTCCACGCCAGCGTGATGATGACGCGCAGCGGCGTCCACCAACCAGAGTGGGACGAGCGGGCGAAACGCCCCGTCGGCCCGCCGAGGGCATTGACGGCGCCACGGGTCATCGATTCGGATGAGAGTGGGACAAGCTGCGAAGAAGTGTGATGGCTCACCGGGGGATCAATCTCCTATTGGCCAAGCAGTTGGTCGAGGCCATCTCCATTAAGGATGTCATCGAGCGAAGGTACTTCAGGGTTAGCGGGTTGCTCAGGTTGCTCAGGCTGGGCCGGCTGCTCTGGGCTACCGCCCTGACCCTCGTCGTGGTGCTCGCCGCCCTCGGCAGGTGCTTCCTCTTCACCCTCGGGACTGTCACTCTCCGGGCTTGCCGGCGTCTGGTTCCACGTGGTGGTCTGGCTCGGATCATAGACATATCCCGAGCCCCAGCTGCCGACGCCGTAGTTAATCGGGTAGGCCTGCGGGAAGGGCTGCTGCTCCACGTTGGCCAGAGAGGTGTCCAAGATGGACTTCCAGATCTTCGTCGGCGAGTTGGAGCCGTACATGATTCCACCCCACTGATTAAAGATCGCGGAGGTGTTGTCGGCCGTGCCTACCCACACTGCTGTAGCCAGCTGCGGCGTGGAACCGACCATCCACGCATCCTTGTTCTGGCCCGTATCGCCCAGCTGCGTCGTACCAGTCTTGGAGGCAGACGGGCGTCCGCCAGCTAGCGCACCATTGGACCATGCGGCAATTGGCTGCATCGCGGAGATCACGTTGTTGGCCACGTTGGCGGAGACACGGCGTTCACCGCCGTCGGTCGGGTTCTCGTAGAGGACTTCGCCGGCAGCGTTTTCTACCTTTTCCACGAAGTGCGGCTGATGCCATATGCCTTGGTTGGTCAAGGTGGCCATTGCCGTCGCTATATCGAGCGGACGCGACTGGTACTGGCCCAGCACGATGCCCTCGTACGGCGTTCCACCATTTTCAGTGAGGGTCTTTTCAATCCCCGGAAGACTGCGCGGCACGCCCAACGCATGCGCCATATCCGCGGTGTCCTGCGTCTTGTTTTCCAAGTCATCCTGGAGGCGCAGGAAGGACGTGTTATAAGAATTCTTCATTGCCTCAGCGATGGAGCAGCTACCGCAGCCGGCACCCACGTCGTTGGTCACGAGCTGCGATCCAGGCAGCTGGTAGGGCGCCGAGGAGTAATAAGTATTGAGATCGATGCCCTGCTGGAGCGCTGCGGCCAGGGTCATAATCTTGAAGGTTGAACCTGTCTGCAGCGGGGAATTGGCATAATCCCAGCCGTTGGAATCGTCACCGCCGTAGTAGCCACGCACGGCACCCGTGGCCGGGTCAATGGTGACTGCTGCCGCGCGTGCATCTTCCTGCAGCACTCCCAGCTCTGCGTGGGCGGCATCCGTCGATGCATTCTGGACGGTCATATCAATGGTCGTCGTCACCTTCAGACCACCGGTGGCCAGCTGATCCTCAGTGATGCCCACACGGGACAGCTCATCGATGACCTGGTTCTTGATGTGGCCATAAGCGCCTGGCGCTTCGGTGTAAGCGGAATACTCAGACGGATCGCGAGTTTCCGGGAAGACCAACTGATCGCGTTCAGCCTGATCCAGGTCACCCATCTCAACGAGGCCATCCATGACGTAGTCCCAACGAGCATGAGAACGTTCCTCATCTACCCACGGATCGAGGACAGACGGCGACTGGATAACACCCGCCAGCAGCGCGCCTTCTTCCTTAGTGAGGTCCTTGGCGTCCTTATTAAAGTACGCATTGGATGCAGCCTCGATGCCATACGCGTTGCGGCCGAAGTAGACCGTGTTGAGGTAGGCGTTGAGGATGTCCTCCTTGGACCATTCGTTGGTCATCTTCACCGAGTAGATGAGCTCACGAATCTTGCGGACGTAGGAGTACTCGTCACCAACGAGAGTATTCTTCACATACTGCTGAGTAATCGTCGAGCCACCACCGGCGGAAGCATCACCGGTGAGCTTGCCCAAGACGGCACGGCCCAGACCTGTAAAGGAAAAGCCCGAGTTGGTCCAGAACTCGCGGTCCTCGGCCGCGAGGACAGAATCCTCAACGTAATCCGGGATCTCATCCAGGGTCACCTGGCGGCGGTTGCCCTCCGGTGGAACTAGTTTGGCCAGCTGGGTTTCGCCGTCGCCGGCGACGATCGTGGAAATCTGGCTCGGCTGCAGCTCCTTGGGCTCGGGGACGTCGTATTGCGTATACGCGTACCCAAAGAGCAAGGCGGGGATGCCGACAATTACGAATAAGACAGCGAGCACAATCCACGGCCAGCGGCGTGTGCGGCCGGACGAACGCCTACTCCTGTGCGAGGCGCTCTTCTTGCGATTACCTGACTTTCGCCCGGAGGTTTCCTTCTCGGTCACTAATCCGTGTCCTCATCAATCCTGTACAGAAACTGTAAATACATGCAGCTTACCGGCGTGAACTGGGAAGCCAAAACTACCTTCGAGCATAGACCGTGGCCGCTCGAAGCAGATGATTCCAGCGGCATGCCGGGCACACTTCCACGAAATGCACTGTAAACTCCAGTCCCTCGGCCGCCATTTCTGCAATTTCCGCCGCGCTGCGCGCGCTTCCCGCACGGCGCTTTAAAGAGTCGCCATAAACCCAGCGGGTCAGTCGCAGCTCTTCTCCGCACACCGGGCAAGGCTTCTGCATGTCAACGCCATGATGCTCCGCCGCCGCGCGGAGGAGAAAACCAGCATCACACAATTCTTCGCGCGTCACTTTTCCCGCGCGAAGCTCACGCAGATGCTGTGCGCGCTCCCATTCATAGGAGACTTCGTTGCGGTAGGCCACTTCTGGCCTTGTCTTTGCAGACTCTGCCTTGGACGGAGAATTCACGCCGGACAGTGTAGTGCGGGCAGCGTCAACAATCTAGGCTCCCCTTGGGCACTTCGCGACGCAAAACCTAATTTTTTTAGTCAGCTAACTACCGCCGCGAGTGGATTGTAGCTACACTTATTTTCCATGAGTGAAGAAACTATCGAATCCCCGATCCCCTACGAGGACGCCCTGGATGTTGCCCGCCAGATCCAGCCCGCGCTCAATAAGCTCATGCTCATCTTCCAGCGCACAACGGAGGGCACGTCCCTAACCACCTCGCAGGTCTCGATCATGAATCAGCTGCGCCTGCGTGGGCCCTCTCGCGTCAGCACCATTGCCCAAGCAGAGCTAATCCGGATGCCCACCGCGTCCAATGCACTGTACCAATTGGAGCGCCAAGGCTTCGTGGAACGGCACCGCGACGAAAAGGACCGCCGCGGCGTTCTCGTCGCCCTCACCCAGCTCGGCGAATCCGAGCTGACCATCGTCTCCCGCCAGCGTGCGGCAGCTTTGGCCGAGATCCTGCGCTGGCTTGAACCGGAGGACATCAAGGACGCCAATTCTTTGGTCAACCTGATTTCCAAACTCGCGGATGTGTACCGCCCCACCATGGACGGAAAATAGACCAAAAAGCGCCGGTAGAACGGATTTTATTTTAAAGCGTGAAGGGTCGATAATGAAGGAAACGACCCCGATCCTTTTGATGAATGGCTAAGAAATCTTCACACCCCGCGGAAGGACAGTCCTCCTCGGAAGACCGTATCCCCCCGCTTCGCGTACTCGTCTCGTGGAGTCCTAGCTCCACAGGCACCGAGGCCATCGAGTTTGCCGCATGGCTTGCGCGTTCCACGCCCGTTCAGATCCGGGTTGTATCCACGATTTCGCAACCCCTCACCGTGACGTCGCTCAGCAAGCTCAGCGGCTCCTATAAGCAGTGGTTCAAGAAGGAGCGCGCAACCTGCGAACGCGCCGTTAAGCAGGCCTTGGACGCAGCCGGGGTGGACAAGGCCCAGCTCGATAAGAACGTCTCCGTTCTCATCGCGGGACCGTCCCGCCCGCAGCTGCTGGAGCAAGCGGCTACGGATTTCAACGCTCACGTCATCCTCCTAGGGGCCAACCAGTCCGCGCCGAAGGGCCGTTTCTTCTCCGGTTCTACCGCCGATGCGCTGCTGCACTACTCGCCGCTTCCCGTGGGTCTCACCCCGCGCGGTATCAAGCTGTCCAAGCACGGAGTGACGCGCATCAATTTCGCCTTCACCGAACTTGGCCGCGCTGACGATCCCGCCCTCCGGCACGCAGCTTGCATTGCGCAGCGCGGCGGCATCCCCTTGCGTATCCTGGCGTTTTCCGCCAAGGGGCTGGTCGACGTCCCCCTCGAATACTCCCCCACTTTTCCCTCCGACGCCCCCAATTGGCGCGAGCACTCGCTCTCGCTGTTGGACCGCGCCCACGATTTCATCGCAGAGGCCTTCCCGGAGATTTCCGTCACGACGGACATCGGCAGCGGCCACGGCTGGTCCGGCGCGGTGGATTCGCTCAAGTGGAAGAAGGGCGACCTGCTCTGCTTGGGCTCCTCCCCCATGGGACCGATCGAGCGCGTCTTCATCGGCAGCACCGCCACCGAACTACTCCCCCACGTGGGCGTGCCAGTCCTGGTCTGCCCGAGCACCTATGACCCCGAAGCACGTTAGACTTGCACAGCATGGCAGCAGAGCACCCCGAAAATGATCTCACGTCCGACGCGGACTATACCAACCTGCCTCGCCCCGAGCCCCGCAGCTTTGATGAGCTTGCCGACGAGCCCGATCCCCTCGCCGTCGCCGAGGCCAACCGCCGCTCCTCGCGCCAGGCGCTGTGGTTTATGGTGGCTATCCTTGTGAGCTCGGCGCTGTACGCGCTCCTCCTCGCTGGATTCTTCAGGTTCTTCGGAACCACGACCGACTGCCTCCGCGTGGAGTTCGCCGCTTGGCTGTGCACAAGGACCCAGCGCACGGTGTTCGCCACGACGACGCTGATCATCCCCTTCATCGGCATGATCGGCTGCGCCGTCATCATGGTGCGCAAACTCAAGGCCTACGTGCGCTGGCGCGGTTGGATGGCGATTTTCTGGGTCATGGCCGGCAACTTCATGATCTGGTGCATCAACGACATCCAGATCCTGCTCACCCCGGTGCTTGAAAACTAGCGAAAGCTAGGCCTGCGCCTGGGCCGCAGCCACCTCGGCGCAATCTGGACGCCCACAGTGCTGGGTTTCCACGTGCTGGATACAGTCATCGCAAATGAGCACCTGCTTGCGGCACGTGTCCTCATTAATGCAATTGTGGAAGGTATTCGTCCCCTTCCCACAGTGCACGCAGTGGCCGAGCTGAATAAAGCCTGGATCCTCTAGGCCCTGACCAAACTCGTGGTGCATGCGCTTGTCAAAGACGTACATCGAGCCTTCCCACAGGCCATCGTTGCCGTACCTTTCTCCGTAGCGGACGATGCCGCCGTCAATCTGATAGACCTCGTTAAAGCCACGGTTCTTCATCAGCGCGGAGAGGATTTCGCAGCGAATACCACCCGTGCAATAGGAGACCACGGGCTTGTCCTTCATCCAGTCATATTTTCCGGACTCGAGTTCGGCGATGAAGTCGTGGGTCGTGCGCACATCCGGAACCACGGCATTCTTGAATTTGCCGATTTCCGCCTCCATGGCGTTGCGCCCGTCGAAGAAGACAACTTCCTCGCCACGCTCCTCCACCAGCTTGTTGACCTCTTCGGGCTTGAGGTGAACACCACCGCCGATGACGCCGTTCTCATCCACTTTGAGCTCGCCCGGCGCGCCGAAGGCCACAATTTCATCGCGCACCTTGACCGACAGGCGCGGGAAGTCTTCCGCTCCGCCCTCGGACCACTTGAACTCCATCTTCTTGAAACCCGGGTACTCGCGGGTCTCGCGCACGTAGCGCTTACACGCATCCATGTCCCCGCCCACGGTGCCGTTGATGCCGTGCTCCGAAATGAGGATACGGCCCTTTAGCCCGAGCTTCTCGCACAGGGAGCGCTGCCACAGCATGATCGCGGTGGGGTCCTCGATAGGAGTAAAGCAGTAGTAGAGGAGAGTCTTGCCAATAGTCACGCCCGCAAGTCTAAGCCCGCTGCGAGGTAAAACCCCAATCTTTTGGGCCCAACGCTGCAACCGCTTTTAGCCCAAAGCCCCAGACCTCGATCCCGAAACCTCCTGGTGGGTGGTGGGGCGTCGCCAAGCGCTTGCCGACGCCCACCTGCGTGCTGTCAAGGGGTGAATGCGCCACTTCGACCGGGAGGTAGTTGTGACGCGTTGGACTCCGAAGGATGTTAAGGAAGCCGCTATTGAGCGCGTGGTGGCAGGTGAGGCAGTTAGTCTCGTCGCGCGTGATGTGGGTGTGGGTCCCGATACGGTTTACGGTTGGTTGAGGGTAAGAGGTGTCGAGCCTCCTGGCAGGCGTGCGAGTCGTCTGCGTGATCCGTTTGTCCGTGAGGCTGTTGGGTTGGTGCGTGCAGGTATGTCGATCAATCAAGCAGCACAGACTGTTGGAATATCGACTGGCTTGCTTCACAGCAGGTTAAAGAAAGCTGGTGTAATCGAAGTGCGGCCTAGACGCGCCCACTTGTCACCTGATGAACGTGCCCAGGCCGTGGAGCGAGTGCTTGCTGGTGAGAACTGTCAGACAGTGGCTGATGCTATCGGTGTGCATCCTTCTACCGTGTATGAGTGGATAAGGAAGCAGCGGTATGCGAAGTCACGCCGGCAGCGACATCGCCGAACGCCTGATGAGGCGGTGGTGTCTATACCAGATACAGGCAAGAAGCTGGGTAAAGATTCTGGTATGCCAGCACCGATGAAAACTCAAGCCGTCGATGGATTTCCTAGCGGCGTATTCGACAAACACGCCTTAGTAGGGCGTGGTCGCAGGCTTACTGTTGAAGACCGTGTTGCTATTGAAGCGGGATGTCGTGTCGGTGATTCGGCACGAGCCATCGCGCAGAAAATCAATAGGCACCACAGTGTCGTCGCCCGTGAAATCACCCGTAATGGTTGGAAGATCGTCGATGAGGACGGCGCAGAGCAGCTGCGGTATAACGCCCACGGCGGAATCAAGCGCTATGCGCCGCTCACCTGCAGGTTGCGGGTTTTAGGTCTGGGGAAATGCGGTGTGCGCTGGAGGCGTCGAAGTCGGTCGCCTAAGTCAATACTCATCAATGCTCGCCGCGTAGCAGTTTGAAGACGATTGAATCGTCCTTACGCCCCACTCCCTCGCGATGTCCTCTGATATAAAGTTGCTCCGCCGTAACTGCAAGTGGTACTTCTTGGTGTACTTCTCGTGCAGCTTCCCCGACTAGTCCCATATCCTTCACAAAGATATCGAGTGCACTACGCACCTCATCAAAGGCCTCATCAACCATCCTCTGCCCGCGATCACCAAACATAAAGCTAGCTGCAGCTCCTGTTCCAAGCACCTTGTGCACCCGGGAGACTTCCAGCCCCATCGAATCCGCTAGAGCTAGTGCTTCGCCAGCAGCTGCGATATGGACGCCGCACAACAGCTGATTTACGATCTTGAAACGCTGGCCGTCGCCAGGACGTTCGCCGACTACGGGGGCGTTTGACGCCATTGCATCCAGAAGTGGCTGAACGACGGCCACAGCGGAACTGTCGCCAGACACCATCATGAGTAGATCCCCTGTTTTTGCTCGTGCGACGCCGCCAGACACTGGTGCGTCAACGACATGTACGCCTGTACCCGCAAGGCCATCAACAGCTTGTTCAATGGCCTTCGGGCCGACGGTCGCCATAATGAGAATTACTGAACCTTGAGAAAGGTGAGGGGAAATTCCTTCTTCTCCGAATAGGACGGATTGCAACTGGTCTCCAGTTGCCACCATAATCGCGGTGACGTCGGCACCAGAAACAGCCTCACGAGCGTTAGAGGCAGCGCTCACTTGAGGTGCTACTGATTCGAGTGAAGAGGGCTGGACGTCAAATGCCGTGACGCTCATTCCAGCTGATGCGGTTGCGAGGGCCATTGGCCCTCCCATGGCGCCGAGCCCGATCCAGGCAACTTTTGGAGTGGTGCGCACTTAAAACTCCCTTGAGTGTAAAAATAAATTGGTAGGTACTGTGAAATTTTCCAGCTAATCTACTCTCGGTGTATGTAGTCATCGGGTAGATTCGCAGTTTTTGATATGCGGATTAAGGTTGGCCCTATTCTTTAGTGAGAAAAGGATAAGCCTAAGCATCTGTCGTGGCAGCTCGTAGCCTTTCAACGACCTCTGCCAAAGCCTCCTTACCGCCTACATTTCCCGGGAAAACTACGTACGGTACTCCGATCACGTCTTCAGGAGCTTCGGTAGCAGTAAACAAGCTAATCTGCCCCTCATAAAACTGACCTTGGACCTTGGCACGCTGAATCCCGAGGCCCGAAGCCGCTACCTCGTGGGATGTAATACCTCCCTTGGCGACGACCCAGGCTGGACGTGCTTCCCTTGCTGCTTGCACCACTGCAACGACTGCATCAGAGACTTGTCGTGCGATCGCGAGAGATTCAGCCTTTGACTCTGTCCTAATCAGTTCTCGACTCGTGTACAGGACGCAATCGGAACTCGCTAGCGCTTCTCTCACACGCATTGAAACCTCATCGATATGCTGCTCACGGGATCCTGAATCGAGCAGCTTAGGAACCTGCAGCTCAAACTCATGGAGATTGCTTCGCTGCTGAAGTACTGCAAGCTGTTGGCTCGTGAGCCCTACGTGTGAGCCAACGACGACGAGCCCATGAGCTGTGCGTGATGGATCAATTTCTAAGGAATCAGAAGTAATCAGTTGAGCGTTTCGCTGCCCAGCTAGGGAGCGAACGAAGGAAGGGCCGCAACGAGTCACAAACACTTTGCCCTGTTCTTCGAGTTCTGCCACTGCTTCTGACACGATATCCATGTCGGAATATTCGGTGGCATTAACTATTATCCAGCGTCGATTCTTCGCCTCGACGAGCTTTGCCTTGACCGTTTCTACGCCACCGTCGCGGATATCGGTGAGACTTATTGAGACACACTCCTCCGCGCGGACTATCCCACCAGACCTCTCTTCAAGAAAGTCCGCAAGGTTCGAGTGGGAATACCCAAATGTTGCGTCGTTCGCAAAGTCAGTGTCCTCCACCTGTTGCGCTTTTCCGTCCACTATGGCGAAGTGAACATCATTTTTAGTGAATCGGCCTGCTTCAATCATCGCCGGGCAGAACAAAAAGCCATCTACTTCGATGTTGTGCTCCGCAAGCGCATCAGCAATTGCATTTGGCTCTGCGATTACGTGGCCGCGAAGCGTTGAATCCGAGCGAGAAACAACATGTAGGCCGCGGCAGTCTTCCAAGCGTTCGACTACGGACCCAACCATTTTGCGGTTGATTTCTACGGCAGCGTCTTCATCGAGGGCGCGCGAATTCGTGAGGACAAAACACGCTGAACCTCGGTTCTGTAGCACCTCGGCCGGAATAGATGGATCAGTATCGAGGGCCACTTCGACGTTCGAAACGCACTGTGAGCCAGTAGGGTCGTCGTCAAGCACCAGAAGACGCCTCGATGGTGCCTCAAAAAGATTCATTTTTTCATGCCTTTCCATTACGCCATTGCTCCTAGTACTAGCCACAAGATTCCAACTACAACGAATCCAACTATTGACATGATCGTTGTCGTCACTGTGTAAGACTTCAACGCTGATGCGGTATCTACTTGGAAGTAGCGGCTCCACACCCAGAACAAAGAATCATTTACATGGCTAAATGCCATCGAGCCGATGCCGACAGTCACAGTCACCAGTGCTACTTGCAATCCATTAAGCTCCAGGGAGGCAATCATTGGTGCCACTAATGGGGCAGTTGTAAGTGCCGCAACGGTTGCGGACCCTTGGGCTGCGCGAATAAAAGCTGCAAGCAACCATGCCAGCACGAGCACTGGTAGCCCCGTGGACACCAGCAAATCAGCTACAGCATCGGCAACACCGGTTTCAGTCAAGACTTTGCCGAAGGTCCCCCCTGCGCCAGTGATCAAGATGACTGCGGCCGTAGCAGGAAGTGCCGAGGCTACAACGTCCTCTACCTGTTCCTTGCCCCAGCCACGTGCAAAACCTAAGACCCCAGTCGCGAATATGACGCCAATGAAAAGAGCGATGGGAGAGTCACCAACGAAGCCCAGGAAATCCCGTACTGCGGTACCTTCATCAAGCATGAGTGTAGATACGGTGCCACCCATAATGAGCACAAGAGGGAGGAGAATCGTGGCAAGAACGAGCCCCACTGACGGTGCCCCTCCATCATCAACTTCGACGTCTTGGTTTGCGGTAGTTCCGGCGGCTTGACTACCAACAGCTGGCACCGGAGAAAAAACCTTCTTGACTATGAAACCTGAGAACACTTGGCCTACCAGCCACATAACGACGGCAGGAATCAGACCAAGTAAAAGAACCATGCCTACATCAGCTTGCATCAGCTCTGAGGCGCCAACGATTCCAGGGTGCGGTGGGAGAACTACATGCACTGTTAGCAAAGCAGCAACTACAGGCAAGGCGTAGGCAAGCATATTTGTTTTTCCACCCATTCGACGGGCCACGGCAAGTGTGATTGGAACGAGCACGATTGTCGCTACATCAACAAAGACCGGAATACCAAAAATAAATGAGGCAGCGCCTAGTGCCCATGGTGCGCGCTTCTCGCCGAAGTTTTTCTCAAGAGAACGAGCTAGTACTTCAGCGCCACCTGAGACTTCCACTATTCGACCGAGCATTGCACCAAGCGTGACAATGAGAGCGACACCTCCGAGTGTTCCTCCCATACCATCTTTGAGTAGAGGTACAACTTCCGAAAGCGGTACGCGCGCTGCAAGTGCCAAAGCGATCGACACAAGTAGCATCGCGATAAATGGATGGGTCTTTGCTCTAATGATCAAAAAGAGAATGAGAGCTACCGCAGCAATGCCGAGCAGCACGAGCGTTGTTGGGGACATTAGAAATCCTCCTCGGTTCCAGAAACTTGGTGAAAGGCAATAAGCCCGCAAGGGTGCCGCCCATTCAGTCCTTGACAAGAATAAAAGACTCAATGTGAGGTGTCTTACGGTAGGATGTTAAAAGTATCTCACATCACTTGCATTGAGGGGAGTCTACCTATGATTGATGCGCGTGCGCTAAATATAAATTCTGCTTTGTTTTTCGAACGCTTATTGCTATAGAAAAGCCTCATCACTTCCGCAGTGCATTGGTTCACGAAAGTGGTTTATGACTTTCTTATTCCTCCCTATCGGAAGGAATTCACCCCATTTTCTATGCCATGGTCTTCAGAACCTTTTCTTGGCTGTTAGTGACTGGCGAAGCCCATCCTCAATACGAGAGGGGCGGGGCGCTGGCGGCCACTACATTCTTCATAAGGAGCAAGTATGAACATCGTTATCACTGGAGGTGCGGGTTTTCTCGGGACCCTGCTTATTCAGCATTTTCTTTCCGAGGCAGACCACGGCAAGCTTGATTTGAACGAGATTGTTTCATTTGACCTTGCTGCTGCCCGGGTGTCAGATCCGCGCGTGCGCTCCGTGGTTGGAGAGATCACCGATCGAGAGACTGTCCTACAAGCAATCACTGGAGAAACTGATGCAGTTATCCATTTAGCAGCCGTGCTTTCGGGTGGTTCGGAGGCGGATTTTGATTCGGCATTGAGTGTCAACATAGATGGCACTCGTTGTCTTCTCGAGGCCGTGCGTCATACTCGTAGCGCTAAGGGGGCTCATCCTGCACGGTTCGTCTTCACGAGCTCTCTTGCCGTGTTTGGGGGCAGTCTTCCGCAAGTAATGCCTGAATACTGGGCCACTCAGCCTGACTCTACCTATGGGGCAACCAAGTCCATTGGAGAGCTGCTTGTCAATGAGTATGGACGAAAAGGCTTCGTAGATGCTCGCATTTGCCGACTCCCTACGATCTCGGTGCGACCTGGTAAACCGAATTCTGCCGCGAGCTCATTTGCTAGCGGGATCATTCGTGAGCCTCTTAACGGTGTGCCGTCGGAGGTCCCCGTGCCGCACGATACGAGAATGTGGCTTGCATCGCCGCAAGTAGCAGTTCGTAATCTTGGAAGGGCACTCTTAGTTGAAGGCTCAAAACTCGGCTCGTGGAGAGTTATGAATCTTCCAGGAATTTGTGTCACGGTTGGCGAAATGCTGGATTCGCTTGAGCGTGTGGCTGGCTCTGAAACGAGAAAGCTTGTTAGTGACAAGCCTGATGAGAGTATTGCTGCGATAGTTACAAGCTGGCCGGGAAATTTCGATGTGTCAAGAGTGGAAGCCTTAGGTTTTGAACGTGATCGTGATTTCGATTCAATGGTGCAGCAATACCAGGATGACTTCTTGAGCTAGTTAGCCCG
The DNA here is from genome assembly GCF_039907205.1 of Corynebacterium sp. c25Ua_47. Taxonomy (NCBI): domain Bacteria; kingdom Bacillati; phylum Actinomycetota; class Actinomycetes; order Mycobacteriales; family Corynebacteriaceae; genus Corynebacterium; species Corynebacterium sp. c25Ua_47. The sequence continues at coordinate 43,512 of NZ_JASBOH010000013.1, read as the reverse complement.
GGGTATTGGTGGCTTCGTTCTTCGATTGCGAACGACTGATTGAGTTTCGTCTTTTTCTGCGTGCCTCTTTCCCGGGACTTCAGTGGTTGACTAGGCGACCTGGTAGAAACCCTGGCTGGAATACGGGATGGGAGCATGATCCCTCCCCTGCACTTTGTCCACTCGCGTGGGTTGGCCCAGGCCAAACCCCCAGACCTCGATCCCGAAACTCCCTGGTGGGCGGTGGGACGTCGGCAAGCGCTGGGCGCCGCTCACCTGCACCTTTCGGGTTCCAGGTCTGGGGGAATGCCTACGGAGATAACGCTTCCGTCCAGTGTTCGGGAGAATCTTAGCGCTTCTGGTACAGCGCGCTCTTGCGGGCAAAGACCGGATCAGAAGTTACCAGGACGCCGAGGTTGCGGAAGATGCCCTCGTCCACGGAACCCAAGATGGTGGTGGTGTGGACATCGCAGCCTTGAAGCTCCTTGAGCGCATCAAGCGCGCGGCGGGCGTTCTCGTCCTTCGCCGCGGATACCGACAGCGCGATGAGCACCTCATCGGTGTGCAGGCGCGGGTTCTGCGAGCCCAAGTGCTTGGTCTTCAACGTCTGGATGGGCTCGATGGATTCCGGGGACAACAAGTGCAGGTCATCATCGATGCCGGCCAAGTGCTTGAGCGCATTGAGCAGCGCGGCTGCGGAGCAGCCCAGCAACGGGGAGGTGCGGCCGGTGATGATGGTGCCGTCGTGAAGCTGCAGCGCGGCTGCCGGGCCTTGCGTCTCTTCCGACTTCTGACGTGCCGGGAGCACAACCGGACGGTCGGTGGACTTAATGCCGGCCTTCGCCATGACCACGGCAGCGCGCTCGGACTGCGTGGAATCAAGACCGTTGCGGGCTTCTTCCACCAAAGTTTTGAAGTAGCGGCGAATGATCTCCTGCTGGGAGGCCTCGCGGCAGACCTCATCGTCGGTGATGCAAAAGCCCACCATGTTCACGCCCATGTCCGTTGGGGACTGGTAGGGAACGGTGCCGGTCAGGCGCTCCAGCAGAGACTTCAGCAGCGGGAAGGCCTCGACGTCGCGGTTGTAGTTCACCGTCGATTCGCCATGCGCGGAAAGGTGGAAGTGGTCGATGACGTTGGCGTCGTTGAGGTCCACGGTGGCGGCCTCGTAGGCCAGGTTCACCGGGTGATCGAGCGGCAGGTTCCAGATGGGGAAGGTCTCAAACTTGGCGTAGCCCGCAGGCACGCCGCGCAGATTCTCGTGGTAGACCTGCGAGAGCGCGGTAGCCAGCTTGCCGGATCCCGGCCCCGGCGCGGTGACCACCACGAGGTCACGGGTGGTCTGAACATAGTCGTTCTTGCCCAGGCCATCCTCGGAGACAATGAGGTCGATATTGGCGGGGTAGCCCGGAATGATGCGGTGGCGTGCCACGGTGAGCCCCAAACGCTCAAGGCGCTCGATGAAGGCTTCCGCCTGGCTATTGCCATCCTCGAGCTGGGTCATGACGATGTTATTGACCAGGAAGCCGCGGTCCCGGAAGACGTCGACAAGCCGCAGCACGTCATCTTCGTAAAGGATTCCCAGGTCACCGCGCATCTTCTGACGCTCGATGTCCTTGGCATTGATGCAAACGAGGATTTCTACGTCATCCTTGATGCGCTCGAGCATCGCAATCTTGTTATCCGGCGTGAAACCGGGCAGCACGCGGGAGGCGTGCATATCGTCGAAAAGCTTGCCGCCCATCTCGAGGTAAAGCTTCCCGCCGATTTCTTTGCGCCGAGCGTTGATGTGCTCCGACTGCAGTTCAATGTATTTTTCACGGTCAAAACCGAGTGCGCGCCCCATAGTATTTAGGCCCTTCCGTTCAACGGGTAGTACCCGGAAAGTCTACAGCAGCACTGCCCCCGCGTAGACTTCCTGACATGCCTGAGGGACACGTTATTCACCGCCTTGCTCGGACACTCAATGCGGATTTCCGTAACAAGCCGCTGGCCGTGAGCAGCCCCCAAGGTCGGTTCGCTACGGAGGCCGCGCTTGTCGACGACTCCCGCCTCTTACTCGCCGAAGCCTTTGGCAAGCACCTCTTTCTCCACTTCGATGCGGATAACCCGCGCCACGTTATCTACATCCATCTGGGCCTCATCGGTTCCCTACGCTTTGAGCCGTCTGCCGATGTCTGGGGCCAAATCCGGCTGCGCATCGATAACGGCACCACAGCCGCGAATCTGCGCGGCCCGCAGTTCTGCACGCTCATTACGGAGGAGGAATACCAGGCCAAGGTGGCGAAAGTGGGCCAGGATCCGCTGCGCAAGGATGCCGACCCGGATGCCCTATGGGCCCGCGTGCATGCCTCGCGGCGCAGCATCGGCGCGATGCTCATGGACCAAGGCCTCTTTGCTGGCGTGGGCAATATCTACCGCGCAGAAGCCCTATTCCGCCAAGAACTCTCCCCCTTCATCCCCGGCAACCAGCTCGACCGAGCAGAGTTCGATGCCATCTGGTCGGACCTGGTGGAGCTCATGGACTACGGCGTCGAGCACGGCCGCATCGATACGGTCCGCCCCGCGCACACACCGGAGGCCATGGGCCGCGAGCCCCGCAAGGATGACCACGGTGGCGAAGTCTATGTCTACCGCCGCGCGGGGCTGCCGTGCCATGTGTGCGGCACCAAGATCCAGGAGCAGGTCATGCAGGGCCGCAACCTCTTCTGGTGCCCCACCTGCCAACCCGCGCGCTAGGGTGTGGGTTATGCGCCCTGCTTATACCGTTGCCACTGTCCGTGCCGCTGAGAAGCGCCTGCTGGAACAGCAATCCCATGAGGATCAGCTCATGAAGCTGGCCGCCGCGGCGGTGGCAGAAACCGCATCAGTGATGCTGGAGGCACGCCCCGGCGCGGTGCTCGTTCTCGCTGGTTCCGGCGGCAACGGCGGGGATGGGCTCTTTGCCGGTGCGGCGCTGGCCTCACGCGGCGTCACGGTCCATGCCCTGGTCCCGGAACGCTGCCACGAGGAGGCCCTCGCTGCGTTTTGCAGCGCCGGTGGTACGGTCCTTTCTGCCGATGCGCTGCCTAACGGCAGCGCGCTGCTTATTGACGCCATCGCTGGCCTCGGATCCGCTCGCGGCCTCTCCGATGCATCCTTGTCCCTCTACCGCCGCGCCACCGCTGCCGGGGCTGCAGTCTTAGCCGTCGACATGCCTACCGGCGTTGATGCCGATACGGGAGTGTGCGCCGCGGATGCCGTCCACGCCGATGTCACCGTCACCTTTGGCTCGCCACGCCTCGGCCACGCGCTGGCCGCCGAATGCGGGCAGGTTGTGGTCTCCGATCTCTTCTTGCCCGGCGTGCCCTCTTTCGCTGAGACCCTCGCCGAACTCGATGAACCAGCGGCATTCATCGCTCACGAGCCCTCCGTTCCGACGCCCTTTGCGTGGCAATCGGGCGAAATCGATCTGCCGGGCGGGCGCACTTCCCGCCTCTGGCCGGTTGGCTGCACGGGCCCCATCGTTGATCCCACACCAGGCGCGCGCTCCGATAAGTACTCCGGCGGCGTCGTCGCCCTAGCCGCCGGCAGCGATACCTATCCGGGTGCGGGGATCCTCTGCGCCACCGCGGCCGTGCGAGCCACGCCCTCGATGGTGCGCTTCATTGGGGATAACTCGATTACTTCTCTGCTGCCTGAGCTGGTTTGCCATCCCGATGTGTCCTCCGCCGGTCAGGCCCAGGCCTGGGTCGTGGGCCCCGGCCGCGGTACCGATGCAGCGGCGGCCACCGAACTACGAAAGGTACTGGCGCAGGGACTGCCCACCATCCTCGACGCCGACGCCCTAACGCTTCTAGCGCGCAATACCTCCCTGCGCCAGACAGTCACCGAACACCCGATGACCATCCTCACCCCGCATGAAGGTGAGTTCCGCCGCCTCTACGAGGCCGCCTTCGGCTCTACTCCCGATGCGTCTGCTGGGTGGGGCACTGCCCTCCACGAGCTAGCCGAAGAGCTAAACAGCATCATCCTGCTCAAGGGCCGCCTGACCCGCGTCACCGCGCCGGACCAGCCGCTCTATTCCTTCAACGCCGGTCACTCTTTTGCCGCGACCCCCGGCTCCGGCGACGTGCTCTCCGGTATCCTCGGCGCGGTCATCGCCCAGCTCTTCGCTGACGCACCTGCCGCGTCCCCTGCCGAGGTCATCGCCGAGGTCCTCCACGCCGGCGCCATCCACGCGCACGCGGCGGCCATCGCGGCCGAGACCCCCGAGGGCTTCGCGCCCTGTTCGGCCTCCCAGATTGCGGCGGCCATCCCGCGGGCCATCGCGCGGCTCCTCAACGCCGAGCGCTAGCTCCGCCGCTAAGTACGTTTCGATCAAATAGCACCCCAAAAATTCGAAGATCTGGGGCCTTATTTGATCGATCCGTACCTGGCCGCCACCACCTTGGTACGTTTTCGCAACGAAGCCCTATAATTTCGCGGTTCGCGGGCCACTATTTACGAAAACGTACCTTGGCCCGGCGCAGGATCCCGGACGCGGTACCGACGGACTTGCGCATGAGCCCGCGCGGGCCAACGGCCACGGTGCCGCGGCGCAGTGAGGTGTTCTCCCACGGCCACGTCATTCCGGCCCATGCTGCTGCGACGGCGAGGGTCTCTGCCACGATGTAGCCAGGCCAAGGTCCCAGCAGGTTGATGATGGAGGGGCTGCCCGGCGCGTGGTTCAGGAAGCCATAGTTGCCGTCGGTCTTCGCGTTGACTGCCATCGCGATAGCCATCCACACCGGCGTGACCTTCACGGCGAAGCGGTAGCCCTTCCACGTCGGGCGGTAGCCCAAGCCGAAAGTCAGCGCCAGCGGCACGGCGAGTGCAACAATGTGGAAGAACCAATAGGTACCAAACCGCAGCCACCGCGGGGAGAAGTAGTAGATGACGTCCGGGGTGATAATGGCCTGCGGGTTGAGGATGATGCCCCAGAAGTAGGTCAAGGTCAGGGCGTGCTCATTGCCGGTAATGAGGCCCAGCGCCAGAATCGGGCGCAGCACATCGCACAGGTGCAAAGGCAAAGACTCTCGGATATCGAATTGCTTCGGGTCTAAGGAGATGACCGTCCACGCAGTACCCGCCACCAGCAAGGCCCAGCCCACCATCCGGCGGATGAACGCCTCGCGGGAGGTTCCCTTGATTCTGTGAGCAGCGACGATAAAGACCCCGCAGGCCACCACGGTGATGCTCAACATGAGCGCATGCAGCGCGGTCCACTGCTGCATGCGCGGGTAGTCAGTCGGGCTTACTCGGGGCTTGCGGGGTCGTATCATAACGGGGTGATAATTTACCCCTTTGTTTGAACACGTGAGAGATGAGAGGCTTCCTACGCGGCTAGCTCAGAGTATTCGGAAAGCTTTCCGTCCTTGACCTCAACCACGTTGTCGGCATAATCAAGCAGGCTGCGGTCGTGCGTGATGAACAGGGTTGCGGTATCGAAGTCATCGGTGACACCGCGCAGGAGCTTGGCAATCTCGCGGGAGAGCTTGGAGTCGAGGGCAGAGGTGGGTTCGTCGGCAAGCAGCACGGAAGGCTGGCCCATGAGCGCGCGCGCAATGTTGACGCGCTGGCGCTGGCCGCCAGAAAGCTGGTTCATCCGGCGGTTGCCAAAGCCCTCCAAGCCCACGAAGCTGAGCAGCTCATCGGCACGATCCTGGCGCGGCTTGCGGCCCTCCATGTGGTCAATGATGAGCAGCTGTTCGCGCGCCGTCAGGGCGGCCAGCAGGTTGGCCTGCTGGAAGATGAGGCCGCGGGAGCCGGTTCGCTCCACGCTGCCGGAGTCCGGCTCGATGAGGCCGGCGGCTACGGACAGCAGGGTGGACTTGCCGGACCCGGATTCGCCGATGACGGCGGTGAGCTCGCCGGGTTTGACGTCCAAGCTGACGCCGTCGAGTGCAGTGGTGCGGGACTGGCCGTCTGGGTAGGTCACCACGATGTCGCGAAGGGACAGTGCAGGGGAAGAAGCGGTGGTAGTCATTAGGCGTTGCCTCCTAGGGCGTCGAGCGGGTTGATCTTGGAAACGCGGCGGGTGGCCAGGAAAGCACCAGCGATGCCGAGCAGCCAGATACCGAGCGCGGGGACGATGACGGTCATGGCGGAGACCTCGAAGGGCACGGCACCTTGGGCGGCAAGGCCCAGCAACCAGCCGACGAGCGCGCCTACCCCCACGCCAATCGCCAGGATGATGGCAGCCTGCGCGATGGCATCCTTGAGCAGGTACTTCACGCTGGCGCCAAGGGCGCGCAGGATGGACAGGTCACGGGTGCGCTGGATGGTCCAGATGCTCAGGAAAGCGATGGTGACCAGCGCGGAAATACCGTAGAGGAAGGCCTGCATGGTCAGCAGGGAACCTCGCTCCGAGCTATAAGCCGGAAGACCGGACAGGGCCTTGCCCATGGACACGGAGGTGTCGGTCGGCTCCTGGGACAGCACGGCTACGCCCACCATGTCCTCAGGAGAATGGGAGACCTGCTGCCAGGTTTCGGTAGAGACCCACACCACCGGGGAGTGGGAGTAATACTCATCCTCGACCACCGCGTTCACGTCTAGGTCCACGCCGCCGAGCGTGCCCCGGGACGGCGCGTGCAGGGCGTCGTCGATGGATTGGCTCAAGACCATGCCTTCTTCCGGAATCACGGTGCTAAAGCCGGGGATCTGGGTGCCGGCGGGCAAACCGATAACCGCCACACCGCCGTGGCCCTCCAGCTTGGTCTGCGAAGTACCGAGCGGAATGCCCGAGACAGGGACATCCTCGGCGAAGATCTCCGACTCGGTGAAGGAGGGGTCTTCCGTCGAGAAGGTCACATAAGGAGTCTGCTCCCCGAGTGTCTCGAGGGCAGAAGTATTCTGCTTGGACAGGCCTTGGGTCAGGCCGGACAACATAACGAGCAACAACGTAATTAGAGCCACGACGCCGCCGATCAGGAAGAACCGACCGCGGGCGGTGACTATCTCTCTTAATGCCAGGAACATACTATTAATCCTGCGTGTGCGTGCGCTGAAAGTAATCGGGTAGCCAGTTGAACCTCCACTCAACCAGTTGGTTGATTCGCCCTCGACCAGCCAGCGGATAAGCTGGACTGCCGTGATGATGAGCAACAAACTGTGGACCGTGGGACTGCACACCATGTTCGGTTTTCTCCTCGTGTTTGGAGTGCTGCGCGCATGGGCCGATGGCCGTCTCGACGCCCGCGCCCTCGGCCTCTCCATCGCACTCGCAGTGGTCTACACGGGGTTTGCCATCTTCGGCTCTCGCACCATCACCCGCCCCGCCCCCACCACGCTGTGGCTCGCCGCCCTGTGCCTGCTGTGGATCGGGCTTATGGTGCACGCCCAAGACTTCATGTGGCTCGAGTTCCCGCTGGTCTTCGTCTTTATCCATGCGCTTCCCTTCTGGCCAGGAATCGTCGCCAGCGTGGTGCTGTGGGCCGTCGCCGCCTTCGTCCCCGCGTGGATCCACCCGCAATTCTGGACCGCGGCCGCGGCCATCGGGCCGTTCATTGGCACCTGTTTCGCCGTGGCCGTCTACCACGCCGCCCGCCGGGTTCAGGCGGAGGCGGCGCACCACGCGGCCGTCGCCAAGCAGCTGCGTGAGACCCAGGAGGAGCTGGCGGCCAGCGAGCACCAAGCCGGGCGCCTTGAGGAACGGGAGCGGCTCTCCCGCGAAATCCACGACACCGTGGCGCAGGGTCTTTCCTCCATCGTCCTGCTCAGCCGCGCCGCCAAGAACACATCCGCGCAACAGGACGTGACCGAGCAGCTCGCACTCATTGAAAAGGTGGCCCAGGATAATCTGGCCGAGGCCCGGCGCTTCGTCAAAGAGCTCGCAGCCCCTGCCTCCTCCCTCGACGCGGAACTGCGCTCCCTCGTGGATGAGCTCCAAGCCCAAGCTAAGGGCCTGGGGCTGCGCACCCGCTTCGGGCTCAAGCTCACCGGCAGCGCCGACGTCCCCACCGAGTTTTCCCACGTCATCTTGCGCGCCGCGCGGGAAGGGCTGACCAACGTCATGAAACACGCCGATGCCGACAAGGCCGTGGTCACCCTCGGCTCTTTCGAGGATGGAATCATCCTCGATGTGGTCGACGACGGCCGCGGCATCGAAGGGCCACGTGGCTTCGGACTGACCGGCCTGGAGCAGCGTGTTCGCAGCGTCGGCGGCAGCGTCCAGGTAGAATCTTCACCCGCCGGCACCGCGCTCGCGGTGCGAATCCCAACAGGAAGCAGCAGCAATGGTCAACGTGATGCTCATCGATGATCACCCCGTGGTCCGCGCCGGGCTGCGCGCGATTCTTAACGCCTTCCCCGACATCGAGGTGGTGTTGGAAGGCTCCGACGGCTCGACCGTCGAGCAGCTGACGGATGCTGATGTTCCCCACATCGATGTGGTTGTCTGCGATATTCAGATGCCAGACGTCGATGGCATCGCCGCCACCCGGCGCGTGCGCGAGCTCGATGGGCCACCGGTGCTCATCCTGACCACCTATGACACACAGGCGGATATCCTGGCCGCCGTGGAGGCGGGCGCGCTGGGTTACCTGCTCAAGGACGCCCCCGAGGAAACCCTGCACACCGCGGTGCTCGACACGGCCGCGGGAAAGCGGACCTTGGCGCCTGAAGTCACCAACCTCCTGGCGGAGCGCTTGGCACAGCCGGAGACTGCGCTTTCACCACGCGAGCTGGAGATCCTGCAGGCGCTGGCCACGGGAGATTCCAACAAGCAGATTGCCCAGCGGCTCTTCATCTCCGAAGCCACGGTCAAGACCCACCTCATCCACGTCTATCAAAAGCTCGGCGTGGAAACCCGCACGGCGGCCGTCTCCGCGGCCCGTGAGCGAAAGCTCATCCAATAGATGCATACCTACGATTGCATCGTGGTGGGTGGCGGCCAATCCGGCCTGGCCACCGGCTATTACCTACGCCGTCAGAAGCTCGATTTCCTCATCCTCGACGCCAATTCCTCCCCTGGTGGGGCCTGGCAGCACGTGTGGGATTCACTCACGCTCTTTAGCGATGCCCAGTCCTCCACCCTGCCCGGCTGGCCCATGCCTTCTTACCCGGGCTTCCCGCCGGCGTCCCACGTGGTGGATTACCTCACCCGTTATGAGCAGCGCTATGACCTGCCGGTCCGGCACGGGGTGGCGGTGGAGCGCGTGCTTGACGACGACCCCCTCTTCCACCTCTTCACCACCCACGGTGAGTTCCGCTCCCGCACCGTCGTGGCTGCGACGGGCACCTGGTCCGCGCCGTTCATCCCCTTCTACCCCGGTGAATTCCAGGGGCGCCGATGGCACACGGCGAGCTACCCGGGGCCTGAGCCTTTCGTGGACGGCGCCGGCAGCGACCGTAGCAGCCGTGTGGCCATAGTCGGCGCGGGCAACTCCGGTGCCCAAATCGCCGCCGAGCTAGCCCTCGCTGGTGTTAACACCACGTGGTTTACCGCGCACCCGCCGCGCTGGATGCCGGATGATGTCGACGGGCGCGTGCTCTTTAGCCGCAACAGACAGCGCATGCTGGCAAAACTTCGGGGAGAGCCGGACCCGGGGCCGGAAAGTGAGCTAGGAGATATCGTCATGGTCCCGCCGGTACTCAAGGCCCGTGATCGCGGTCTTCTGCGCGCCACCGACATGTTTTCCTCGCTGGACCAATTGAACCGCGAGGGCTTTAGCGACCTCATCTGGGCCACCGGCTTCCGCCCAGCGCTGCGCCCCTTCCCCGGGCTGCTGGCAGAAGGAAAGCCCACGGTGGAAGGTTTCTTCCCCGTGGGCTATGGCTCGTGGACTGGTCCTGGCTCGGCCACGATTACCGGTGTCTCCCCCTATGCGCGGCGGGTGGCGGGGGACGTCGCCAAGCTCGTGCGTACGCCCAGCTAAGTACTACAGCGCCACCATGGCGAGGAGCACCACCGCTGCCAGCGCAAGCAGGAATCCGAGGCGGCGCAGAATCTTCATCTGCTCTTCGCGTCCCACGCGCGCCATGAGTGCGGCGCCGAGGACAGAACCCACCGTGTTGTATAAGAGGTCGTCGATATCGCTAAAGCCCAGCGCGAAGACGTATTGAGCGCTTTCTATGCACAGGCTGACCATGAGGCCGATGAGCATCGCCCCGCCCAAGCCCCAGCGAATCCTGACGCGGTTGCGCCCGGCCACGTAAATCGCCGCTCCCAGCGGCATGAAGAGGGCGATATTCCCCAGGAGATCGGTCCATCCGCCGTACCACACGGAGGCGTTCTCAAATCCGCCAAAGAGCTGCAGATTGACCCTTCGCACCGCATGCGCGGAGCCGTCCACCACGCCGGGGATGTCCATGAAGGGCTTGCCCACCGTCGCCAACACCACGACCACCAGGGACAGGGCTGCGACAAGGAGAGAATCACGAAGCAGGTGCCGATACGGATCCGGCGCGGGCCGCAGCCGATTGCGCGGGCGTTGAGCTTCTATCCCAGTCATGCGCCTCACCCTAACCATGTTCTCTGGAAGCCGGCTGAAGCAGAAGCCAGAAAACGCTGCTTCACATCCTCTGTACGATAGTGCCTATGAGCACACTGATTGTCACTCGCACGGATTCCAGAGTAACGCACTCATTCCAAGAGCAGCCCCTGCTCGGGGAAGGTGACACGGTCGTGGATGTGCAGTTCTCCTCCCTCAATTACAAGGACGCCATGGCCCTGGAGGGCGATAAAGGTGTCATGCGCATCGATCCGCTCGTCCCGGGCATCGATGTGGTGGGCACCGTGGTGGAAACGTCCGATTCACGCTTGAGCCCTGGCCAGCTTGTCGTCTCCTGCGGCGATGGCCTGGGCGAATTTCGCCATGGCGGCTACACCACCCGCCAGCGCGTCAACGGTGAAGCCACCATCCCCGTGCCCCAACGCTTCAGCGCGCACGATGCCGCCGCGATTGGCACGGCCGGATACACCGCCGCTATCTGCGTCAACCAGCTGCGCACGCACGGCACGACGAAGGGCCACATCCTCGTCACCGGTGCCACCGGCGGCGTGGGCTCCATCGCGGTCCAGCTGCTCAAGTCTTCCGGCTACGAGGTCACCGCCGTCACCGGCCGCGTGGAATCCCAGTCGGAGTACCTCACCTCACTCGGCGCGGATCACGTGCTTGACCGTGCAGCGCTGTCTGAGACCGGCCGCCCGCTGCAGAAGGCGCTGTACGACGGCGCCATTGACACCGCCGGTTCCACCGTCTTGGCCAACGTGCTGGCGCAGGTGCGCTGGGGCGGCGTGGTGGCGGCCACCGGTATGGCGGCTGGTCCGGATCTTCCCGCCTCGGTGCTGCCGTTCATCCTGCGCGGCATCGTGCTGGCCGGCGGTAACTCCGTCGATGCGCCCCGCGAGGTGCGCGAGGCGGCCTGGCAGCTTCTCGACGAACACCTCGACCTCACCATGCTGAACTCTATTACTGAAACGGTGCCGCTGGCCGATGTCGCCACTGCCGCTCAAGAGCTGCGCGCCGGCTCCCGCCATGGGCGCACGGTAGTCGAGATATAGGAAGGGGCAGGTGTGAGCGGGCAGCCGTTGACTGCCCTCCCCCTTTAGTGGTGCACGCGGTGCGATAGCGATTCGTCGTCAGTGCCGGGGGCGTTACCCAGCTCACCGGTGAATTCATCGTCGCTGCGCGCCAACCAGATGGAGGACACAACCAGTCCGCCCCAGATGACGACGACGAAGAGGATAAAGAGCAGGATTGCGCTTGTAGTCATTGTTATTCTCCTTTCCTACTAGCCGCTACTTGTCGTCCGTGTTCGGTGCGGCGGCGTTGCCTGTGGCAAGCGGGTTCGGTGTGCCGACCGGGCGGCCGCCCACTGGGACGCCGTAATCAGACGTCTCGATGCCGTCCAGGTACTTGTTTCCGCGGAAGTCCACTAGCGGCATGACGAAGCTAACGAGCAGAATGACGCCCAGAACCGCCCAGCCAAAGAGCCCAATCTGTGTGGAGGAGTAGCCCTCATAACCTTCGCGGACAATCGTGATGATCTCGTTGACCAGGAAGTAGACGAGCAGCAGCGGGGTCGCGACGAAAGTCAGGAACTGCCAGAAGCCACCCACCTTGAACTGCGACACGGCGTTGATGTGCTGCTGGATCTCGCGGCGGCGGCCGGTCACCCAGCCGACGACTACGAGGGCGCAGATGGCGCCGAAGACGATGCCCAAGTTGTTGGTGAACTTATCCATGATGTCCAGAGTGACCAGGCCCGAGGAGGTGGCGAACAGGAAGCAGGACAGTACTCCCATCGCGCTGCCAACGCTGATGGCAGAAACGCGGCGAGAGATGTTGAACTTATCTGCCACGGCGGAGACAACGACCTCCATGATGGAGATCAGCGAGGTCACACCGGCCAGGAACAGGGAGCCAAAGAAGAGGACACCGAACAGCCAGCCGAGCGGCATGAGGTTAATGATCGTCGGGAAAGCGATGAAGGCCAGACCGATACCAGACTCAGCCACCTCATCGACAGACACGCCCTGCTGGGCGGCCATGTAGCCCAGAGTGGCGAAGACACCGATGCCGGCGAGAACCTCGAAGGAGGAGTTCGCAAAGGCGGTAACCAGGCCCGTGTTGGTGAGGTTGGTGCGCGGCTTGAGGTAGGACGCGTAGGTGATCATGATGCCGAAACCGATGGACAGGGAGAAGAAGATCTGTCCGTAGGCGGCGATCCACACCGACGGGTTGCTCAGCACGGACCAGTCCGGAGTGAAGAAGGCGTTGAGGCCCTCGGCGGCGCCGTCAAGGAAGAAGGCGCGGATCACCAGAATGATGAACATGACGGCCAGGACCGGCAGGAAGATGGAGGTCAGCTTGCCGATGCCCTTGTTGATGCTCGTGGCCAGCGTAGCGATGCAGACAACCCATACGAGGATCATGACGCCCAGAATGGATGGGACAACGTGCCCGGAATAGGTTGCCTCCGCGTCTGCTTGGAGGAAGTCAACCATGAAGTACGTCGAAGGATCCTCGCCCCACGTCTGCTGCAAGGACTTAATGGTGTAGAGCGCTGCCCACGCAATGATGGCGGCGTAGTAGATGGCGATGAAGAAGTTCACGCCGACCTTGAACCAGCCGATTCCTTCCCAGCGGCTGCTGATGCGGCGGAATGCCAGCGGCGCAGAACCGCGGAAGCGGTGACCAATGGCGAGGTCGAACCACAGGATGGGGATACCGGCGGTCAGCAGGGCCACCATGTATGGGATGAGGAAGGCGCCGCCGCCGTTCTCATAGGCAACGTAAGGGAAGCGCCAGATGTTACCCAGGCCGACGGCGGAACCGATGGCGGCCATGAGGAAGACGAAACGCGTATTAAAAGTATCGCGTGTAGAGCGAGTCTTATGCGGGGTTGATGTGGTCATGAGAGAACTTTCTTCTTGAGCAAATATCGCGCACCACAAGACCGTAGGAATTGTTTATACGGGCCGCGTACGACGAGTATTAGCGAGAAGCTTAGCCTACCTGCCAACCTATAGGTACCGTTTTGAATAATTATTTACCCCCACAACGCCACACCCCCTTTAGGGCCTGACCCTCCAACCGGAACAAAAGCCAGCGGAGAAAGGGTTAAGCGCTAAAGGGGGTGGCGGGTGAACAAACTCGGGGCGATTAAACGTGCAGATCGCGGTCCTGAATACCCTTCGGGACGGTGAGCACACCGATGAGGGAAACGACCGAAATCGCGATGCCGTAGGCGGCGATGGCCCTCGAGGTCTCGTACCGCGTGTACAGCATCTCTGCAATCATCGGGGCAAAGGCACCACCGATGATGGAGCCGAAGGCGTAGCCGATGGACACGCCCGACAGGCGCACCTTCACCGGGAACATCTCCGCGTACATCGCTGACTGCGGGCCATAGGTCGCACCCAGGATGACACCCAGGAGGAACACGGCTACGCCGAAGAACATAACGTTGCCCGAGTCAACCGCCCAGAACACCGGGGTGATATACAGCGCCAAAACGATGTAGCCGCCAATGAACGTCGTGCGGCGCCCCAAACGGTCAGACAGGTGGCCGAAGTACAGCGTGCCGATAAACCAACCAATCGACGCGATCAGGGCTACCCCAAGGGCCTGGGGGCGGGTATAGCCCACGACCTTCGTGCCATAGGCGGTGAAGTAGGCGATGACGAAGTAGCCAATCGCGTTGTTGGCGGCGAAGATGACCGCGCACTTGATGACGGTTCCGAGGTGGCCCTTGAACAGGACCGCAAGCGGTGCCGTGGACTTTTCCTTTAGTTCCTCCATCTCCGCGAAGGCCGGGGACTCTTCTACTGCCCGGCGAATCAGGTAGCCCAGGAGAATGAGCACCACGGAGGACAGGAACGGGATGCGCCAGCCCCAGGCAAGGAACTGCTCCGGAGTGAGGACGGAGGAGAGAACCAGCATGAAGATGGTGGCAAGAAACATACCAAGAGGCACACCAACCTGCGGGAACGCGCCGAACAGTCCACGCTTGCCCTGCGGCGCGTGCTCAACGGCCAGCATCGCCGCGCCGCCCCATTCGCCGCCGGCGGAGAGGCCCTGAAGGATGCGCAAGATCACTAGCAGGATAGGCGCTGCCATGCCGATAGAGGCGTACGTCGGCAGCACACCCATCAACATGGTGGCCAAGCCCATGCCGACCAACGTGACCACGAGGACCGGCTTGCGTCCGAGCCGGTCACCCAAGTGGCCGGCCAAAATTGCCCCGAGAGGACGGAAAAGGAAGGAAATACCCAGCGACGCCCAGGCAATGATCTGTGCGAGGGAGGCGCTTTCGTTGGAGACCGGATCGAAGTACTGGGTAGCGAAGATCAGGCCGGCGGCCTGAGCGTAGATGAAGAAGTCGAACCACTCAATGGTGGTGCCGACCATCGAACCGGCGAGCACGCGCTTGTGCTCTGTAGTGATTCCCGGCCCTTGGGCAGGCTGTTGGGTGACTGGTGCAGACATAGTGGGAGTCTTTTCTCTATGGGTGCAGAAGCACGGTGGATACAGTTAAAGCCAGTGAACGAAAGGGGCAATGAGTGAGGCGGGGCGTGCCGAAGAAGCCGAGAACGCTGCAGTGTTTTACTGATCGCGGTTGTCGACGATCCTCTTGGCCTTGCCCTCACCGCAATCGACGTGGTCAGTAATCTCGACGCCAACGGTGACGCCGATGCGCTCCTTAATCTGTTTCTTCAGCCACGCGGCGGAGGCATCGATCTGATCAGGAGTAGCCTCCGAGGAGTGCTCAACCACCAGGGTGAGGTGGTCCATACGGCCACGCTTGCTCAGCACGCACTGGTAGCGCGGGCGAAGCAGGCGGTCCTCGGTGATGATCTCCTCGAACTGCGACGGGAAGCAGTTCACGCCACGCAGGATGATCATGTCATCGTTGCGAGCGGAGATGCGGTCGATGCGGCGCATCGAACGCGCAGTGCCCGGGAGCAGGCGGGTGATGTCGTGGGTGCGGTAACGAATGATCGGGAAGGCCTCCTTGGTGAGGGAGGAGATGACCAACTCGCCGTACTCGCCGTCTGGAACCGGCTGCATGGTCTCCGGATCGATGATCTCTGGGTAGAAGTGGTCCTCCCAGACGGTCAGGCCATCCTTGGTCTCGACACATTCTTGGGCCACGCCAGGGCCCATTACCTCGGAGAGGCCGTAGATATCGGTGGCCGTAATGCCGAAGCCTTCTTCGAGTTCGCGGCGCATTCCCTCGCTCCACGGCTCGGCGCCAAAGACGCCGGCGCGCAGGGAGGATTCGCGCGGATCCAGGCCTTCCTTGCGCATGCGGTCAAGGAGGTTGAGCACGTAAGACGGCGTACCCAGAATTGCGTCCGGCTGGAAGTCCTGCATGATCTGGATCTGGCGCTCCGTCTGACCACCGGAGGTCGGAATCGCCGTGGCTCCTAGGGCCTCAACGCCATAGTGAGCGCCCAGGCCGCCGGTAAAGAGGCCATAGCCGAACGTAATCTGCACCTTATCGCTCTTGCGCAGGCCGCCTGCCCGCAGCGAACGGGCTACGAGCTCGGCCCAAATACGCACGTCATTCTCGGTGTATCCCACGACGGTCGGGCGACCCGTGGTGCCGGAAGAAGCGTGGATGCGGGAGATTTGGTTCTGGCCAACAGCAAACATCCCGAAGGGGTACTCCGCGCGAAGGGTTTCCTTGTCGGTGAACGGGAACAGCGCAAAGTCCGAGAGTTCCTTGAAGTCATCCGGGTGAACGCCCTTCTCATCGAACGCACGGCGGTAGTGCGGGACGTTGTAGTACGCGTGGCGAAGCTCGTTCTTCGCGCGCGCGGTCTGCAGCGCAATGATTTCATCGCGGGAGGCGTACTCAATGCCCATCTGGGGGCCGTGGTGGTCAGAGAAGATATCAAACGTTGCGGTCACGTCATTTGCCTTTCATTTCGAGGAGAGGGAAATACCACACCCTTTAAGCTCCCTCGAAAGTGCTGCAAGAAGTTGGTTAGCTGGGACAACGCACAAAAGTACGTTAATTACTTACCGTTCGGTTGGGTAAGTCTTGTGACGTACACTACAGGCCGTTGTGGTGATAGACAACACAATTAGGCCAAGTTTTTGAAGCGCGACACATCATCGCAGGCCACGGCGGTTTCACCGACAAAAGAAGCCCCCACCCCCATATGGAGCCCCAACGGCGGAGCGAAACGCTCGCCCCCGACTAGCCGATCGACTACTTGCCCATCGCGACTAGCCCGTCGCTTGCGGAGCTAGGCCGCCAAAAACAACACTCTCAAAAGCGCTGGCCAGCTCCTCGGCACCAAGTCGCCCCTCCGGCTCGTACCAATCAGACGTCGAGTTAATCATTCCGAAAATCATGCGGGTCAACAGCGGAGCCTCAATGTCGGAGCGGATAGCCCCCTCCTCCTGAGCAGCCTCCACCAGCGGAACCACGGAACGCGTCAGCGTACGACGGCGCTCCAACGCGCTCCGCTCCACCTCGGAGTTTCCACGCAAACGGAGCAAGAGCGCGACAGACTTCGGGTCGGAGCACAGCACCTCAATCGAGCCACGCAACAGCCCGCGCACCCTCTCCCCCGCCGATACATCGGCCGCGGCCACCTCTTCCGCGACCGCCTCCAAACGGCTCAGCGCCTGCACCACCGTGAGCTCCAAAATCTCTTCTTTCGACGAGATGTGGTGATAGAGCGCGGACTTAGAAATCCCCAATTCGCTCGCCACGTTGTCCATCGACGTGGCGTCGTAGCCGCGGGCTGTAAAAGCACGGACAGCTGCACGAATGACATCTTCACGGGAATAGCCGGGGCGGCCACGTGCCGCGCCCTGGACAGCGGATTTCTCATTCTTCACGCAGTCCATTCAAGCAGAGAGCCCCGAGCACCGTTAGACTAGTGAGCCACCACACCCCTTCTCGCTCCCTCGGCAGCACTGCGGAAACCCCTTACCTCAAGGAGGAATTCCCATGAGCACCGAGCACCCCATCCTCGCCCCCGGCGTCGCCGAAGGCCCCGAGTTCACCCACGTGCGCACCATGTTCGATGATGACCGTGCCACCGCGGAGATTCGCGCGAAAATTACCGCGCTAGACGTGGGCAAGTGTGAAGGCCACTTCACCGTCCGCCCGGAGATGTGCAATGGACATGGCACGGCACAGGGTGGCTATTTATACATGTTTGCCGATTCCATCTTCGCCGGCGTTTGCAACTCCGGTGGCGACTTGGCCGTGGCCGCGCACAATTCAATCCACTACATCGCCCCCGCCTTCGAAGGGGATGTCGTTGACGGGGTTGGGGTGACCCGCCAAGCCTGGGGCCGCAACGGCGTTGTCGATGTCACCCTCAGCATCAAGGGAAAGCCCATCGCCGAATTCCGCGGCACGTACCGCGTGCTGCCCGCCAAGCCCCAGAACCGCAACAAGTAGGGCGCAGCTCACAAACTTGGTTGACATAGCTCACACATGCCCCATATACTGACCAACCAGTCAGTAAGTATCACCGAGCCGACACTGAGCAGAGAGGGAACGATTCCTCCCATGACCCCATCAGAGAAAACACTCGCCGCCGTCCCGGCCGCGGATGAAGCACAAGCACAGCAGCGCTTCGACGAGCTCATCGCCGAAGACTCCCGCATCGAGCCCACCGACTGGATGCCCGCTGCCTACCGCAAGACCTTGACGCGTCAGATTTCCCAGCACGCGCACTCCGAAATCATCGGCATGCAGCCGGAGGCCAACTGGATCAGCCGCGCGCCTTCGCTCAAGCGCAAGGCCATCCTCATGGCCAAGGTGCAGGATGAGGCCGGCCACGGCCTCTACCTCTACTCCGCCGCGGAGACCTTGGGCACCTCGCGCGACGAGCTGGTTCAGCAGCTGCTCGACGGCACCGCCAAGTACTCCTCCATCTTCAACTACCCGGCGCGCACGTGGGCCGACATCGGAGCCATCGGCTGGTTGGTGGATGGCGCCGCCATCTGCAACCAGGTACCGCTCTGCCGCGCCTCCTACGCCCCATACGGCCGCGCCATGGTGCGCATCTGTAAGGAAGAGTCCTTCCACCAGCGTCAAGGTTGGGAGATCCTCTACGAGCTGTCCCACGGAACCCCCGAGCAGAAGCAGATGGCGCAGGAAGCCATCAACCGTTTCTACGGCCCAGCACTGCAGATGTTCGGCCCGCCGGATGATGACTCCCCCAACTCCAAGCAGTCCATGGCATGGAACATCAAGCGCTTCTCCAACGACGAGCTGCGCCAGCGCTTCGTGGACATGATTGTCCCGCAGGCCGAAGCCCTTGGCCTGCACTTCGAGGACCCGGACCTGAAATGGAACGAAGAGCGCGGCCACTACGACTTCGGCGAGCTCGACTGGTCCGAGTTCAAGGCCGTCATCAAGGGCGAAGGCCCCTGCAACGTGCAGAGGATGCAGCGACGTCGCCAAGCGCATGCCGACGGCGCGTGGGTCCGTGAGGCTGCCGCAGCCTACGCCGAGAAGCACCACTCGGCTGACACCTCGCTTATCGCCTAAGCCCAAGCACACTGCCCAACCAGCCACGACACTTTAAGGAAGATTCCATGTCCAGCTCCACCTGGCCCATGTGGGAGGTCTTCGTACGCTCCTCCCGCGGCCTTTCCCACGTTCACGCCGGCTCGCTCCACGCACCGGATGCCACCATGGCCCTGCGCAATGCCCGTGACCTTTACACCCGCCGCAACGAGGGAACCTCCGTCTGGGTTGTGCCCAGCGAAGCCATTGCCTCCTCCGACCCGGACTCCAAGGGCGGATTCTTCGAATCCCCGCAGGGCAAGAGCTACCGCCACGCCACGTACTACGACAAGTCGGAAGGAGTGCCGCACCTGTGACCGGATTTGCAGCCGCCGATTCTGCGACCAAGCAATCGCAGGGCAACGGCATCACCGCAGAAGACATCGCCGCCTCCGGCGCAGTGGCCCCCGAGGACACGGCTCGCTATGCGCTCATGCTGGGCGATGACGCCCTCATCCTGGCCCAGCGCCTGGGCTGGTGGATTTCCCGCGCGCCGGAGATGGAAGAGGACATCGCACTGGGCAACATCGCCCTCGATCTCATCGGGCACGCCCGCTTCCTACTGACCTACGCCGGTACCGCATGGGGCAAGACCGAGGATGACTTGGCTTACTTCCGTAACGAGGAGGAGTTCCGCTCCGCGCGCTTGGTCGAGCAGGAGAACGGCGACTTCGGCTACACCATCGCCCGCCAGCTGCTCTTCTCCTACTACCAGTACGGGCTCTACACGGCCTTGCTGGAGTCGCAGGATGAAACCATTGCGGCGATCGCGGCGAAGGCCATCAAGGAAGTCGAGTACCACGTCGACCACGCCAACCAGTGGATTCTTCGTCTGGGCCAAGGCACCGAGGAGTCCCACCGCCGAATCACGGAGGGCCTGATGTACATGTGGCCCTACCTTGACGAGCTCTTCGAGGATCTCCCGCTTCACGAGAAGCTGGCGGCAGAAGGCATCGCAGTTCTGCCCTCGAGCCTGCGCGCGCAGTTCGATGAGCGCATCGCCTACGTCCTAGACAAGGCAGGTCTGGCCATCCCGGACGTCAAGCAAGCCCGCTCCGGGCAGCGCACCGGGCGTTTCTCCGAGCACCGCGGTTTCATCCTCGCGGAGATGCAGTCCTTGGCGCGCCAACACCCCGGCGCGACCTGGTAAAGACAAGGAAAGGACCAAGGTTTCATCGTGTCCATCACAGATAAATCCCACCCGCTGCGCCCCACGCAGCCTGACGACGCCCACGTGTGGGACGTCGCCGCCGAGGTTCCCGATCCGGAGATCCCCGTGATTTCCATCGCCGACCTTGGAATTCTTCGGGACGCTCGCCTGGATGGCGATACCGCGGTGGCCACGATTACCCCCACCTACTCCGGCTGCCCCGCCATGGAACACATCACGGCGGACATCACCAAGGCACTGACCGATGCCGGCTTCGCCAAGGTGCGCGTCGATCTCGTGCTCCACCCAGCGTGGACCACCGACTGGATGACGGAGACCGGCCGGCAAAACCTCAAGGACTACGGCATTGCCCCGCCCAGCGGAAAAACCCGGGCCACGCCGGAAGGTCCTATCCCGCTCACACTCGAACCGCCGCCGGCCATCGAATGCCCCCACTGTGGCTCCCGCCGCACACGTAAGCTTGCCCAATTCGGTTCCACCTCCTGCAAAGCTCTCTACAACTGCCAGGATTGCTTGGAGCCCTTCGACTACTTCAAGGTGCACTAATGACCACGACCCCGTCTGCCCCCGCAAAGAAGAAGGCCACGTTCAACACCCTGACCGTGTCCGAGGTGCGCGCCCTGACCGAGGACTCCGTGGAGGTTTCCTTCGCTATCCCTCCGGAGCTCCAGGACGACTATGACTACATCCCCGGCCAGTACGTAGCCCTGCGGGCGACTATCGACGGCCAGGAAGTCCGCCGCTCCTATTCCATCTGCGATGTGCCTCGCGACGGCGTGCTGCGCGTGGCCATTAAGCGCGACCGCGGTGGTGTGTTCTCAACGTGGGCCAACGACACTCTGCAGCCCGGCGACACCATGGACGTGATGAACCCGCAGGGCGCGTTCACCTCAAAGACTCACCTGACCGGCCTTAACAACCCCGAGGCCGTGCGCGAAGAACTGGAGAAGCTGGAGAACCCACACCTCGTGGCCATTGCAGCGGGCTCCGGCATCACGCCAATCATGGCCATCGCCCAGACCGTGCTCCACACCTCCCCCGACACCACCTTCGAGCTCATCTTTGCCAACAAGGGCGGCGGCGACGTCATGTTCGCCGAGGAGATTGGTGACCTCAAGGACAAGTTCCCTACCCGCTTTGCCGTGCACCACGTCCTGTCCCGCGAGCAGCGCGTTAACCCGCTGTTCTCCGGGCGCATCGATGCCGAAAAACTCCAGACCCTGCTGGATAACGTCGTGCGCACGGACACTGTCGACGAATGGTTCCTTTGCGGCCCCTTCGAGCTAGTGCAGTTGGTGCGCGATGAGCTGGCTGGCCGCGATGTGGGTGAGAAGGACGTGCGCTACGAGCTGTTTACCACCGGCAAGCCCTCTGGGGATCAGAACCAATCTGGACGCCACGTCGAGGTGGATCCGGAAGGCGATAACGTCACCATCAACTTCCAGCTCGATGGCCTCTCCGGTTCTGTTGAGTCCCCGGTCTCTGCCAACGAGTCTCTGCTCAATGCCGCCCTGCGCGTGCGCTCCGACGTCCCCTTCGCCTGCGCCGGCGGCGTGTGCGGCACCTGCCGCGCCAAGCTGGTCGAGGGCGAGGTCGACATGGCGGAGAACTATGCGCTGGAGGCCGACGAAGTCAAGGCCGGTTACATCCTGACCTGCCAGTCGCGCCCCACCACGCCGAACATCGTCCTCGACTTTGACGCCTAGGAGTAACACACATGATCGACCTGCACCACGACGCCGAAGCTGGAGTCGTTGAGCTCGTACTCAACAACCCGAAGGCCCTCAATTCCCTCGCGGAAGAAGACCTCGCCGAGCTCTCCCGCGCGCTCGATGAGGCCGCGCAGCTTAGCCCTCGCGCGCTCGTCCTGCGCGGCGAAGGCAAGGGCTTTTGCGCCGGCCGCAACATCAAGGGACTCAACCCGCGCGAAGACGACGCCACCGCCTACCTCGCGGGCGTGGTTACCCCGGTGCTCAAGAAGATCGATAGCTTCCCCGCGCCCACCTTCGCCGCCGTGCACGGGCCCTGCCTGGGCGTAGGCCTCGGCCTCGTCTTAGCCTGTGACGTCGTGTACGTCGCCGAAGACGCCAAGTTCGGCTCCCCGTTTGCCAACCTGGGCGCCACCCTGGATTCGGGCGGGCACTACCTCTTCGTCGAGCGTCTAGGCACGCACCGCGCGATGGACCTCATCATCACCGGCGATCTCATCTCCGGCGCGGAGGCAGTGCGCGCGGGCCTCTTCTCCCGCGCAGTCCCGGCAGAGGAGCTGCTGGGGTTCACTCGGGACGTCGCCAAGCGCGCAGCCCAAGGCGCCACCCAAGCTTTCCTCACCAGCCGCACCCTGGTCCAGGACATCCGCGATAACGGCACCGGGCTGTGGGCCAGCGTCGATGCCGAAAACGTTGCCCAAGGAAAGCTCTGCGATACCGAGGACTACTACGAGGGCTTCGCTGCTTTCAACGAGAAGCGCCCGCCGGTCTTCCACGGACGTTAAACCACCAGCGCAGCACGCAGTTCACACAGCGCAATACACACAGATAGTTAAGGAAAAACATGACCGCTTACCTCGTTTCCGGATTCCGCACCCCCGTGGGCCGCTACGGCGGCGCACTGTCCTCGGTTCGCCCAGATGACCTCATGGCCACCGCCATCAAGAAGACGGTGGAGGAGGCCGGGCTTGACCCTTCCGCGGTAGATGAAGTCATCATCGGCAACGCCAACGGCGCCGGCGAGGAGAACCGCAACGTTGCCCGCATGTCCTGGCTGCTCGCCGGGTTCCCGGACACCGTTCCGGGCATTACGGTCAACCGCCTGTGCGCATCAGGCATGTCCTCGATTGCCCTGGCCACCGCCCTCGTGGAATCCGGCCAGGCGGATATCGTCGTCGCCGGCGGCGTCGAATCCATGTCCCGCGCTCCCTGGGTCATGGAGAAGCCGAACAAGCCTTTTGCCAAGCCAGGCCAGGTTTTCGATACCTCCATTGGCTGGCGCTTTGCCAACCCGAAGTTCGCGGAGCAGGAGAAAATGACTTACTCCATGCCGGAGACAGCCGAAGAAGTGGCCAACGTCTTTGGCATTAGCCGCGAGGAGGCCGATGCCTTCGCCGTGCGTTCCCAGGAGCGCGCGCTCGCCGCGATTGAGGCCGGCAAGTTCACCAGGGAGATCGTGCCCGTCGAGGTCACTGACCGCAAGGGCAACGTCACCGTGGTCGATACCGATGAAGGCCCCCGCCCGGGCACCACGATGGAGGTCCTGGCCAAGCTGCGCCCGGTGACCTCCCTGGGAGATGTCACCACGGCGGGCAACGCCTCCTCGCTCAACGACGGCGCTTCCTGCGTCATTGTCGCCTCCGACGAGGCTCTCAAGAAGCACAACCTGACCGCCCGCGCCCGCGTGGTGGCCAACTCCGCGCGCGGTGTGCGCCCGGAGATCATGGGCACCGGCCCCATCCCGGCGACCCGCGACGTGCTGGAGCGCGCCGGCTGGGAGCTCGACAGCGTGGACGCCGTCGAGCTCAACGAAGCTTTTGCCACTCAGTCACTGGCCTGCATCCGCGAGCTGGGCTTGGACGAGGACAAGGTCAACGCGTGGGGCGGCGCCATCGCGCTGGGCCACCCGCTGGGTTCCTCCGGTTCCCGCATCACGTTGACCCTGCTCAACCGCCTGGAAACGGACGGACTGCACCGCGGCATCGCCACGATGTGCGTGGGCGTGGGCCAGGGCACCGCGATTGCGATTGAGAGGGTGTAGATGACTACTGCCATTGAGATTTCAACGCGCGGCGAGAAGGACGAGATAGTCGTCGCCAAGCTCAACCGCCCCGAGGTGCGCAACGCCATCGATGAGCAGATGGTGACGGAGTTCCACGAACTCTGCGCGCAGCTCGAGTCCGATCCCCGCATCCTCATCATCACCGGCTGCACGGTGGACACCCCGAAGGGCCCACGCGGGATCTTCGCTTCCGGGGCAGACATCGCGCAGCTTCGTGAGCGCCGCCGCGAGGATGCCCTCCGTGGCATCAACTCCGGCATCTTCCACCGCATCGCCTCACTGCCGGCCCCCGTCATCGCGGCGGTGGATGGCTACGCCCTCGGCGGCGGTCTGGAGCTAGCGCTGGCCGCTGACTTCCGCGTGTCCACCCCCTTTGCCAAGTTTGGACAGCCCGAAGCCGGCCTGGGTATTGCCGCCGCTGCGGGTGCTACTTGGCGCCTCAAGGAGTGCGTCGGCACGCCCCTGGCAAAAGAAATCCTGCTGGCCGGGCGCATCCTCAACGGCGAGGAGGCACTAGCCAACCACCTGGTCAGCGAGCTGCATGAGCCGGATGCGCTTGTCGACGGCGCCCTGGAACTAGCCGGGCGCATTGCCCAGCAGGACCCGCTCGCCGTGCGCTTGACCAAGCAGCTCATCGCCATGCCAGATGCGGCGCACCCGGCGGTGGATAACATCGCCCAGGCCGTGCTCTTTGAGTCCCCCGCCAAGTTTGAGCGGATGCAGGCCTTCCTGGACCGCAAGAAATAAACCTTCCACTCACAAGGAGATCCAACTCATGTCCTCAGTACTGCAGGTTCCTGCCAAGGTCGGCGTGCTCGGCGGCGGCCGTATGGGCGCAGGCATCGCTCACGCCTTCCTGGCCGCCGGCGCGTCCGTGACCGTGGTGGATATCAACGATGACGCCGTGGCCGCCGCCCGCGAGCGCGTGCACAAGGCCATCCGCGGCTCCCTCGACCGCGGCGCGGAAGGCACCTTCGAATCCTGGGATGAGCGTCTCAACTTGTCCACCGCCGCCTCCGCCTTTGCAGGTTTTGACCTCGTGGTTGAGGCGGTTCCGGAATCGATGGATCTCAAGGTGACCGCCTTTAAGGATATCGCCGAAGCAGCCCCGCAAGCCGTCGTCGCCACCAATACCTCCTCGCTGTCGGTATCGCAGCTGGCAGAGAGCATCCCCAACGACGTCATCGGCCTGCACTTCTTCAATCCGGTCCCGGCCTCGAAACTGGTGGAGGTTGTAGTCGCCGAATCCACCCCGGACTCACTCGTGGACACCGCCAAGGGCTGGGTCGAGGGCCTAGGCAAGACCGCGGTGGTGGTCAAGGATGCCCCCGGCTTCGCCTCCTCCCGCTTGGGCGTGGCCATCGCCCTTGAGGCTATCCGCATGGTCGAGGAAGGCGTGGCCTCACCGCGCGATATCGACAACGCCATGGTGCTGGGCTACAAGTTCCCCATCGGCCCGCTGGAGCTGACCGATATCGTAGGCCTGGATGTGCGCCTCGGCATCGCCGAATACCTTGAATCCCAGCTGGGTGAGCGCTTTAGCCCGCCGCAGCTCATGCGCGACATGGTCGCGCGCGGCGAGCTGGGCCGCAAGTCCGGCAAGGGCTTCTACAACTACTCCGAGTAGCCACTCCCTCCCGCGCCCGGCTCTGGCACCACGAAGCGGTACCCCAAGCCGGGCTCCGTGAGGAGGAAGGCGGGATTAGCTGGGTCATCCTCTAGCTTGCGGCGCAACTGGGAGGTGTAAATACGCAGGTAGTGCCCCTGCCCCTCAAAGCCTGGACCCCAGATTTCAGAAAGCAGATCCTCTTTGCGTACCAAGCCGCCGTGGGCGCGAAGCAACGTGGTGAGCACGCCCCACTCGGTGGGGGTCAGGTGCAGCGGCTCACCGTCTTTAGTGATGGAATGGCGCGGAACGTCGATCAGAACGTCCCCGGCGCGTACCACAGCGGTCTCAGTGCGCCTCACTGGACTCTGTGGGCTACCATGTCTTAGCGCCACGCGCACGCGGGCCAGAAGCTCCTCCATAGAGAAGGGCTTGGTGACGTAGTCGTCCGCGCCGCGGTCGAGAGCTGCGGCGCTGAACAGCGGATCAGAGCGTGCCGTCAAGATGATCACCGGTACTGCAGACCATCCGCGGATTCCTTCCAACACGACGGTTCCGTCCATATCCGGTAACCCCATGTCCAAGATGACTACGTCTGGCTGCTGCTGTGACACCACCTGCAGTCCCTCAGCACCTGTACGTGCTGGGTGAACCTCGTAGCCCCGAGCCTTGAAATTAATGCTCAGTGTGTTGAGCAGACGCGGGTCATCGTCCACGATGGCGATGCTAGTTTTCTTCGTCGTCATTTTTGTTCTCCTCCCGCGACGGGAAACCGCAAAATAAAGGTTGCGCCCGGGGTGGCAGCTACCTCGATGCTACCGCCCATGGCCTCCACAAAGCCTTGAACAACAGAAAGGCCAAGGCCCACTCCGTTGTCGTTGCTGGTATCACCCAAACGCTGAAACGCCTGGAACAGTTCCTTCTGTTTCTCCGGCGGGATACCCGGTCCTTCATCGCCGACAATCAGTTCCACCTGTTCGGCGATAGTCTGAGCACTCATCGTCACCTGGCCAGTCGGCGCATAACGCAGGGCGTTATCAAAGAGATTGGCCAAGACACGCTCCATGAGGGCTGCATCCGCGCAGCACGTAACTCCACGCACACTAGGGTCCAGATGGATGCGCCCAATTTGCTCCGGGGAATGCCCAAAGGCGCAGGAAGCGATGGCACGATGAGCCACCTCTGCCACCTCGACGACGTCGTGGCGAGCGGTGATTGCTCCAGCGGTAAGCCGGGAGTAATCCAACAAATTGGTGACCAACCCGGTGAGTTCCTCGATGCTCGCCGCAGTTTCTGCCAAAAGCATATCTTGGTCCTCGGGAGTGAATTCAATGTCGGCATTACGCAATGACGACACCGCCAACTTGGCCGTTGCCAACGGAGTACGCAAATCGTGGCTCACACTCGACAGCAGTGCTCGTCGCAGCTCGTCTGCAGCGGCTATCGCATCAGCGCGCGCGGCCTCAGCAGAAAGCTTTTCGCGGCGAACAATACCCGCGAGGTAGCCCGCGACCACGGTGACAAGGCCACGATCCCGGGCAGACAGAGTCGGGCCCGCAAGACGAAGCTGAACCGTCCCATCTTCGCTCGCCACAACGGTGTCCACTGTCTGTTCATGGCGCACTTTCTCGGGAATATGAAGGTGCTTCGAAGTGCGCTCGGGGCTAACTGCGCGCCAGGTGGCAAGGACGTCACCGTTGTCATCCAACAGCTCCGCTCGACGACAATTGAATGCCTCCCCCACCTTGCGCATCACGGCATCTTTCGGGGAAGAATCTGCACGGCGATTCAACGCGGCACGGGAAAACACCGTAAGCAGCTCAGCATCACGCGCAGCCACAGCTGCATTCGCCCGCTCAATCTTGGCGCGGCGCACAAGAATGCCAACTGCCAGAGCGATAGCCACCATGACCACGGCGATGACAGCGTTAGCGGGATCGGCGATGTCGAAGGTATGGATTGGCTCGGTGAAAAACCAATTGACCGCCAAACCGGAAGCCACCGCCACCACCACGGCCGGCCACAGGCCACCCACCAAACTGACAAGCAGAATGAGTGCAAAGTAGAACGCAGAACAGGTACCTGTTCCCAAGTCCTGGCCGTCAGCCTGCACTAACAACGCAGTGAGTCCGACGAAGGCCAACGCTGAACTAAGCCACGCGATTGCACGCTGCGGGAAGGGCCGGAAAGGATGCAGCATACGTGTGAGCGGAAGCGGCTTTTCCGGGGGAAGATTGACAAGGTGGCAGTCAATCGAGCCGGATTCGCGCAGTACTGTCTCTGCTACCGTGCTGTGCCAGTGCACGCCGAAACGCCGCCGCGGCGACACCCCAACAACAAGCTGGGTAGCGTTGACGCTTCGCGCAAAGTTGAGCAGAGCTTCCGGCACGGAGTCCCCAGTAACCTGGTGCAGCCGCGCACCCACATCGTGGGCCAGGGTCTGCAGCCGGGCAAGTTGTTGCGCCGATCCCGCCACCGAAGAGGAACGCGACGTGAAGGAATCACCAAAAACGACGTGGACCACATGCAGTTCCGCCGAAGATTTCGTCGCGATGCGCCGCCCGCGCCGGATCAGGGTCTCAGCATGGGCAACGTTTTGGATGGCCACAACTACCCGCTCACGTGCTTCCCACGTATCGGTGATTTTTTGATCCGAGCGATACGTAATGAGTGCTTCATCAACCTGATCTGCCAGCCAGATCAGTGCCAACTCGCGCAACGCGGTGAGGTTTCCCACGCGGAAGTAGTTGTTGAGTGCAGGTTCGATGCGTGCTTCGCGGTACACGTGTCCGTCGCTAAGCCGGGTGCGCAGAAGCTGCGGGGAGACGTCGACCAACTCGATTTCATTCGCAGCACGCACTACCTCATCCGGCACGGTTTCCTGCGGTGCGATGCCAGTAATCTGCTTAACAACATCGTTGAGGCTCTCCAGATGCTGGATATTGAGAGTCGAGATAACGTCGATTCCGGCATCCAGAATCTCTTCGATGTCTTCCCAGCGCTTCTCGTGCTCTTCGTCGCGAGGATTGGAGTGGGCAAACTCATCGACAAGGACAATGTCAGGTTTCCGCGTGATGACCGCAAAGGTATCCAACTCCCCGGCGGACAGACCGTCAACGGTGCGTCGCGGAATGATCTCCAAACCCTCGCACAAGGCTTTCGTATATGCGCGACCGTGGTCTTCCACAATGCCGACGACAACGTCACGGCCTTGGTTAATCAGCGTGTGCGCCTCACTAAGCATGGCGCAGGTTTTGCCCGCGCCGGGAGCGGCGCCCAACAAAATCTTCAAGGTGCCGCGTTTGGTGCGCGAGGACGGCGCAGTTGCTTCGGTCAACATTGCTTCATCTTATGAGCTGATCTTTATGAACAGGGAGTAGGCGTGGGCAACGACATATTGAGAGTTGTCACATTGACCGTGTCTTCGCCTAGAAACCCGAGGCTGGCATGCTCCGTGTTCTCGGCGATGAGCTTTTCCATCTCTTCCACGCTGATGCCCTGCTCCCGAGCCACACGCGGAGCTTGCAGCTCGGCGTACACGGGGCTGATACCGGAATCCACTCCGGAACCGGAGCCCGTGACGGCGTCGGCAGGCACACGGTCTTCGCTTACGCCTTCCCGCTGGGCAATAGCGGCGCGGCGTTCCTGGATGTTCTTCTCCAGCTCCGTGCTGCTCGTACCGTAGTTACTCATTCCCTCGGCGCGAGGGAAGAAGTAGGGGCCCTCGCTCACCCCGTCTTGGATTTGGGTAGAGCCCACGAGGCACTCTCCTTGGTAGATGAGATTGCCGTCGGCGGACTGCGGTGTGATGCGGGAAATGGCCCACACAGCCGCCGGATAGACCATGCCGAGTGCTACGACGCAGAGCAGCACGGCGACAAAACCGGCAATGAGGTTACGCAGATAAACACGCATTGTTCTTCCTTTTTCTTTGCAGGTTCTCTTTAGAGGCCTGGGAGGAGGGAGACGACCTGGTCAATGAGCCAGATGCCAATGAACGGGGTAATAACGCCGCCTAATCCCCAAATACCGAGGTTCCGGCGCAGAAGGGAGGACGCGGAGGCTGGCTTATACGACACGCCCTTGAGCGCCAAGGGGATGAGCGCGACGATGATGAGCGCGTTAAGGATCACCGCAGACACGATGGCGGACTCAGGCGAATGCAGGTGCATGATGTTGAGGCGTTCCAAGTGCGGCAACTGCGCGGAGAAGAGCGCCGGCAGGATGGCGAAGTACTTTGCCAAGTCGTTGGCCAAGGAGAAGGTGGTCAACGCACCACGGGTGATCAGCAGCTGCTTACCAATGCGAACGACGTCGATAAGCTTCGTCGGATCAGAGTCCAGGTCCACCATGTTGGCGGCTTCCTTCGCCGCGGAGGTACCAGTGTTCATGGCTACTCCCACATCCGCCTGCGCCAGGGCCGGGGCGTCGTTGGTGCCGTCACCGGTCATGGCCACCATGCGGCCTTGCGCCTGCTCTTCGCGGATGCGGGCGAGCTTATCTTCCGGGGTGGCCTCGGCGATGTAGTCATCGACACCGGCTTCCTTAGCAATGGCCGCGGCGGTCAGCGGGTTGTCGCCGGTGACCATGATGGTTTTGATACCCATCTGGCGCAGCTCGGCGAAACGCTCGGCCATGCCGGGCTTGACGACGTCACTCAGCTGCACCACCGCGATCACCTTGCGGCTGCCATCGGATTCTTCCACGGCAACTGGCAGCGGGGTACCGCCGTCTTGCGCAATCTGGGTTACTGAATCCTCGATCTCTTGCGGCCACGTGCCGCCTGCCTCAGTTACCCACTTTCGCACGGCGTCGCCCGCGCCCTTGCGCAGCTTTCTGTTAGCCAGGTCGAGACCAGACATCCTGGTAGAAGCGCTGAACGGGATGACTTCAGCCTTCCGAGCTTCCGCGTCGCCCTCACTAGACAGAGAGTAGTTTTCAGTCAGCCAAGCCACGATGGAGCGGCCCTCCGGGGTTTCATCCGCCAAAGAAGAAATGCGCGCAATCTCTGCAGCTTCACGTTCGTTCACACCCGAAGCCACGATCAGGCCCGTGGCCTGGCGGTTGCCGTACGTGATGGTGCCGGTCTTATCCATAAGAAGCGTGGCGACGTCACCGGCTGCTTCCACCGCACGGCCGGAAGTGGCCAGAACGTTGTGGCGAACGAGGCGGTTCATGCCGGCGATACCCACGGCGGATAACAGTGCGGCGATGGTCGTCGGGATGAGGCATACCAGCAGCGCGACGAGGGACAGCGGGGACAACTCAGCGCCGGTGAACAAACCCATGGGAGCCAAAGCCGTCACGGCGATGAGGAAGAGGATAGTCAGCGTGGAAAGAAGGATGCTCAGCGCAATCTCATTCGGAGTCTTGCGGCGCTCGGCTCCTTCCACCAGAGCAATCATCGTGTCCACAAAAGTGGAACCCGGTTCAGAGGTGATCTTGACCTTGATGGAGTCAGAGAGCACCACGGTGCCGCCAGTCACGGCGCAGCGGTCACCGCCGGCCTCGCGGACGACGGGAGCCGATTCACCCGTGATAGCAGACTCGTCGACGGTAGCGGCACCTTCGATGACGTCACCGTCACCCGGGATGGTCTCCTCGGCTTCCACTCGCACGATAGAGCCTCTCGTGAGCTCAGACGCAGGGACCACCTCAATGCCGGAGTCCGTTATTAGGTTGGCAGTGGCATCATCACGCACAGAGCGCAGGCTGTCGGCCTGGGCCTTTCCGCGGCCTTCGGCATAAGCCTCCGCAAAGGCCGCGAAGGCGATAGTGAACCACAGCCATATAGTCACGACCCATCCATAGAAGCTGGGGTTGATGATGGACCACACCGTAGTCAGTGCGGCGCCGACCCACACGACGAACATCACGGGGTTGCGTGCTTGGGCAAGCGGGGACATTTTGCTCGGCAGCGCCTTCAGCGCCGCAGCGGCAAGACCGCTGTTTTTGTCCGCAGTCTTTGTGCGAGGAGCCTTGACCTGCTCAGCGGTCATGGTAGGGGTTGTCATGATAGTGCCTCCGAAATGGGACCCAGGGTGAGGACGGGGAAGAAGGTGAGTGCTGCGACCAGCAGGATGACGCCGATGGTCAACAGGGAGAAGGTGATGCCGGACGTGGGCAAGCTGCCGGTAGTGGTGGCCTGGCGCTTCTGCCCTGCCAGGCTTCCGGCTAGGTATAGGGCGAAGACGATGGGCAAGAAGCGGCCCAACAGCATGGCCAAGCCCAACGTGATCTGCCACCAGGGCTCAGTCACCGTGAGACCTGCAAAAGCCGAGCCATTGTTGTTGGCCGCGGAGGTAAACGCGTAAAGCACTTCAGAGAGGCCGTGCGCATTGTCCGCTGTGCCCGGCGCGCC
This sequence comes from Corynebacterium sp. c25Ua_47, assembly GCF_039907205.1. Taxonomy (NCBI): domain Bacteria; kingdom Bacillati; phylum Actinomycetota; class Actinomycetes; order Mycobacteriales; family Corynebacteriaceae; genus Corynebacterium; species Corynebacterium sp. c25Ua_47. The sequence goes on along the minus strand of NZ_JASBOH010000013.1, from coordinate 11,610 downwards.
GAAGTTGGTTGCAGATAGCTCGACAAGCTTGCGCTGCGCCACGGAGGCTCCGACGCCCACGAGGACTAGAACCGGCATGGTGAGGATGTAGAGGCTGACTGCCGAAATTTCCTTGCGTCCAATCTTGTTGCCCATAAACTCCGGTGTGCGGCCTACCAGGAGACCACCGATGAACACTGCTAGGATGGCCACAATCAAGAGGCCATAGAGGCCAGTGCCCACACCGCCTGGAGCGATCTCACCCAGCAGCATGTTGAGGATGAGCAAGCCGCCGCCCAGCGGGGAATAGCTATCGTGCATGGAGTCCACCGCACCCGTCGAGGTACCCGTGGTGGACACGGCGAACAATGCCGAAGCGTCAATGCCAAGGCGCTGTTCGATACCTTCCATGTTGGCGCCTGCCAACTGGGAAGCACCACCGACGAGGGTGTGCTGTGCCCAGGTCACTAGGACAACCATCACGGTCCACAGACCACCGGCAACGCCGAGCAGCGTCCACGCGTGCTTCTGCGATTTAAGCATCACGCCGTACGTGCGAATCATGCAGAAAGAGATGACGAGCAGGGAGAAGATCTCCACCAGGTTGGTAAAGCCCGTTGGATTCTCAAACGGGTGCGCCGAGTTAGCTCCGAAGATGCCACCACCGTTGGTGCCCAGCAGCTTAATAGCTTCTTGGCTGGCCACAGGAGCACGGGAGATATCCACGCCAGAGTCAGTGACCAGGTTGGATCCAAAGGTTTGCATGGTTCCGCCAAGGATGAGCACGGTGGAGATAATGAGTGACAGGGGAAGCAGGATGCGAACCAGACCACGGGTGAGGTCCACCCAGAAGTTACCTATGAGCTTCTGACCATCCTGCGTTGCCGCCACGTCGCGCTGGTAACCCAGGTGGCCGATGCCACGGATCAACGCAACAGCCACGCACATGCCCACAGCAGCCGAGGCAAAGTTTTGTACGGTCAGGCCCAGCATCTGCGAAGCATTGGTCAGGGTGTCTTCGCCGGAATAGGACTGCCAGTTGGTGTTGGAAGTAAAGGAGGCCGCAGTGTTGAAGGCCATCCACGGCTCCACTGCGTCTTCGCGGGCGTTGCCAAAGCTTGGCAGCACTGCTTGGAGCCGCTGCACTGCGTAAAGAACCAAGACGGAGGCCAGGCTGAAGCCCAGCAGCGCACGAGTGTAGTTCTTGGCGTTATGGCCCCGGTTGGGGTCAACCCGCAAAATTCTGTATATGAGGCGCTCGACAGCCCAGTCTTTTTCAGAGGTATAGGTACGAGCCATCCAGTTACCAAGCGGCACATAAGCCGCCGCTAGAAGGGCAAAGAGGGCGAGGTACTGCGGTGCTACCGCCACAATGCTGGCGATCATGCGAAACGCTCCGGGTCAATAAGAGAAATGATGAGATAGGCCACGAGCGCGACAACAATAATGAGCCCGATAACCGCTGTGATGGTGTTCATGATTTACGCGTCTCCGTCCATAAACTCGTTGATGGCGGAGGGAGCGCTAAATGTAAGGACCACGATCACGATGACCAGAATGTCCAACATGTGGGAGAGACCCCCTTGGGTGAAAGCAATACAAGGTGTGCCCGGTGCCCCAGAGCATCGAGCGCCGGTGCTGGTGAGCACCTGCCGAGCATTGACGTTAGGCCCGCTCCCCCCTAGACCTACGGGTTATTTGCGGCATCTTTACACCCCTTGACCCCGATTTTTACGCTTTATTTACGGACTCCCTTACTTCCCTTCCGCTTTAGGGGAAATCAACGCATTCGTGATACGCGCCGTGCACAGTCTCCTCCCCTCGTCATCTGTAATGACGATCTCGTGGGAGCACAGCGTCTTACCCAGCTTGATAGCGGTGGCCGTCGCCGTGACCTGACCCGAGCGCCCGGAGGCGTGGTGCGTCGCGTTGATGTCCACGCCGACAGCGACCTTGCCCAGCGTCGAGGCGTGAATCACCGCCGCCCAGCTGCCGACGGCCTCAGCTAGGCACGCCATGGCGCCGCCGTGGAGCAGGCCAAAGGATTGGGTATTTCCCTCAACCGGCATGGTGGCTACCACTCGCTCAGCCGACTCTTCCAAGATTTCTACGCCCATCTTCTTGTCCAGCTCACCCAACTGAATCTTCCATACCCCTGCGGCCATGCTGCACTCCTTACTTAATCCTAGAAATGTGACGCAGACTATACTAGCCTGTATTTACTGACCAACCGTTCGGAAACTAATGGAAAGGCCAAACTTTTCGCTATGACTGAAGCCCTCGTCCCCAGCTACCTCTCCGGCCAGTGGCTCACCCCGGACAACCCTTCGCGCGTTGCGGACGTGCACGACGCCTCCACCGGGGACGTTGTCGCCAGGGTTAGCGCCGAAGGCCTCGACATCGCCGGCGCCATCGATTACGCCCGCAATACCGGGCGCGAAGGACTGCAGAAGCTCACCTTCCACGAGCGCGCCCTCAAGCTCAAGGAGCTGGCGATCTACCTCCAAGACCACCGCGAAGAGCTCTACGAACTGGCCAACAAGGCCGGCGCTAATAAGCGCGATAATTTCGTCGATATCGACGGCGGCATTTCCACCATGTTCACCTTCTCCTCGAAGGGCCGCCGCGAGATGCCCAATTCCACCGTCATGCCGGATGGTGAGGCAGAGGTCTTTTCCAAGGACGGTTCCTTCATCGGCCGCCACATCTACACCTCCATCCCCGGCGTCGCGGTGCAGATCAACGCCTTCAACTTCCCCGTCTGGGGCATGCTGGAAAAGTTCGCCCCGGCTTTCATCGCGGGCGTGCCTTCCATTGTTAAGCCCGCTACGCCCACCGGCTACATCACCGCAGCCTGCGTGCGCCTCATGATCGATTCCGGAATTCTTCCGGAGGGCAGCCTGCAGCTCATCTCCGGCTCCACCCGCGACCTGCTAGATCACCTGGATTACCGCGATCACGTGGCCTTCACCGGCTCCGCCGACACCGCGAATACCCTGCGCGCACACCGCAACGTCATCGAGGGTGGCATCCAGTTCAGCGCGGAGGCGGACTCCCTCAATGCCGCCATCCTCGGCGCAGATGTTACCGCGGATTCCCCGGAATTCGATGCCTTCGTCAAGGCGGTCTTCGGCGAGATGACCTCGAAGGCGGGCCAGAAGTGTACAGCCATCCGCCGCGCCATCGTCCCGCATGCGCTTGTCGACGCCACCATCGAAGCCCTCAGCGCACGCCTGCGCGACAAGGTCGTCGTGGGCGATCCGCGTGATGCCTCCGCCACCATGGGCCCGCTGGTCTCCGCGGATCAGAAGGCGGACGTCGCGGAGGCCGTCGAGAAGCTCAAGGCAGGCGGCGGCGAGGTAGTCTACGGCGGCGAGAAGCTCGACGGCGCCTTCTTCAACCCCACCATCCTGCGCTTTGCCGATAACCGCGCCCCAGCGGTCCACGACACCGAGGCCTTCGGCCCCGTCGTCTCCTTCCTGGGCTACGACTCCCCCGCCGAAGCCGTCGAACTCGCCGCGCTGGGTTCTGGTTCGCTGGTTGCCTCCGTTATTACGCACGATCCCCAGCTCGCCCGCGAATATGCCCTCGGCATCGCCGCCCACCACGGCCGCCTGCACTTCCTCGACCGCGATGATGCGAAGACCTCCACCGGCCACGGCTCTCCCCTTCCGCACCTCGTGCACGGCGGGCCGGGCCGCGCCGGTGGCGGCGAGGAGCTGGGTGGTGTGCGCGGCATCCTGCATTACATGCAGCGCACCGCAGTTCAGGGAACCCCGGATCACCTCACCGCCATCACCGGCCAGTGGCACCGCGGCGCCGCCGTGCAGCGCGTCACCCGCGCGGACGTCGACAGTGGCCAGGGCACCCACCCCTTCCGCAAGGACCTGGCAACACTGCAGATCGGTGACCAGTTCGCCTCTGATCTGCGCCACGTCTCCCTCGAAGAGATCCTCGAGTTCGCAGAGAAGACCGGCGATACCTTTTACGCCCACACGGACGAGGAAGCCGCAACGGCCAATCCCTTCTTCCCGCGCCGCGTCGCACACGGTTACCTGCTGGTCTCCTGGGCTGCGGGCCTCTTCGTGGAGCCGGCACCGGGCCCGGTCCTGGCTAACTACGGCCTGGAGAACCTGCGCTTCATCACGCCGGTGACCTACGACGATTCCATCCGCGTGGAGCTGACCGCTAAGCGCATCACCCCGCGCGTCACCGATGACTACGGTGAGGTGTGCTGGGACGCCGTGCTCTACAACCAGGAGGATGAGATCGTAGCGACCTACGACGTCCTCACCCTCGTGGAGAAGGTCAACACGACCTACGCCTAGCGCACGCTCTCTGCTTAAAACCGAAGCTGCGAGCCAAGTCACACAATCGAGGCCAGTTTCTTTTATCATTACTGTCATGAAAGAAACTACTTCGGCTGAGAATTCCATCATCATCGTCGGCAGCGGCCTCGCCGGCATGGTCGCCGGCTATGAGGCCCTCAAGGGCGGCAAGCACGTCATTTTCCTGGAACAGGAAAACCGCAATAATCTCGGGGGCCAGGCCTTCTGGTCTCTTGGCGGGCTGTTTTATGTCGACTCCCCCGAGCAATCCATGATGCGGGTCAAGGACTCCGAAGAGTTGGCCTGGCGGGACTGGGCCAACTCCGCAGATTATGACCCAGTGACCGAGGATGACCGGCACGATTTTTGGGGCGCGAAATGGGGCCGCGAATACGTACGCTTTGCCGCTAATGAGAAACGCACGTACCTCAAAGGCCTAGGCCTCAACGTCCTACCCACCATCGGCTGGGCCGAGCGCGGTTCGGGCGATGCCTCCGGCCACGGCAACTCCGTCCCGCGTTTCCACCTCACCTGGGGCACGGGCCCGGAGGTCGTGCGCGTCTTCCGCGAGCCGCTCCTTAAAGCAGAAGAACAAGGCCAGGTCGAATTCCATTTCCGCCACCGCGTGGACGAGCTCGTCGTCGAAAACGACGACGCTGGCAGCCCGCGTGTGGTCGGCGTGCGCGGCAGCGTCCTCTCCCCCACCAGCCAGCCACGCGGTGAGGCGAGCTCGAGAGAAGTGGTCAAGCACTTCGAGCTGCGCGGCTCTGCTGTCGTCATCGCCACCGGCGGCATCGGCGGCAACCTGGACAAGGTCCGCCGCATGTGGCCGACGCAGCGCTGGGGCGAATGCCCGGAGGAACTGGTCACGGGCGTTCCCGCGCATGTCGACGGCCGTGGCATAGACATCGCCCAGCAGGCGGGCGCCTCGGTGGTCAACACGGACCGCATGTGGGCCTACACCGAGGGCATGACCAACTGGAATTCCATCTGGCCCGGCCACGGCATCCGTATTATCCCCGGACCGTCAGCACTATGGCTCGACGCCGAAGGCAACCGCCTGCCCACCAACCTTTTCCCCGGCACCGATAACCTTGCGGCCTTGGCCCACATTGGCCAGACCGGGCACGGTTACTCCTGGTTCGTGCTCAACCAGGCCATCGTGGACAAGGAGTTCATCTTCTCCGGCTCGGAGCAGAACCCGGATTTGACGGACAAGGAGTTCAAGAAGCTCGCCGGCAAGCTAGGCCCCGGCACACACGTGGCAGTCAAAGCTTTCATGGAGAACGGAATCGATTGGGTCGTAGAAGATGACCTGGAGGATCTCGTTGCCGGAATGAACCGCATTGCGCCTGAGGGCTCCCCCACCATTGAGGTAACCCAACTTAGAAAAGTCCTGGAAAATCGCGATTCCCAGCTGGATAATCCCTTCAGCAAAGACGCCCAAGTCAACTACCTCCGCGTTGCCCGCGGATTCTTAGGCGATAAGCTCATTCGCGTTGCTCCCCCACACCGCATCCTGGACGAAACCAAGGGCCCTCTCATCGCAGTACGTTTGAAGTTCCTCACCCGCAAGACGCTAGGTGGCCTGGAGACCAACCTGGACGGCCAGTGCCTCAATCCCGATGGAACGGTACTCCCCGGCCTCTATGCTTGCGGCGAGGCCTCTGGTTTCGGCGGTGGCGGCATGCACGGCAAGAATGCGCTGGAAGGCACCTTCCTGGGCGGGTGCATCCATTCTGGCAAGCGCGTGGGCGAAGCTTTGGCGCGCGAATAGCACGGTTTTCTAATACTGTCGGGCACTATGAACCTCGCTAGGAATGTCCGTATCGACGTGGAGAATCCTTTCTTCACCACGGCCCGCTTTGTCGCCGCCCCCGCGGAACTCACCGTGGGCGAGATGATGATCATCGTCCACGCCGCGCTCGGCCTTGAGCCCTCTCACCCGGGAATCCTCGTGGGTGAAGAAGGCACGCCAATCGACGTCCTCACCATCATTGACCAGGACTTTTTCGAAACATTCCGGGAAGTAGCGCACTACCACCCCTCGGACGGCGCATGGAATATCAGCATCAGCGTGGCGGACACCTCGCGCGTCGTCATGGGTCTGCCAGCCCTCATCGCCGGTGAAGGCCCCGATCTCATGAGTGAGCTGGGCAGTGCCGAGGCGATGTTCAAGGTGGTCCTCGATGTCCAAGCGACCATGGCCTACATGGCTGTTCCTACCGACAGCATGGAGCGCATTTTCGCGCTCTTCCCCAACTACACACTGGACCAAATCCATCAGCGCCTCACCACGTTCTTCCCGCCGGCAGTAGCACAGCGCCTGGCCACCATGGGCACGGAGGCCGCCAACCTGGAAGGCGGCACCAAGCCCGCGCTGCCCGGGGATCTCCCCCTTGATCCTTTCCGCTCCACTCCCTTCGAGGACATCCCGGTGCCGTCCTCGGAGATGCTGGAGGAATGGCGCGCGGAAATCCACGAGGCCTACCCGGAGCTGCGTCCCGACTATGAGCTGCCGGCGCTTGACGACGCCATCGCCGCCCACGTAGGCCAACGCGTGCGCGAATACCTCGAGGTCATCGAAGAATTTCCGCGCCTCACCGGGGCCGGCTACCTGAAGCAGGCGGCCGTGGCACGCCTGAAAGAGGGCCTCAACAGCCCCAATGATTTTGATGATGTTAAGCGCGAGGACTACCACCAGCCGCTGCTGAACCTGCGCGGATTCCTCACGGACCTGGATTGGCTCAAGACCACAACGACGCAGATCAAGCTCACCAAATATGGCCGCAAGGCCATGAACGATCCGCTCTGGGCAACGCAGGTCATCATGCACAACATCCCTTATGCCTACGCCGAACCGGAGGGCATTCCTCAGCTCTCCTTCGAACTAGTCCATTTGTTCCGCGGTGAATGGGAGTTCAACCCAGAATACGACTACACGCACGCCATCACCCGCGACCTGCTGTTCACGCTGGGTGTCATCGAGGATGACTCCACATTCCCCATCATCACCGATGGCTGCCAGGGCTTCCTCGGAGAAATCATCACCAAGGTGCGCGAGGAGCTGAACCAAGAGCTGGATTAGCCCTGCTTCAGCCCCCTCCAGGCCGCATGCCGCTGCCTACAACTACCGCGAACAACTCACAACAACCTCGAAACAACTACAAACAACCAGCAACAACCCTTTTGAACTGCCCTTTTCCAACCGATGGGAGCGCTAAACCAGACACAGTTGTTGGCAAAGTTGTTTCAGAGTTGTTTTTCACGACACTCAAGCCTCAGAAAAACAACTTCCTGGGAAATGGATATCGAAGAGAGGTGAACCAGGCAAGGGTTTTTGAAAATTCACGCTCGAGGGAATGCGCACGTCCATGTTTTGGACTCAAAGAAGGAGCGCCAACCGCATACAACCAGCAATTTTGAAAGAAGGAATGAGTATGAATTCCACCTGCAGAATTGGACGTACCGTCATTTGCGCCTTAAACCCTAAAAGTCGCGCCGCCCCGAAAAATACATATGGCTACTTAATAGAAGATAGCTTTTACTAATGGCATGGACCGTGACACGCGCAAGGCCACGGTCATGGATTTAGCCGATGAGCTGGGGAATTTAGTCGCGGTCTCCTCCGCCCTGGAGGAACAGCTCGGCGTGGGCCTTCCCCGCTTAGTCCGCACCATCATCGGGTTGGACGAATCCGCGGCGCGTTCCGCGTTTGCGGACATGATGGACGGCGCACGCCTGAACTCGGTGCAGCTGGCCTTCATGAACCAGATCATCGGCGGGTTAGTCCACAACGGAATCGTCACTGTCGCGGAGCTCTTTGAGAGCACCTTACGACAACTATAGTTCCCCCTTCGACGCCTTTGACAGCAACGTGGCCACCATCCATGGCATCAAGGAGCGCCTAGAGCGCGCATTGAACACAGCGTGGATGAGGTGCCCCTAAGGCCGTTCCTGAGGAACCTCAGAGGCGGTGCCGGAGTAACCGCAGGAACGGCGCTTTCTTGGGGTGAGTTACTTCACAACGAGGTTGACCATGCGGCCCGGGACGTAAATCTCCTTGACCACGTTCTTGCCCGCCGTCAGCTCAGCGATGCGCTCATCTTCCTTGGCAATACCCACGACGGTGGCTTGGTCAGCGTCGGCAGGCACCATCACGCGTGCCTTGACCTTGCCGTTGATCTGCACCGGAACCTCGATCTCGTCGTCGACGAGGTACTTTTCTTCGAACTCCGGGAAGGCCTCATAGGTGATGGTCTCCTCATGGCCGAAGCGCTTCCACAGCTCCTCCGCGATGTGCGGGGCAACGGGGGAGACCAGCTGGACCAAAGGCTCCACCGCCGCGCGCGGCGCGCCCTTCGGATAGGCCTTGGTCAGGTAGTTCACGTACTCAATGAGCTTGGCCACCACGGTGTTCAGGCGCAGGTTCTCATAGTCATCGCGCACACCGGCGATGGTGCGGTTGAGGTGCTTCAAGTCATCCTCGGAAAGCTCTGCGTCCGTCGTGCACAGCTCGCCAGAGTTCTCGTCGACGGCTAGGCGCCACAGGCGCTGCAGGAAACGCTGCGCACCGACGACGTCCTTGGTGGCCCACGGGCGGGAGGTATCCAGCGGGCCCATCGACATCTCGTAGACACGCAGGGTATCGGCACCATAGTCGCGGCAAATATCATCCGGGGCCACGGAGTTCTTCAGGGACTTGCCCATCTTGCCGTACTCCTGGTTGACCTTTTCATCCCCGTAGTAGAACGCGCCATCGCGTTCTACTACCTCCGCGGCCGGGACGTAGACGCCGCGGGAATCGGTATACGCATAGGCCTGGATGTAGCCCTGGTTGTACAGGCGGCGGTAGGGCTCCTTGGAGCTCACGTAGCCCAGATCGAAGAGGACCTTGTGCCAGAAGCGGGCGTAGAGCAGGTGCAGCACGGCGTGTTCAACGCCACCGACGTAGAGGTCAACGCCACCCGGGTCGTTAGCGCCGTGCTCTTCTGGGCGCGGGCCCGTCCAGTAGCGCTCGTTTTCCAAGTCGCAGAAGATCTCGTCATTCGTCGGATCGATGTAGCGCAGCTGATACCAGGAAGAACCTGCCCACTGCGGCATGACGTTGGTATCGCGGTAGTAGGTCTGCGGGCCATCCCCAAGACCCAGGTCCAGCTCCACCTCGACCCACTCGCGAGCCTTGGCCAGCGGCGGCTGCGGGGAGGAATCAGCATCATCCGGGTCGAAGGAGACCGGCTTGTAGTCTTCTACCTCCGGCAGCTCGATAGGCAGCATCGACTCCGGCAGCGGGTAGGCCTGGCCGGCCTCGTCATAGACGATGGGGAAGGGCTCGCCCCAGTAGCGCTGGCGGGCAAACAGCCAATCACGCAGCTTGTACTGGATCTTCTCGTGGCCCACTCCTTGTTCCTCTAGCCACGGGATGATGGCGGCGATGGCCTCATCCTTGGACATGCCGTTGATGTCCAGGGAATCGTTGGCGGAGTTTACGGCCTTGCCGGACTCCGTGTAGGCCTCCTTGGTGATGTCGCCGCCAGCGACTACCTCAGCAATCGGCAGGCCAAAGACGGTAGCAAACTCGTAGTCACGGGTATCGTGCGCTGGGACCGCCATGATGGCGCCGGTGCCGTAGCCGGTCAGAACGTAGTCCGCGATGAAGATCGGGACCTGCTTGCCGTTGACCGGGTTGGTGGCATAGGTACCCAGGAAGACACCCGTCTTTTCCTTGTTCTCCTGGCGCTCCAGGTCGGACTTCGCGGCAATGGAGGCGCGGTAGGCCTCTACGGCCTCCTTCGGATCATCGTGGCCGAAGGTCCAGCGCTCATCCACATCATCCTCGTAGGGGATGGGGGAGAGGAGGGCGTCGACAAGCTCGTGCTCCGGAGCCAGCACCACGTACTCCGCGCCGAAGAGAGTATCCGGGCGGGTGGTGAAGACGTCGATGTTGTAGCCCTCGGCGTGGAAGCTGACCTCCGCACCACGGGAGCGGCCAATCCAGTTGCGCTGCATGGACTTGACCTTCTCCGGCCAGTCCAGAAGCTCCAGGTCATCGAGAAGACGGTCGGAGTAGGCAGTAATGCGCATCATCCACTGCGACAAGTTCTTGCGGAAAACCGGGAAGTTACCGCGCTCAGACTTGCCCTCTGCGGTGACCTCCTCATTGGCCAGCACCGTGCCCAGGCCCGGGCACCAGTTCACGGTGGAGTTGGACAGGTAGACCAGACGGAACTCGTCGAGTGCTTTGCGCTGCTCTTCCTTGCTCAGGTCCGCGTAGTAGCGGCCGTCCTTGGTGGTGCGCTTGCCCACCTCAAGCTCCTTGATGAGCTCAGAAATCGGGCGCGCCTTCTGCTGCTCCTCATCGAACCAGGAGTTATAAATCTGCAGGAAGATCCACTGCGTCCACTTATAAAACTCCGGGTCAGTCGAGGCCACCGAGCGGCGTGGATCATGACCCAGGCCGAGAAGACCCAGCTGGCGGCGCATATTCTTGATATTCGCCTCCGTCGTGGTGCGCGGGTGCGTACCCGTCTGGATGGCGTACTGTTCTGCCGGCAGACCAAAGGCGTCATAGCCCAGCGTGTGCAAGACGTTCTTGCCCAGCATGCGTTGATAACGCGCGTAGGTATCCGTAGCGATATAGCCCAGTGGGTGGCCCACGTGAAGGCCCGCGCCGGAAGGGTAGGGGAACATGTCCTGGATGTTCATCTTCTCCGCTGGAAGTTCCTTACCCTCCTCCGCGAGCGGCCCAACTGGGTTCGGCGCATTAAAGGTGCCGTTATCCTTCCAGTACTGCTGCCAGGCACTTTCAATTTGCGCGGCGAGCTCCGGCGTGTAGCGGTGGGTGGTGTTATCGCTCGGGTTAGTCATGGTTAGACAGTGTAGTCACCGAACGGACATCTCCCCAGTTAGACCCAGCTAGGCCGCAATTCCGTTCCGCAGCGCGGCCACGCAACTGACGACGCCCCCCTTGTCCCCTCTAAGCTCTGCCACTAAAATCACCATTGTTCTACTGTTCTACATTTAACTTTTTACAGTCACCAGCCAATAAGGAAAGGCGGTTGGAGCAATGACCAACATTTCTTTGCGCGAACTCAACCAGCGTTCTGGCCACATCGTTCGCGAAGTTGCCGCTACAGGTCAAAGCGTGGTCATCACCGACCGCAATCGGCCCATTGCTCGCGTTGTTCCCATTTCATCTCTAGATAGCCCCGTGGAGCAGTTAGTAGCTGCCGGAATCCTGAGCCACAACCCGAAGCCTTACTCACAGCCAAGCACCACAGACTATCTGCCTTCCGGGACAGAC
>NZ_JASBOH010000012.1:0-81249 GCF_039907205.1 Corynebacterium sp. c25Ua_47 | reverse complement strand
GAGGGGGAGACCCCCTCTCAGTCCATGGCTAGGTCGGTCGAACTAGCGCAACAGGCGGAGGCCTTGGGCTTTAAGCGCATGTGGTACACCGAGCACCACAACATGCCCTCCATTTCCTCGTCCTCCCCGGCGGTGCTCATCGCCCACATCGGCGCGAAGACCGAGCGCATTCGCCTCGGTGCTGGTGGCATCATGCTGCCGAATCACGCGCCCTATGTTATCGCTGAACAATTCGGAACCCTCGCCGAGCTCTACCCCGGCCGCATCGACTTAGGCTTGGGCCGCGCACCCGGCACCGATATGAAGACCTTGGGCCGCGCCCTGCGCCGCGATAGAAACGCCGCCGAGCGTTTCCCCGAGGACGTCAAGGAGTTGCAAGGCTACCTTTCCGGCAAATCTCTCGTCCCCGGTGTGCAGGCTATCCCCGGCCACGGCACGAACGTGCCGATCTACATCCTGGGCTCCTCGCTCTTCGGCGCCTCGCTGGCAGCCAAGTTCGGGCTGCCTTATGCCTTCGCCTCGCACTTCGCCCCGCAGCACTTGGAAGCCGCCACGGCGTATTACCGCGAGAACTACCAGCCTTCCGAAGCCCACCCCGAACCCTATGTCATCGCCGGCGTCAACGTCACCGCGGGGGATGACGCAGAAGAGGAATTCGAGAAGGTCTGCTCCCGCCGCGTGAAGGCCTTCGTCAGCCGCGGCAAGCAGCTCAGCGACGCCGACGTCGCCCGCATCATCGACTCCCCACAGGGCCAGCAGATCATCAGCATGCTGCAGTACTCCGCCGTCGGCAATATCGAGCACGTGCGCGAGTATCTCACCGACTTCCAGAAGTTGGCTCAGGCGGACGAACTCATGATTTCCCTGCAATCCACAAGCCACAAGGCCGCGTTGGGTAACATGAGTAACCTGGCGCGCGCGTGGCAATTGTAGGCGTACGCGCATCGTTGCCCGTCACAGCGTTTTACATAGAGGAGGATCCCGGTGGCCCTTCGCGGTACTCAGCAGCACAGCATTATCGCTGATTATCTGCGCACCCTCATTCGCAGCAAGAAGCTTTCCCCTGGTGATTTCCTGCCCAGCGAGGCCGAGCTCTGCGAGCAATTCTCCTCTTCCCGCGGCCCGGTGCGCCAAGCCGTCGCGGCTCTGCGCTCGGAAGGCCTCATCTCCTCCGGCCGCGGCCGCCGCTCCGTCGTCCTCGGGCGTTTTACCTCGGAGTCCTTCGACTCGATTTATTCCGTGACGCACTGGCTGCGCGAGCGCGGCTTCGAGCCCGGCGCGTCCACGTTGTGGCTGGGCCGCTGCCCCGCCTCCGAGCAGGAAGCTGAATTCCTGCGGGTAGACACCGGCTCCCCCGTCATCTTTGTGCACCGCGTGCGCAGCGCCAACGGCATGCCCATCGCCATCGAGCGCATGTTCTTCCCACTGGACGTGGGCGGCCAGATCCTTAACTTCGATGCCGACAATGAGTCCATCCACGATCACCTTCGCAAGCAGGGCGTGGAATTCGACAGCGTCAACCGCGAGCTCTCCCTCGCCTACGCCAGCGAGGAGGATGCGCGCTCCCTCAATATCGACCCCGGCACCCCGCTGTGGCGCCTGCACCTCGACATCTCGGATCACTCCGGGCATCCCGTCGAGTACACCGAAATCCTGTACCTCGGGGACCGCATGACGCTTGGCATGACGAACGTGCGCGGCACCACGTCCCCACTCGAGGTCAAGCTGTCGGAAGGATGATGAAGACTTGGCTAGGCGCGCTGGGGGTGGTCGTGGGGGCGTCGTTAAGCGCGTGTTCTGCCGGCTCCACGGCAGTGGTTGATTCGGATTCCTCCGCGCTGACGCTGGCTACCACGACGCCGGCGACCTCCCTGGATTTCACCACCGTCGGCGGCGCCGCCATCCCGGCAGCGCTCATGAGCAACGTCTACGAGACCCTGGTGCGCATCTCCCCGGAGGGAGAGATTGTCCCCGGGCTCGCCGAATCCTGGGAGGCCGAGCCCACGCGCTATACCTTCCACCTGCGTGAGGCCTCCTTCTCCAACGGCGAGGCTTTCACCGCGCACACCGCCGCGTGGTCCATCAACGCGGTGAAGACGGAGTGGACGAACGGCATTAGCGCCCAGATGGACGTGGTGGAATCCGCCACGGCTGTCGACGATCACACGCTGCTCGTCACCCTTAAGCGGCCCTCCGCCGGGTGGCTATGGTCCATGGGCACCGCCATTGGCGCGATGCGCACCCCCACCGACGCTGTGGGCACCGGCCCCTTTGCCGTCGCGGGCTTCTCCCCCAACGAGTACATCGCGCTGCGCGCCCGCCCCGACTACTGGGGCACCCCAGCGGAAGAAGACATCACCATCCGCTACTTCCCGGATTCCCTCACTGCGGTCAACGCGCTGCGCTCCGGCGGGGTCGACGCAGTGTGGGGCGTGCAAAACCCCGAGCTGCTCGACACCCTAGGTGACTCCATCGAGACCGCAGTCGGCACCACGAACGGCGAGGTGCTGCTGTCCATGAATAACCAGGCAGCGCCTTTCGACGATCCCCGCGTGCGCCGCGCCGTGGCTTATGGAATCGACCGCCACGCCGCCAACGAGATCCTCTGGGAGGGCCGCGCGCAGGACACGGGCGGCGCACCCGTCCCGCCGACTGATCCCTGGTTTAGCGGGAAGGACTACTACCCTTACGACCCGGCGCGCGCCCGCGCGCTGATGGAGGAGGCCGGGGCGGTGGGCACGCCGCTCACGCTCACCGTGCCGAGCCTGCCCTATGCGCAAACGCTCTCCGAGTTCCTCTACTCGCAGCTCACAGAGATGGGCTTTGAGGTCAGTCTGGAAACCGCGGAGTTTCCCGCGGTGTGGCTGAGCCAAGTCATGGGCGCCAAGGACTATCAGATGTCGCTCGTCGCGCACGTCGAGCCGCGCGATATCCCCACCATCTTTGGCAACCCGGACTATTACCTCGGCTATGATTCGCCGCAGGCCCGCACGCTGTTGGAGCAGGATGACATGACAGGGGCCGTGGCCCGGATCATGGAGGACATGCCTGCCCTGACGCTGATGAACATGCCCAATATCGTGCTCTACCGCGAAGGCCTAACTGGCCTGCAGCCGAACCAAATCACCGATGCCATTGAATTGCGAGAGGTGCGATGAGAATACTGCGCTTCCTCGGCACCATGTGGGCCGCCTCCATCATCATCTTCCTGCTCATGCGGGCCGTGCCCGGCAACCCGGCGCGCGTGGCCTTGGGCGTCAACGCCACCGATGAATCCGTGGCGGAGCTGACCCACGCCATGGGCCTGGACCGCCCGCTTCTCGTGCAATACCTGGAGTGGATGAAAGGGCTGTTGACCGGCAACTTCGGAATCTCCCTGTCCTCGCAGCAGGACATCACCCCGCTGGTGATTGACCGCGCGCAGGTCACGCTGCTGCTCATCGGGCTGGCCATCGCCCTCGCCCTGGTCGGTGCTATCCCCATGGGCATCCTGCTCGCCCGCTTTCGCCTCCCCGTGCTCAATGCCGCCACGCAGCTGGGCATCGCGGTACCGAGCTTCCTCGTCGGTATTTTGCTGGTTGCCGTGTTCTCCGTGCACCTGGGATGGCTGCCGGCCAACGGCTGGCAGCTGCCTCGCGAGGGTTTGAGCCACCTCGTGCTTCCCGTCATCTCGCTGGCGCTGGTGCAAGGAGCGATGCTCACCCGCTACGTGCGCGCCACCCTCCGCGAGGAAATGGACAAGGACTATATCCGCACCGCCCGCTCCCTGGGTGAATCCCGCACCGGGGCGCTCATCCGCCACGGCCTGCGCAACGCCGCCCTGCCGGTGCTCACCGTCACCGGCGTGCAGCTGAGCACCCTGGTGGTGGGCGCGGTGGTCATCGAGAACGTCTTCGTCATCCCCGGCTTGGGCTCTCTGCTTCTCGACGCCGTCTCCACCCGCGACCTCACCACCGTCCAGACCCTCATCATGGTCTTCGTGACCTTCACCCTAACCGTCAACCTGCTCACGGACCTGGCCTACCGGGTCATCGACCCAAGGCTCAAGGAGGCGCGATGAAACCCGGCTACATTCTGGTGGGCCTGACCATCCTGCTCGCCCTGGTCTCCCTGGTGTGGACGCCCTATGACCCCAACCTCATCTCCCCAGACCGCCTGGCCGGCCCCAGCCTGGAGCACCTCATGGGCACCGACCGCTTCGGGCGCGATACCTTCTCCCGCATCCTCGCCGGCGCCCAGATCACTGTGCTGGTGGGCGTGGTGGCGGTGGCCATCGCAGCGCTCATCGGGGTGCCACTCGGCATCATTGCTGGGATGCGCGGCGGCAGCGTCATCATGGCGGCCACCGACCTGCTGCTCGCCTTCCCGGCGCTCCTGCTGGCCATCGTCGCCGGCGCGGTGTGGGGCTCGTCCACGCTCACGGCGACCATCGCCATCGGCATCGCCGGTATCCCCTCCTTCATCCGGGTCACGCGCTCCGGCACGCTGCAAATCATGACGCAGGACTATATCGCGGCCGCCCGCATCTCGCGCGTGCCGCCGGCGCTCATCGCGTGGCGCCACGTGCTACCCAACCTCGGCGGCATCGTGGCCATCCAGGCCTCCGTCTACTTTGCGTTGGCCGTCCTCGCCGAGGCTGGCCTCTCCTACCTCGGCCTGGGCACTGCCCCGCCGACCGCCTCGTGGGGTCGCATGCTGCACGACGCCCAACCGCTCCTGGCCACCCACCCCCTCCAGGCGCTGTGGCCCGGGCTGGCGATTGCCGGCACCGTCCTCGGATTCAACCTTCTAGGAAGCCATGCTGACCGTCACTGATCTGCGCGTGGGCCCCGTCGGCCCCCTCTCCTTTTCCATCGCACCCGGCGAGCGCGTCGGCCTCATCGGCGATTCCGGCAGCGGCAAGTCCCTGACGGCTCTGGCCATCATGGGGCTGTTGCCCGACCACCTGCAGGCCACCGGATCCATTAACTTCAACGGCCAGGAGCTGCTGGGCATGCGCGACCGCGACCTGCGCAAGCTCCCGCTGGCCATGGTCTTCCAAGAACCCATGACCGCACTCGACCCGCTGATGAAGGTGCCCGGCTTCAACCGCTTCCCGCACCAGCTCTCCGGCGGACAGCGCCAGCGCGCGCTCATCGAGATGGCCATGGCCCGCCGCCCCAAGCTGCTCATCTGCGATGAGCCGACCACCGCCCTGGACCCCTTCACCCAGGAGGAGATCCTCTCCACCATCGTCGATGCCGCGGACAGCGAAGACACGGCGCTGTTGTTTATTAGCCATGACCGGGACGTCGTCAAGCGCGTGTGCGACCGCGTCGTGCGCATCGGTGAGCTCACCACTCCCGACCTCACCCCGCCGCCCATGCCCACCCTGGGCGAGCCCGTCATCGAGCTTAAGAACGTGACCAAGGCCTACCGCGGGGTCACCGCGCTTGACGACGTCTCCCTCACCGTCCGCGAGGGCGAACGCCTCGGCATCGTCGGCGGTTCCGGTTCCGGCAAATCCACGCTGCTCAAGCTTCTCACGGGGCTGGCGCAGCCGACCTCGGGGACGGTGGCGGTGAAGAAGCGGGTGCACATGGTCTTCCAGGACCCCAAGGGCTCGCTCAACCCGCGCATGCCCATCTGGAAGATCGTGGCCGAGGGCGGCGGGACGCGCGAAGAGGCCGAGGCCGTGCTGCGTGAGGTCGGCATCGATGGCTTCGAGCGCTATCCCCGGGACTTCTCCGGCGGGCAGCGCCAACGTATTTCGCTGGCGCGCGCCGTGGTGGGCAAGCCGGAGATCCTGCTGGCGGATGAGGCCGTCTCGGCACTGGACGCCACCTCGCGAGCCCAGGTCCTCGAGTTGCTGCAGCGCGTGACGAAGGACATGACGCTGGTTTTTGTCTCCCACGACATTGACGTCGTGCGCCACTTGTGCCCCACGGTGGCGGTCTTGCAGGACGGCCGGCTGGTCGAGCGCGGCGAAGCGAGTAAGGTGTTCTCCCGATATGGAACATCCTCTGCCACAACGTCCTAACGCCCTTCAGCTCTTTACCGCCTTTAACACCTCCGCGCGCCGCTGGCCCGGTGCCCTGCGCGCGGCGTTGGCGATCATTATCCCCGGCGGGATCGCTGTAGCGACGGGCCACCCGGATGCGGTACTGCTCATTTCGGCGGGCGCGTTCTCCGTCATTTATGGCGAGGGGCACCCCTACCGCACGCGACGCCGCGTGATCCTCACCGCTGGCGGGCTGCTCACGCTGGCGGCCACGGCTGGTTCCCTCGTCGGCGTGCATGGGCTGGCGCTGTCCGCGGTGTTTACGGTGGTGCTGGCGACGACCGGCGCGTTCGTGCAGAATGCGCTGCGGCTGCCGCCGCCGGGTTCCTTCTTCATCGTGATGGTGGCCGGCGGCTCCACGATGCTGCGCGGGGTCTCGCCCTGGGAGGTGGCCGCATGGAGCCTGGCCGGCGTGGCGGCGGGCTATGTGCTGGGCATGCTGCCGCGTTTCCGGGATCCGCACGGCCCGGAGACCCGCGCGGTGGCCGCGTTGGAGAAGGCCGCCGACGCCTTCGTGAACTCAGATAGCGATTTCCTGGCTCGCCACCACCAGGCGCAGTCCGCCATTTCCACCGCCTGGCAAGCGCTTGCCGACGCCGGCGTCATCCGCGGCGGCCGCATCCGCCACCCCGCCCAGGCGGAGCTAGTACACCGCGCGCTGGCCGCGCAGCAACGCATCGTGGCGCACCACAAGCAGGTCGGCGGCAACTCGGATGAGCTCTCCGATTCCCCCACCTACGTTGACCCGGACCGCACCACCATCCCGCACACCAAACCGACGATGCGCTACCGCTTCTACCGCGCCGCGGTGGGCAATTCCCACGCGGTGGTAACCGCGGAGAAGATTGCCCTCGGTGGCCTGGCCACCGCGTTCATTGGCATGGCGCTGGGGCTTAACCGCCCGGACTGGGGCGCGGTCTCGGTGCTTTTGGTGTTGCAGTGGGGGCCAGACCGAGTGCCGGGAACGATTCGCGGCATCCAGCGCATGCTGGGCTCGGTCTTGGGCGTGTGCGTCTTTGCGCTCATTGCCTCTTTCAGCCCGCACGGCTGGGGGCTGGTGCTCGCGCTGGCCTTCTGCCAGTTCTGCGCGGAGATTCTGGTGGTGAAGAACTACGCCTTGTGCGTGATCTTTTCCACGCCTCTTGCTTTGCTCATGGGCAACTCCTCGGAGCACATGGCCCACACCATCGGCTCGCGCATGGCGGAGATTGGGCTCTCCGTGGTCGTGGCGATGCTCTTCTTGTGGCTGTGGAAGCCGCGAGCCCAGCTGATCAACCACTACCGCCTGCAAACGCGCTGCTTCGAGGCGATGGCCGCCCTGCTGGGCGCGCTGTTGATTAAGACCCCGGAAGAGGCACTCGCACAGCGCCGCGACCTGCACTACGAGCTGCTCTCGGAACGCCGCAGCATCCAGTCGCTGGCGACCAATCATTCCGATATCAGCCAGTTCTGGGAGCGCCACACGGCCCTGCAAACCGCCGGCTACTTCCTCCTCGACTTCTGCGTGGTCAACCCGCTCACGCAGCCCAACCGCGCGGAACTGGATACGCTGATTGAAAAGATCACCGCAGCGGAAATGCGTCAATGACCTCATAGCGGGGCCCACCGCCGCGCCCCTCTCCCAAGAAAGATTGGACGAGGCTGATTTCCGTGACCTCGAACTCGGGTCCGCGGTAGACGCTCAGCGCGTGCACCGCATCCGGGATGAGCCACGGATCCCGCGTCCGCCTCCCTGCCCGGGCCAGCGTGAGGTGTGGGCGCGATGGCTCAAGCATGAGGTGTTTGACCTGCCCTTTGACGCCTGCCCACAGCACCTGTTTCTCAAAAGAGCCAGCCCCGCTCAGGCTCAGCGTGAGCGGCCCCGCTTCGATGCCGCGCAGCGCCTCGCGGACCTCCACTGCGTCATTGGGCTGTTCCCCGAAAAAGTCGAGGGTGATGTGCCAGTTATCCGGGTCCGTCCACCGCAGCCCGTTGTCCTTGAGCGGGCGCACGGCCCGCACCAGGTGCTCACGGGCCTCTGCGGAGGGAAAGAGGGCGCTGAAAAGGCGAATCATTTCACCGACAGCAACAGGTTCGGATCGAGTACGTGTTCCTCCACGAGTTCGAAGAGAGCGAAGGCTTCCTCCAGCTCACGGACATTCTCATCAAAATTAGGCAGCGACATGGCATTCCAATCGACGCAGAAATAAGTGTCTTCATCCTAGCTCACAACACTGTCATTTCGCGCACCTGCGATAATGGTCACCATGAACTCTCGACAAGCCACCGGTCCCCCAGTAGGCATCTATCCCCACGACATGCACCCGGGCTTGGTCCCTGGCATCGGCGTGGAGGACCAACGCAACGCTTTCGCCCTCGACAAAATCACCTTTTTCAGCACCGCTACCTTCGTCGTAGCCTTCATCGTGTGGGGCATTAGCTCGCCAGAATCCGTCTCGGCCGCATCCTCCTCCGCCTTTTCCTGGGCCATCACGAACGCCGGGTGGCTGCTCAACATCACCATGATGATGGCCGTAGCCACCATGCTCTACATCGGCTGCTCCCGCCTAGGCCGCATCAAGCTCGGGACCGATGACGAAGAGCCTGAGTTCGGCTGGTTTAGCTGGGTCGCCATGATGTTTGGCGCCGGCATCGGCGTCGGCATCTTCTTCTACGGCCCGTCAGAGCCGCTGTCGCACTATCTCACCCCGCCGCCGCACACCGTCGACGGCAACAGCGTCGAGGCCCTGCACCAGGCCATGGCCCAGGCGCACTACCACTGGGGAATCTCGCCCTGGGCAGCCTATGCCCTCGTCGGCGGCGCCATCGCCTATTCCTCCTACCGCCGCGGACGCGTCCCTCTGGTGTCCTCGATTTTCAAGCCGCTGTTCGGCTCCCGTGATACCGACGGCCCGCTGGGCAAGCTTATCGACGTCCTCGCCCTCGTCGCCACGCTCTTCGGCACCGCCGCCACACTGGGTCTTTCCGCCATCCAGATCGGCCAAGGCGTCTCCATCATCCGTGGTGCCGGCCCGCTGACCAACTCCGTGCTCATCGTGATCATTGCGGTCCTGGGCTGCGGTTTCATCATCTCGGCGGTCTCGGGTGTCTCCCGCGGCGTGCGCTACCTGTCCAATTTCAATATCACGCTGACGCTGGCCCTCGTCTTCTTCGTGTTCCTTGCCGGCCCGACCTTGCTCCTGCTCAATCTCATACCGTCAGGCATCGTCACCTACATCGACCAACTCTTGCCGATGATGGCCAAGGGCCTGTCCTGGGGCGATGAGACCGTCGAGTTCCAGTCCTACTGGACTGCATTCTACTGGGCGTGGTGGATTGCCTGGACGCCGTTCGTCGGCATGTTTGTGGCCCGTATCTCCCGCGGCCGCACGCTACGCGAGTTCACGGCAGTGACCGTCTTCGCCCCGTCCCTCATCCTCATCCTGGCCTTCACCATCTTCGGCGGCACCGCTATCACCTTCCAACGCGAGGAGCTGCCCAACTTTGACGGCTCCGCCTCCGGCGAGCAGGTGCTCTTCGCCATGTTCGATAATCTGCCGCTGAGCAGCATCACGCCCTTCATCCTGATCGTGGTCCTAGCGGTCTTCTTCATCACCTCGGCCGATTCGGCGTCGGTCATCATGGGAACCATGTCCTCCAAGGGCGACCCCGCCCCCAACAAATTCATCGTCATCTTCTGGGGCCTGTGCATGATGGGCATTGCAGTCGTCATGCTGCTGACCGGCGGCGAGGACGTGCTCACCGGCCTGCAGAACCTCACCATCCTCTCGGCGCTGCCTTTCTGCATCGTGCTGCTCGTCATGATGGTGGCCTTCATCAAGGACCTGCGCTCCGACCCGATGTTCATCCGCCGCGCCTACGCGCGCGCCGCAGTGGAAAATGCCGTCGTGCGCGGCATCGAGGAGCACGGCGATGACTTCGAGCTCACCGTCGAGCACGCCGACGAAGGCCGCGGTGCCGGCTCCGACTTCGATTCCTCAGCGCACCGTTACACGGACTGGTACCAGCGCACCGATGAAAAGGGCGAGAATGTAGACTACGACTTCGACACCGATACCTGGGCCGATGGCTACGACCCGAACTCTGAACAGAAGGAGACCTAAGTGGGCATCCCCGACGATGTCGTCCTCGACGGCTACACGCTTATCGAACAGCACGAAGTGGACCACGAGTTCCTCATCAATGGCTCGCCGCTCGCCGTGGATACGCCTCTGCTATTCGCACTCACGATTGTTGGTGTTCTCCTCGTGGCGGCCAGCTTCTTCCTGCGCAGGCCGGGCCGCATCATCGCCGGGCTCTTGGGCGCGATCCTGACGCTGACCAAGCTGTGGTGGATGCCCATCGCACTGGCCCAACAGTTCAACGACAGCCAGGTCTTCGGCTACGCGCTGAAGTACTACCCCCAGTACTGGCCGGCGGCGTCCATCATCGTGATCGTCATCGCGCTGCTCGGCCTCGCCTCCGCGTTTATCCGCCGGCGCTAGCGCGATTCCAACACCGCAATCGCGATGTGTACGCGGTTGGTGCCGCCCAGCTTGTCCAGGATGTGCTTGATGTGGGTTTTCACCGTCGTAACTGACACATAGAGCTGCCCCGCGATCTCCTGGTTGTCCAGGCCCTGGGCCACTAACTCCGCCACCTCGTTCTCGCGCTGGCTTAAGCCCTCCAGCGGGTGGGCCTCAAGCGCCTCTGGTTCTGCGGGCGAGGGCTCGGGGCGCTTGAGCGCCAGCAAATTCTTCAGCGCCTTCGGGCTCAATAGCTGCTGCCCGGTAGCCGCGGCGCGCACCGCAGAGACCAGGCCCTCCGGCTCGATGGTCTTGAGCAGAAAACCCATCGCGCCGGCGTGCAGCGCATCCACGATGAACTCATCCGTATCAAAAGCGGTGAGCATGACCACCGGGATATCCGGCGCGCTCGCGCGCAGCTGCCCAGCCGCCTCGATGCCGTCCATGACCGGCATGCGGATATCCATGAGGACCACGTCCGGCTGCAGGTCCAACACGCGGGCCACGCCGTCGCGCCCATTGCTGGCCTCGGCCACCACCTCGATGTCTGGTGCTCCCTCCAGGATGAAACGAATGCCGCGGCGCAGCGCCTGCTCATCATCGACCAACACCACTGAAATCATTACGCGCTTGCCTCCTCCGGTAGTTCGAGGACCCAGGTGAAAGTGGAGGCGTCGTCAAGCACTGTGAAGGTACCTCCGGCCAGCCGGGCGCGTTCCTCCAGACCTAGCAGGCCGTTGCCGCCACCGGACTCTGGCTGCTCCGCTACTTTCTTGTTCTGCATGGTCACCCGCACCTTATCCTCCTCGTTCTCCACGGCGAGCGTCACCTTCTTCCCCGGCGCATACTTGCGCGCGTTGGTCAGCCCCTCCTGCACGGCGCGGCCCAGCGTGTGGGCAGCAAGCGTGCTCAGCTTATCGACGTCTCCCTTGACGTAGCGCACCTTCGTCCCCGCCGCGCGGGCCCGCTCGATGTGCTCCTCGATGCTCGCGCGCGGATCCACCCGGTCATCCACGCGCAGCGCCTTGATGACCCCGCGCAGGTCCTCCACGGCGGCCTTCGCCTCCGATTGGATGGTGTCTGCTGCCTCGGCGATGCGCTCTGGGTCGGCGTCCTTGCGGTAGCTCAAGCCGCCCGCGTACACGGAAATAAGGCTGAGGCGGTGCGAGAGGGAATCGTGGATATCGCGGGCAATGCGGTTGCGTTCCTCCAGGCGTGCGCGCTCCTCGCGCGAGCGCAGCTGGTCCTCGTTGAGCTCAGCCAGGCTCACCAGCGTGACCTCGCGCTGGCGGCGCTGCGCGCGCACCGAGCCCGTAATCCAGGCAACGATAAGAAAGAGGCTTCCATAGAACACGTAACCAAAGGGATCGAAGATGTTCATCCGAATGTAAGGCACAGAGATAACGGTCACACACGAGGCCACGAAGACCGCCGTCCCCGCCAGGGACCACCGCAATCGGCCGCGCGAGATGATTGAAATCAACACCACCAGCACTGACAGCGACAGTGGGCGAAACCCGCCTAGTACCAGGACGAGCAGAGCCGCAATCAGCGCCACCGGATGGCCGGGGTACTCCTCGTGGATGTTGCGCTCCCGCCGTGAGTGGTGCAGGGCGAAGGGCAGCAGAATCCACGTGGCGAAGCTACATAGACCCATCAAGCCCAAAACAAGGGCTTCCTGATCCGTCCCCTCGAAGTTTTCGATATGGGGGATCCATGCCGCCAAATCCGCCACCACGCAGAGGAAAATGAGCAACACCGTTATCCACAGTGGCCGCGTCTTTCTCGTCATGGTTGCCACGATAGTTCTCCCTGCGTTCCGGAAAATCCTCCCTGCGGAGGATACCGGCACCCCAAGCCTGGTTCATAACCTAAAGCGCATGAGAAGAACACAAACTTTGTACGAACTGCTCACCGCCGCCGGGCTGGTGTACGTCGCTTATGATTTCTCCCACGGCGCTTTCGTGCCCACGAGCGCGCTCGCCGCAGTGTTGTACGCGGCCGTCGCAATCGGTCTCACGCTGCTGGTTCTGCGCAAGCACCCGGGTATTGCGCACGGGGTGGTGTGGGGTATTGCGGTCTCCACTGTCGCCGGCCAGCTCAACGAGAACATGTACCACCTCCTCATCCGTACGGTCCCGGACTGGCTGGTCATCGCTGGAATCGCCCCGCTTAACGAGGAAGTCCTTAAATTCCTCGGCGTCGTCTTCATCTGCACCTGCGTCATCCGGCCCCGCCACTGGGCGGATTACGTCTTCGTCGGTGTGGCTGTAGGCATGGGCTTTAGCGTGACCGAGAACGCCATCTACTACGCCAACATGACACTGGAGAACCTCGATTCTGATATCAGGGGAACGCTGCTGGCGGTGCTTGTCCGCTTCATCGCGAATCCGCTCATGCATTCCTTCTTCACCGCAATCGCGGCTTACGGGCTCTCCCGCCGGCAACCGGTGCGTTGGTTGCTCATCGCCATGGCGGTGCACTTCACGGCCAATTTCGGCCCGTCTATCTCTACCGCGTTTGACGACGCCTTCTGGCCCATCTTCCCCACCTTCCTCATCTTCATCGGCCTGTGGGTGGCCATGATTGTCAGCATTGTCAAACTCCGCAAAATCCTCCCTGCGGAGGATACCGGCGCAAAATCGCAGCTCTTAGGGTCAAAAGCATGAGAAACACACTGATTTATTCCTGCATCGGCGTCCTCGCCGCAGTACCGCTTGCCGACGCCCTCCTCCCCGACCCCACTCCCGACACCACGCCCGTACGCGGTATCCCGGGGCTTGAATGCCCGGAGGATCCGTACGCCTCCTCGCAGACCTGGAACTGCGGTGGTGCGACCATCATTTCTGAGGAAGGCAGCTCCTCCCACGAGGTCGAGACCTACCTGCCGCGGCAGCACCGTTCCTTCATCGGGACGCGCGCGCTCACCGACGCCCCCATCACCACCCAGGCGCCAGAGCTCTACCGCGTCGAGGACGGCGACGGCATCACGCTGTCTCAGCGGCACAACAACACCATCTCCTTCCTCCACATCTACGGACCGAAGGCACGTGACTTCGCCGACCGCGTGCAGCCGGAGGACGCATGAAGTACCTGTACTACCTGCTGACCCTCGGCGCGCTGGCCGTCACCGCCTTCCACTACGCGGGCGAGCCCTTCCTGCCCGCAAGTGCTCTGGCCGCCGTGGTCTTCGCCGCCGTACTCGTCCCCCTCGCGCTGTTCTTCCTGCGCCGCCGGCCGGGAATTGCGCACGGCGTGGTGTGGGGGTTCGCGGTTTCCGGGCTCGCGGTGGAACTCAACACGAACATGACCCACCTCCTCGCCCGCGCGGGCCTGGACTGGCTGGGCGCTGCGGGGTATGCGCCGCTCATCGAGGAAGTGCTGAAGTTCCTCGGCGTGCTGCTTATCTGCACCTTCGTCATCCGGCCCCGCAGTTGGCTCGACTACGTCTTCGTGGGCGTGGCCGTGGGTATCGGTTTCACTGTGGGTGAGGACGCCACCGCCTTCGCGCGCATGACGGTGGATAACCTCGATTCGGATACCGCCGGCGCGATCTCGGCGGTGGTTATCCGATTGGTATCCAACCCGCTCTCCCACTCGCTATTCACCGGGCTTAGCGCCTATGGCCTATCCCAGAAACAGCCTGTGCGCTGGCTCATTGCCGCCATCGCGGTGCACGTGACGAACAACCTCTTCCCGTCGCTAAGCACCGCGTTCGACGACGCCGTCTGGCCCGTGCTCGCCGGCATGGTCGTCGTGCTAGCCGTGTGGGTAGCCACCATCTGGGGCGTTATTGCGCTGCGGAAGAACGCGGCTGCGCATCTGCCCCTGTCCCCTGCACCGGCGCACGCATAGCCTTCGTGGCCGGCGAGGGGTGGGCGTCCTCGGCGGCGAGGCGCTCAAAAGCCACCGCCGCTAGGGCCGCGGCTTGGTCTCCCAGAACCGAATCATCAAAGCGCACCAGCGGCGAGTGGTTCCACTCGCGCATGTGCTCCGGGGTGTGCGGATCCCCCGTACCGAACCACATGAAGGTGCCCGGAACCTGGGATAACACTGCGCCGAAGTCTTCCGAGGCCATCATCGGCGTGTCCATGGTCAGCACGTTTTCCGCACCGAACATCCCCGCCCACAACGACGCCGCGAACTGGTCCTCGCGCGGTGAGGTCTTGGTGGCTGAGTACAGGACCTCAAAGTCCACCTTCGCGGTACAACGGTGCGAGGCCGCCACGGAGCTTGAGACCTCGATGATCATCTGGCGGACGGCGTCGATGTGTTCGTCGCGAAGCACGCGCACCGTCGCGCCCAGCTCCGCCTTGTCCGGGATGACGTTGACCGCCCCGTCGCCCGCGCGCAGGTTGGTCACCGTGATAACAATCGGCGAGTTCGCGTCGAAGCGCCGGGTCAGCGCCACCTGCAGCGCCACCTGGATCTCCGCAAGGGCCGCAACCGGGTCAATGGCATCATGTGGGCGCGAGCCATGTCCGCCCTTGCCGTAGACGGTGATCCCCAGGTTCGAGGACGAGGCCATCATCGGGCCCGCGATGTGGTGAAAAGTACCCCGATCCTGCGGGCCGACGTGCAGGCCGTAGGCAGCAATGGGGCGGCGGCCAGCAGCGTCGAGCACGCCCTCATCAATCATCGGCTGCGCACCACCCGGGCCTTCCTCGCCCGGCTGGAACATGAAGATGACATCGCCCAACAGCTCCTCGCGGTGACGGCACAGCATCTTTACCGCACCGATAAGCCCCGCCGTGTGCAGGTCGTGGCCACACGCATGCATGTTGCTATTCGTCGAAGCAAACGGGCTGCCAGTTTGCTCACGCACCGGAAGGGCGTCCATGTCCGCGCGCAGCAGCACCGAGACGGGACGCTCTCCGCGCTTGCCGCCGCGCAGCACCGCGACAACGGAGCTCAAGTCGCGCCCGAGCTGGATCTCCAGCGGTAGCCCTTTAAGAGCTTCGAGCACCTTCTCCTGCGTGCGCGGCAGGTGCAGCCCGACCTCCGGGTTCTGGTGCATATCGCGACGGAACTCCTGCAACTCCGGAAGCAGCTCCCGGCCTTCCTCCACGAACACTTGGCTGGCCAACCGCTCCCCCAGCTTGGCCGAAACCATCGGAAGCGGTGGCAATTGCTGACGGTGGCGCGGTGCCATCTTCATGGTGTCATCCTTTCCGAGCATGTGCGCCGAGCATACCGGAATCTGTATTAAGGTAGCCGGTTATGAAGCTCTTCTCCGCGCTGGTGGCCAGCTCCCTGATGTTCACGCCCGGCTCCTCCTACCAATTGTCGAGCCGCGACGAGGCCTCATCGCAGTGGGCCGTGGACACCATGTTCAACGTCATCGATGGCTTGGGCACCTCCTCCCATCTGCTTACCGACGCATGGTCTACGGAGCAAGAAGAGTACCCGTACCCGATTAGGGAAATCGACGAGGTTTCCCTCATAGAGCGGCGTGCTACCGACGAACCCGGCCGTGAGAAGTGGATCGTCTCCTCGCCGTCGATGGGTCGTGACATTCCTGTCGACGTCGTCGTGGGCAACGGCGGTCCCGTTGTGTACTTTCTCGAGGGCGTAGATTCCCCGGAGACCTCGAACTGGATCACCAAAGGCCATGTACGGCGCGTGTTTGGGGATACGGATGCGAGCATCGTCATCCCCTCGCAGGGAGCCGGATCCATGTGGACCGATTGGAGAGAGGATGACCCGAAGTTGGGGCGCCACAAGTGGGAAACTTTTGTGACCACCGAACTCGCGCCGCTGGTGGAGGCGGAGCTCAACCACAACGGCAAGCGCGGACTCATTGGGTTGTCCATGGGAGCGTCGGGCGCGGTAATGATGGCGAACAACAACCCGGGTTTCTTTAATGGCGTGGCGGGTATTTCCGGCTGCTATTCCACCACCAGCAAGGTGGGCCAAGGCACGGTGGACTTGACGGTGCGCACCAAGGGTGGCGACCCGACGAACATGTGGGGCCCGCGCGGTTCGGAGGATTGGCTGCGCAATGACGTCATGTCCCACCCGGAGGGGCTGCGCGGCACGGCGGTCTACCTCGCTGCGGCCTCGGGCGCGTGGACCGACGAGGAACTGGCGGCCTACCCCGGGAAAACCGTCAACGACCGCATCGGCGGCACCCTTTTGGAGGCCGGCTCGCGTCGCTGTACGGAGGAGTTTTCCGCCGCGCTTGACAACGCCTCAATCCCCCACACCACCGACTATCTCACCGACGGCACCCACGACTGGGTGATGTTTGGCAAGCAATTGCAGCCGGCGTGGGATGCGATTAAACCAGCGCTGTACTAGCGACGCCCCACCCGCTTCGCTTCCGCGTCGGCTTACTCTCGCGCGTTTCCCGAGCCCGTGATTGGCGCTTATCCCGACCTGTCCCCCGTCACCCGTGGCGCACCCCTTCTAAGTAGGAATTTTGTTCCTCCGGTTGCGGGGTTGCGGGTGCTGTTTTAGTCTCTGTGTCCATGGGGGATATCGAAACCTACCTCCGCCTCCGCAACTCGGGGATTGCGCTGGTGGAGCATATACCTGGCACACCCGAAAAGCTCCGCGCGCTCGGCGCCGACCCAGCCGATGCTGCCGAGCTGTCACAGCTACACCAGGTGTACTTCGGCCCCACCCGCTATACGGGCAAGCAAAAGAAGGCACGTGCAGCCGCCCTTAAACAACGCCACAGCCTGAGCACCCTCACACTGATTGAAACCTACGTTTCAAAAGTAAAGAAGTCCTTGGATGCGTGGAACCTCCGAGCCAAACTTGCCGCTACTCCCGCACACCGCATCCGAGCCGTTGCCACCGCACGGCTTAAAGAACTCAAGCGTAAAAGAACCGCCAAACCAGGTGTGCGCATCACCTACCGAGAGCAAGGGCCTAACACCCTCTCCATTACTGACGATGCCACCACGATCGCCAACATGCGCGCAGTCCTAGAATCCACCAACAACACCGACCTACTCAAAGCCGCCAACGACGTCTTCTTCAACCAAGCCACCGGCACCAAGCCTTCCGTGCGCACCCAAGTCATCGTCACCCTGAATGAGTTGGACCAGATCATCAACGGTGACGGCGACGAGATCGAGCTCAACCTCACCAACGGTGCGCGCATGACAGGGGCAGAATTCTTAACCCACAAGTTTGCCGAAATCGGGTATGCCACCATCGTGCACCCTATTGAAGGGCCCATTAACACCTGGCGCTTAGAGCGCGGGGCAAACTTCAATCAACGCCTTACCCTGCACGCTGAATTCCACACCTGTTCTAGGCCTGGGTGTAATAAGCCAGCTGATTACTGCCAAGTGCACCATCTCATCCCTTGGCAGGCTGGTGGCTTTACCAACATCAAGAACTTGACCTTCCTGTGCGCCTACCACAACGGTATTAACGACGATGACCCTTTAAAGCCTACTGGGCGCGGCTACATGTACCGCCTCAACACCGGCGTGGCGTTCATCCCGCCCTGGGGAACACCAATTACCGCAATGCCGGGATACCAAGAAGCAGTCGCCAGACTCAACTCCGAGCAACAAACAGGACAGCCACCAGACCCGCCACCCGACAGCAACTAACACCCAGCCGCCAAACACAAAAAGCGCCGGTATCCTGCAACAACACCAAGCACCCGTCAATCGAAAGATGGTTGGCGGGGATATCGGCGATCCTTAACCACGCTTCACTCGCCGCCAGATACAGCAGGGGCAGCCACGGCAGGATCCTTAAGCCCTTAAAGAGCGAAGCCCGCCAACCACAACAAGGTACACAGGAAATCAGCACTCCCTGATTGCGCCCCACTGTCCCAGTAGTGCGGGTGTCCCCGCTTCCCTTTAAGGGACCACGTGCACTGTCACGAATGCGGGGAGCTTGTTAACGTGTTAGCAGCTGAAGGAAGCGCAACAACTCTTACGCATGAAAGGGCTATTCGTGACCAACCCAGTAAGCGCATGGAAGATTACCACTGCTATTGCAGTCGCAGGCAGTGTCCTCTTGCTCATTCTGTACGTGGGTTTAAGTCGCCATTACAACGCCCAAGAGCTCGCCATGCTTGTAGACGGTGCCAACGCCAACGGCCAGGACTACTCGGTGACAATCCACAACCAGCTCACCGGCAGCTACTCATTTAATGCCGAGTAGCTTTCATCCACAGCCGTAGATCACGCGGCATCTCGTAATCTCCAGCCGGTGCAGGATCTGAACCTGCCCGGTAATGGCAGCCGGCGCGGGGGATTTGAGCCGACGGTGCCGGCCGTGGCCCCACCAGTGGTTGTGAGCACTGGCTGCCTTACTCGGCGTCTGTGGACAGCGCCGCCACGAAAGCCTCCTGCGGCACGGACACGGAGCCGATGGACTTCATGCGCTTCTTACCGGCCTTCTGCTTCTCCAGCAGCTTGCGCTTACGGGAGATATCGCCGCCGTAGCACTTGGCCAACACGTCCTTGCGCATCGCGCGGATGTTTTCACGCGCGATGATCTTCGATCCGATGGCCGCCTGGACGGGCACCTCGAACTGCTGGCGTGGGATGAGCTCCTTGAGCTTCTTCGTCATCTTGTTGCCGTACCACTGCGCGGAATCGCGGTGCACGATAGCGGAGAAGGCATCCACCGGGTCACCGTTAAGGAGGATATCCACCTTGACCAGGTCCGCTAGCTGCTCGCCAGCCTCCTCGTAGTTGAGGGAAGCGTAGCCCTTGGTGCGGGACTTCAGCATGTCGAAGAAGTCAAAGATAATCTCACCCAAAGGCATGGTGTAGCGCAGCTCCACGCGGTCCTCGGACAGGTAGTCCATGCCACCCATCTGGCCGCGCTTGGACTGGCACAGCTCCATCGTCGAACCGACGAACTCCTCCGGCACGATGATAGTCATCTTCACGATCGGCTCGTAGACCTCACGCAGCTTGCCGCCGGGCCAGTCCGACGGGTTGTGCACCATGGACTCCTCGCCGTCCTCCGCCACCACGCGGTAGGTCACCGACGGTGCCGTAGAAATCAGGTCCAAGCCAAACTCGCGCTCCAGACGGTCGCGCGTGATTTCCATGTGCAGCAGACCCAGGAATCCGCAGCGGAAGCCGAAGCCCAGGGCGACGGAGGTCTCGGGCTCGAAGGTGAGGGAGGCGTCGTTAAGCTGCAGCTTCTCCAGCGCGTCACGCAGGTCCGGGAAGTCCGCCTGGGAGATCGGGAACAAGCCGGAGTACACCATGGGGTTCGGGTCGGCGTAGCCCTTGAGCGGCTCAGTAGCGCCATTCGACGCCCACGTAATCGTGTCACCCACCTTGGTCTCACGAACGTTCTTCACGCCGGTAATCAGGTAGCCCACCTCGCCCGGGCCTAGACCCTTGCACTTCTGCATGGTGGGGCTGACGATGCCCACCTCCAGCAGCTCGTGGTTGGTACCCGTGGCCATCATGGTGACCTTCTGGCGCGGGGTCAGTTTGCCGTCCATCATGCGGATGTAGGTCACCACGCCGCGGTAGGTGTCGTAGACGGAGTCGAAGACCATGGCACGGGCCGGGGCATCCTCGCCGAACTCGGACGTCGGCGCCGGGATGAGCTCCGCCACCTTATCCAGCAGCTCCGGCACGCCCTCGCCGGTCTTGCCGGACACGCGCAATACCTCCTCCGGCTCGCAGCCGATGATGTGGGCAATCTCCAGGGCGTACTTCTCCGGGTCGGCCGCGGGCAGGTCGATCTTATTCAGGACCGGGATGATCTCCAGGTCATTTTCCATGGCCAGGTAAAGGTTGGCCAGGGTTTGGGCTTCGATGCCCTGGGCGGCGTCGACAAGCAGGATGGCGCCCTCGCAGGCCTCCAGCGCGCGGGAGACCTCGTAGGTAAAGTCCACGTGGCCAGGGGTATCAATCATCTGCATGACGATCTCCTGGCCCTCGAACTCACCGGAGCGAGGAATCCAGGGCAAGCGCACGTTCTGCGCCTTAATGGTGATGCCGCGCTCGCGCTCGATATCCATGTTGTCGAGGTATTGGTCGCGCATATCACGCTCCTCCACCACCTGCGACAACTGCAGGATGCGATCAGCCAGCGTCGACTTGCCGTGGTCGATGTGGGCGATAATGCAAAAGTTTCGGATCTTGGACGGATCCGTAAACGTAGTGGCCGCGAAGTTTGTAGACATGTGTTTAGAATAGACGACATGTCTAGGTTGGCACGCATTCTCGGTATCGGAGGCCCCGAGCCTGTCGACGTCGGTCTCGAGCGCATCACCGAAGGCTTGGGGTTGAACCAGAATGATTCCGTAACGGAACCGCGCAAGGCCGCCGACATTCGCGTCGAGTGTGCCGCCGCCCACCCGCGCAGCGTCTTCTTCACCCCCGACATGGACGGGCAGGCAGACTCCGGCGAGGTTGTCTGGGTGTGGGCACCCTCGGATGGCAAGCAGTCCCCGCCGCGCGAGCGGGCCGTGCTCATTGTCTCGCGCACGCGCACCACCGTGCTGGGTCTGCTCATCTCCCCCAACCCGGGCCACGCGAACAAAGAGGAATGGCTCGATATCGGCACCGGCGAATGGGACGAATCCGGCCGGCAGTGCTGGGTGCGGATGGACCGCGTGTTGGAAATCTCCGAGGAACAATGCCGCCGGCAGGGCACGCTCTTCCCGGAACGCCGCTTCGAGCGCATCGCCAACCGGCTGCGCTCGCGTTATCACTGGGCCTGATTTGGGGATTCGGTCCGAGCCCTGCTAAATTTTTTGGGATGCCGGGGCACGCTGGCGGTCAGGACCTTGGGTCCGCCTTCCTCGGTTGCACATTCCTACGACTCTAAGAGGTATAACGATGGCAAACATCAAGTCCAAGCAGAAGCGCATCCTGACCAACGAGAAGTCTCGTCAGCGCAACAAGTCCGTACGCTCCGCCGTGCGTACCGAGATCCGCAAGTTCCGTGAGGCCGTCGCCGCTGGCGACAAGGCTGCAGCCGAGAAGCAGCTGCGCGTTGCCTCCCGCGCACTGGACAAGTCCGTGTCTAAGGGCGTCTTCCACCGCAACACCGCGGCTAACAAGAAGTCCGGCATGGCCACCGCCTTCAACAAGATGGCCTAAATGAAACCGCTCCTGAAGTGGGTCGGGGGAAAGCGCCAGCTGCTACCCGCTATCCACTCCGTGCTGCCCGAGAGCTTCGATACTTATGTCGAGCCTTTCTTGGGCGGCGGAGCGGTTCTTTTTTCTTTGGCGCCCGAACGCGCCCGGGTCAATGACCTGAACACCGAGCTCATCACCGTCTACGAGGTGGTCCGCGATAACGTGGACGAGCTCATCGCCCTGTTAAAGGGCTATCCGAATGATTCGGATTTCTTCTACGAGATGCGCGCCCGCGACCGCGAGCCGGGTTTTGCGCACTTAAGCCCCGTTGAGCGTGCTGCCCGCACGATTTATTTGAATAAGACCTGCTACAACGGGCTTTATCGGGTGAATAACGCCGGCCAATTCAACGCCCCGTTTGGCCGCTATGCCAACCCGAAGATTTGCGATGAGCCCAATCTGCGTGCGGTTTCGGAGTACCTGTCCTCCCACGACGTGACGTTTTATAACGGCGACTACGCCGCGGTGGAGGCCAACGAGGGGGATTTCGTTTACTTCGACCCGCCCTACGATCCGGTCAACCCCACGAGCAATTTCACCGGCTACCAGTCGGGTGGTTTTGGCCGCGCGGACCAGATTCGTCTGAAGGAAACCTGCGACGACCTCAACGCCCGCGGGGTGAAGTTCCTGCTGTCGAATTCCGCGACGGACTTCATCAAGGAGCTGTACGCGGACTACCACATCGACATCGTGGGGGCCACGCGCGCGGTGAACTCCGTGGCCTCGAAGCGCGGCAAGGTCGATGAGGTGCTCGTGCGCAATTATGCTTAACGACGCCGCCTGGGACCTCGTTTACCCCCACATCGCCGCCGGCATCGCGGACCAGGGCTTTGCGGTATTGCCCGCCGCGAAGCTTAAGGAGCTATCGGGCCGCGAGCCGCGGTTGATGGCCAAGCATGACTTTTCGGCAGCGCGCCCCGAAGTGTTTCGAAAGCACGGTTTGTCCATGCTGCCGATTCGCCGCGATGCCTACCTGATTGGCCGCTTTGACCTGTACCAGCCTTTCCCGGAGCAGGCCGGGCCGCTGAAGTCGATGCCGGTTCCGAGCCACATCCAGTCCATTGACTTCGAGAACCTGACCTCGGAGGCAGCGGCACTGACCGCGGCGAGCTTAAGCGGCATGCTCGAAGATTTCCTGGGCGGTAAGCTGGTGCCGACGGTCAGCGGGCGCATGTCGACGCTCACGCTGCCCATGCGTATCGGCGGGCGCGACGTGGTGGTGGACCGCGCCCAGATGGAGATCGATGCCGGCTTCGAATCCGCCGAACACCTCGTGCTCGTGGAGGCGAAGAACCACCTCTCCCCCGACTTCAACATCCGCCAGCTTTATTTCCCTTTCCGCCGCTTCTCGCTGGCTCTGGATAAAGAGGTGGTGCCGGTGTACCTGGTCTACTCCAACGGCATTTTCCATTTCTACCGCTACGCGTTTAGACAGCCGGAGGACTTCCGCAGCATCGAGCTCGTAAGCGCGGCGCGCTATGTTTTGGGCGAGTCTGGCGTGACCGACGCGACGGTGCGCGCGGTGCTGGCGCGCACGCAGGTCGAGGGCACGCGCGTTCCCTTTCCGCAGGCGGACTCCTTTGCGCGGGTCATCAGCTTGCTGGAGAACCCTGTGCCCAAGGCGGAGATGCCCGAGGAATTTGGTTTTACTCCACGCCAGGCGGATTATTACACCAACGCCGCCCGCTACTTGGGCCTGAGCAAGCTCAACGGCACCCGCGATGAACGCAACCTCACCCTCATCGAGGCACTGGCCTGCCGCCCGGTGTTCCGGGACATGGTGCGGCACGTCGTGGATACGGGCCGAGCGGTGGATAAAGAAGAGGCAATGGTCTTCATGCGGGCGGCGAACCTGGGCCTGGGTGATTCGACCCTGCGCCGCCGCTCCGCCACGGTCGCGGCATGGTCGCAGTGGCTCGCGGAGCTGCTGGAACAGGACTAGGCAGCCTGGATGCCGGCCCACACCAGAGCGCAGCCGGCCACCACGAAGAAGGCGCCGGAGGCTATGTCGATCCACGGGCCGGCGGCCAGGAGGCGGCGGCGAATCGCGCGGGTGGAAATAACCGTCGAGAGAAAGACGAAGAGCAGATAGCTCGACAGCGCTAGGCTCAGCACCAGTGCCACCGATACCCCCACCGGCGGGTGCGGCGGCAGCAGCGGGGCGACCATAGCGGCGAGGAAGAGCACGATCTTCGGGTTGGACAAGTTGGTAGCCAAACCCGTGCGGAAGACCTTGCCCACCGACCCCAAGCGTGCGGCCGCCTCCTCCTCATCGACGGGCGGCTGCTTGCGCAGCTCCAGCCCGGAGCGAATGGAGAGCACGCCCATAAACACCAGGAAACAGCCACCGATCACCTGAATCAACGAGAGGACACCGGGGAAGGCGGTGAGCAGGGCGGCCGCACCGAACACGGTCAGCGTGCACCAGAACAGCACGCCTACCTGGATGCCCGTCGCCGCCGCAATGGCGTGGCGGCGCGAGCGCGTGGCATAGCGCGTCACTAGGACGATGTCCGGGCCGGGTGCTGCCGCACCGACGAGATTCATCAGGAGGATGGCCGCAAACGCGGACCAGCTCATGACAGGCGCTCGAGAAGGTCCTCGCGGCCGAACATGCGGGCCGAGTCGAGGGCATTAGGCTGGCCGGCGGAGGGGTCGGCGCCGGCGTCGAGAAGCGCGTCGATCACCGCGTCTTCTTTCTTAAAAATCGCTCCGGCCAATGGCGACTGGCCACGGTCGTTGAGGAGGTTGACGTCGGCCCCCGCCGCGGCGAGCTGGCGTACCAGCTCCGCATGGCCGTGGTAGGCGGCAAGCATAATGAAGGACTGCCCGTCCTGGTTCACCGTGTCCACGTTGACGCCCTGCTTGATGTACTCGAGCAGCGTGGCATCGCCGTTGCGGGCAAAGTCAAAAAGCTTGGTGGCAAAGTTCTGGATGTCATCCATGGAGGGTTAGTCTAGCGCGCCAGCTCCGCCACCCGTTTAACGGCCGCCTCGATGGCGAAGTCCTCGTCCCCGCCCTGGCCCTTGACCGCAGCATCCAGCTCCGCCATGAGGATCACGGCCTTGGTGATATTCTCACCCGACCAGCGCCGCGCCACCGGTTGGGTGAGTTTTACCGCGTAGGGCGCCATGCCGGTCTGGGAAGCCAGCGAGTACTGATCCCCGCGCGCGGAGTAAAGCCGCGCGATATTGCCCACCTTATTCGCCAGCGCCGAGGCGATGGCCACGGGGCTCGCCCCTAACTGCAGCGCCCGACGGCACGTGGAGACCGCCGCCTCCACGCGGCCAGCCACAGCAGCATCCGCGATATCCCAATTGGCCACCTCAGCCACGCCCACGTAGTACGCGTGCACCGCCTCGCGGGTTACCTTGCCTCCTGTGTCGAAGACCAGCTGCGAGATGGCGGAGGCGAGTTCGCGGAGGTCGGAGCCGACGCCGTCGAGAAGCGCCTGCACCACATCCGGGGTCGGTCGCACCCCGTGCGAGGCGAACTCGCGGGTGGCCCACTGCGCGAGCTCGTTCGGGTAGAGGGAAAAGACCTCATGCACCTCGGCCGTCTTGCGCAGCGCCGCGATGAGCTCCGGCGGCTTCTTCTTTTTCTTCAGCGTCTTCGCCGTCACCGAGTAGATCAAAATGAGCGTGATGCCGGGCATCGGGTTGGCGCAGGCGTCGAGGAGGATCTTCGTGACCTCCTTGCCGGCCCGCTCCACATCACTGATGACGATGACGCGGTCCTCCCCAAACAGGGAGGGGCTGGTCGCTTCCAGGATTTCGCCTTCGCTCACCTCGGAGGCCTTGAGCTTGGTTACTTCGCCGTGTTGGATACTCAGGCGGGCGCGCTCGGCTAGGAATTCATCATCGCCGAGGATGAGGTGCACGGGGGCTGAAGACATGCCTGTCATCTTAGCAACGCCGCGATGATCCACCCGCCGAGCAGCAGCACCGCGATAGGGCCGGCGGCCACGGTGGTCACGGGCATCGAGGAGGCGACAAAGTGGATCCAATCCGCCAAGGGCTCAATGAGGATCACAAGCGGCCTGCCCAGCCCCACCTGCGCCAGGGCGGCGGCGATAAGCCCCACGACGGTGATGACCGGCACGACCGGAGCCACCAGCACGTTGGCGATGACAGAGACCACCGAGACCCGCCCGGACATCAGCGCGATGAGCGGCATGGTCACGATATCCGCGGCGATGGCCACGGCGAAGGCGCGGGCGACAATACCTGTGCCCAGCACGCGCAACAGCAGCGGGGTCAGCGCCACGATGCCGGCGGTCGCCGCCACGGAGAGCGCGAACCCAAAGCTGACCGCTAGGTCGCTGTCCGCCGCGAGCAGGAACAGCACGCCGAGGGAGAGCGCATGGAGCGGTTCCATCTTCGAGGAGTGGAGCACCGCCACCAAACCGGCCAGCCCAGCGACGGTGGCGCGCTGGACGGAGGGCTCCCACCCCACCAGCGCCACGAATAACGCCAACGCGCTTGCCGACGCCCCCACCCTCGCCCGCGGCCCCGGCACCACCAACGCGGCCGCGGTGCACACGATGGCGACGTTAGAGCCCGACACAGCACTCAAGTGCGACAGCCCGGTGTCGATGTAAAGCTGCTTGTCCTCGGGGCTTTGCAGGCTGGTATCGCCCAGCACCATGCCAGGGATAAGGCCGTTATCGCACACGGCGCGGAAGTTCTCCGCCACCGCGGCGGTCCAGCTATGGGCGTGCGCGGTGAGTTCGCCGCTGAAGACGGTCTGCCCTACCCCTACCCGGTCAGACGGACCGGGGTGACCGTGCACCGTGACAAGGGAGCCGCTGAAGGCCTCCGGTTTTTCCTTGAGGAAGACCGGCAGCTGCGCCGGGTAGCCGGGCACGCGCAAGCGCACCATCCACCCGGAGGCGGTCTGGGTGGGGTCGGCGGCAAGTTTTCCCGTCACCTCCGAACCAAAATGAAAGCCCGCCGCGCGCACCGAGCGCACATGCGCAAGGGTGGCAAAGATGGCCCCACTTGCCGCGCACAAGATGCCCTGGCCACGCCACTGCCCGCGCGCTAAAGCGAAGAGCACGAGCCCACCCAGCAGCCAGGGGTAGCCGAAAAGTACTGCGAGCGTGGCCAACCATGCGACCACCGCGGCGGGTACGAGCCGCAGTTCCCTCACGGCCGAACCTTGTCCTTGAGCTTCGCGAACTTCGCCGGTCCGATGCCGGAGACGTCCATGAGTTGCTCCACGGTGGTAAAGCTCCCGACTTCCTCGCGGTGCGCGATGATCGCCGCAGCCGTGGCCGGCCCGACCCCGGGAAGCTCAGTGAGCTCCTCCACGGTGGCGGAGTTGAGGGAGATAGTGTCTTCGGCCGCAGCGCCTAGGGCAGCGGGAGGAGCGCCGACGGTGATCTGTTCGCCGTCGTTAAGCTTCTGCGCCAGGTTGAGGTTGTCGGTGGGCACGCGCGGGCGTGCCACCTCAAGGGCGTCGTTGATGCGCGCGCCCGGTGCCAAGGTCACCAGGCCCGGCTGCTCGACGTCGCCCACGACGGAGACCACGATGTCGGCCGCCACCTCGCTGCTCGGCGCGGCCACCTCATAAGGGTTCTCCGCGCTGCGGCTCAGCCCCAGCCAGGCGAGGAGCGCGACGCCGGCTAAACCTGCTACGACAAGCGCCAGCCAGGGTGGCACGCGCACGCGCGGAAAGTCGACGTTGAGCAGTTCTTCTTCCCCGGTGGGGCGGGTGAGGTCGCGGAGACGATCAGCAATGGCGTTCATGCCCGCGACGCTACGCAGCGCCCACACCCCCGTCGAGGGCTTAAGCCGCAGCCTGTGGATAACTTGTTGAAGACATCAACAACGTCTTTAGCTCGGCTCCGCCGTCAGCTAAAGACCGCGGAGACGCCGATGGCTCCGGGGCCGACGTGGACCGCGAGGACGTCGGTAAGCGGCACCAGCATGAAGGATGAATCCGGCAACGCCAAGCGCAGCAGGTCCTCCAGCCGGCGGGCCGAGACCTTGTCTTCGTTGTACTGGACCACGATGAACGCCGGCTTGCCCTCCGCGCGGGAGGCCACCAGATCCACGAGCTTGGTAAAGGCCTTGGTTTGGGTGCGGGTCTTGCCCACCATCTCCAGCTTGCCGCCCTCAATCGCCATGATTGGCTTGGTGGCCAGCAGCGCGGTCGACAGCATCGCCGTGGCCGCGGACATGCGCCCAGAACGGCGCAGCTCCTCCGTCGAGCTGAGATAGACCAAGGTGTGCCCGCGCTCGAGGGTGTTGATGGCGGCGGCATAGCACTCGTCGAGTGAGGCGCCTTCCTGGGCAAGCTTCGCTGCGGCCATGGCAGCGGCACCCATGACCATGCCCGCGGTGCCGGAATCGATGACGCGCACGGTGTCGGGGAAAACGCCGGAGGCAGTCACCGCCGCCGACCACGTCGAGGACAGTTCCTTCGACAGGTGGATGGCT
This sequence comes from Corynebacterium sp. c25Ua_47, assembly GCF_039907205.1. Taxonomy (NCBI): domain Bacteria; kingdom Bacillati; phylum Actinomycetota; class Actinomycetes; order Mycobacteriales; family Corynebacteriaceae; genus Corynebacterium; species Corynebacterium sp. c25Ua_47. The sequence continues at coordinate 53,171 of NZ_JASBOH010000012.1, read as the reverse complement.
AGCACCCCGTCATCGCCGGAGCGCTCCATCTGACGGCCGTATAAAGCGGCCAATTCGAGGGCAGTCAGACCCGAGGTGGACAGCTCCGCGCCATCCTTGCCGTGGCTTTCCATGACGTGCAGGTCCACGACGCAGATGTCGAGCTCCTCGACGATATCCGCCGGCAACCCCGCGGCGGAATCGGTGACGACGCGAATCACTAGACGTCCGCCCCGGCGCCACCAACAACGGCGCCGCCCATGTTCCAGCCGTCGAAGTACCACTGGGCGCGGCTGACGTTCTCCGGGGTGAATTCCAGCGGGGAGAGCGGACGAGCGGCATCGAACTCGGGCCGCGCGGTCAGCTGCGACCAGTGAGTGTTCTTCAAACCAGAGAGAATCCCGTACTGGTGGTGCTCAAGGCCCAATAGGTGGCAGGTCAGCGCGGAAATGGCGCCGCCGTGCGCGACGACAAGCACCGCGCCTTCATCCCAGTCGGAGTGCTCCTGCATGAGCTCATCAATGACCGGGCGGGCTCGGTTGGCCACATCGACGCGGCTTTCGCCCTGCGGCGGCGCCCAGGTGGGGTCGTGGCGCCACAGCGCACGCGCCCCGGGGTACTGCTCATCCACCTCGGCGGAGGTCATCCCCTGCCACTCCCCCAGGTGGGTTTCACGCAGGCGCTTATCGACGGTTACCGCAAGCCCCAAGTGACGGGCGATGATTTCAGCGGTTTCGCGGGCACGGATGAGGTCCGAGGCGACAACCGCGGTGATGCCTTTATCCTCGAGCAGGTCAGCGGCAGCGCGCGCTTGGGAGTACCCTACGTCCGACAGCTCGGTGTCCAGGTGCCCCTGCATCCGTCCGGTGGCGTTGTAGGTGGTTTGCCCGTGGCGGATGAGGAGGAGACGGCGGGTCATAATTCGTCATCTTCCGGCTCTGGCTGGGCCAGGGGAATCTCATCGATCGAGTCCACGTCGCGCGGGTTGACTTCATCAGACCACTCGCCGGGGCGTTCCGGGGTGTCCAGACCGGGGATGTCGAGAAGCGGGCAGTCGTGGTAGAGGCGATCCAGGCCGTAAAACTCGCGCTGATCGTTGCGCTGGACGTGGACCACGATGGGGCCGTAATCGAGCAAGACCCAGCGGTTCTCGCGATTGCCTTCGCGGCGCTTGGGCTCAAAGCCCTGCTTGGTCAGCTCGTCCTCGACTTCCTCGACGATGGACGCCACTTGGCGCTCGGTATCGGCGGAAGCCAAGACGAAGACCTCGGTAATCGCCAGCACGTCGGAAACGTCAATAGCGGCAATGTTGGTGGCCAGCTTTTCATCCGCAGCCAAGGCGGCGGTTTCCGCCATCTGGCGTGCTTCATCAGTAATCGACATGACAATCCCTACACAAGTACTTTTCTCTTAAGAACTCTAGTCTTACACGACAAGGCGCATTTTCCTAGTCGAATTCCCCCCGCCTCTGCGCGGATACTACAGCGGTTTTTCCGGGTGCGGGCTGTAGAGGTGATTCTTGGCGATGTATTGCACCACCCCATCCGGCACCAGGTACCACACCGGCTGGCCCTGCTCGGCGCGGGCGCGGCAATCGGTGGAGGAAATGGCCATGGCGGGAATCTCGATCAGCTCGATGTCGTCTTGGGAGCCCTCCGGCAACATGTCCTTGCGTAGCTCGTAGCCGGGGCGGGTCACGCCGACGAAGTGCGCCATCTCCAGCATCTCTTCCCAGTTCCGCCAGCTCATGATGGAAGCGACAGAATCCGCACCGGTAATGAAGTAGAGCTCGGCATCGGGGAAAAGCTCGCGCAAGTCCCGCAGCGTATCGATGGTGTAGGTGGGGCCCTCGCGGTCAATGTCTACGCGGGAGACGGTAAAGCGCGGGTTTGAAGCGGTGGCCACCATGGTCATCAGGTAGCGATGCTCGGCGGCGGTGACCTGCTTATCTGCCTTCTGCCAGGGCTGGCCGGTGGGCACAAAGACCACCGTATCGAGGCGGAAACGGTGGGCTACCTCGCTAGCAGCGACGAGGTGGCCGTTGTGGATCGGATCGAAGGTGCCACCCATGATGCCGATGCGTTGTGGACTAGTCATGGCTGGTGAGTATACCGGCCACAGCATCAATGACCTGCACGTCCTGCTCGGTAGGCTCCCCCAGGAAGTAGGAGGCATGGCGCTTGGCCTTCGTGGCTAACGCTCGGTTGGCGGCTTCCGGGGAGAAGTCGCAGACGAAGTCACCGTCCAAGCAATAATCGACGGAGCGGTGCTCCGGTAGCCCGGCGCGGTTCTGAACCCACGGCACCTGGTGGAGCGGATTGCCGAACGTCAGCACTGCATGCAGGCGCCCGGTATCAGCGAGGTAGCTTTGGGCGCTTGTCGCGACGAGCGCGCCCTGCGAGTAGCCGGCGGCCACCCAGCGCGGGTGGCAGCCGGTGGTGGATTCATAGTCTTCGACCACCTTCGGGGCGTTGCGGACACCGGTGCGCAGACTATCGGCGGCTCCCAGTGTCACCGAGTATGCCAACTCCCCGATGGGGTGCTCCTGGAGGATCTCCACGGTTCGCTGCACGAGTTCACGCGGGCCGAGGTCCTCACCCTCCTGCGCCAAGGGTGGCAGGTTCATGGCGGCGGGATAGGATTCCGGGTCGAGCGCTAGCACATAGACGCCATCCATAGCGCCCGGGTGGCGCTGCTCAACCTGGTGGAACAGCGCAGCAAAGTTACGTCCCTCAAAGCCCGTGGACTCTGGCGCATGCACGGAGTAGCGCTGCGGGCCCACGTATTCGCCTTGCTCCTCGTTCTGGTCCGAGCCGCGCGCGACAAGCACCGCGGTGTCGGGGCAGGTGTCGATACCGCCCGCCGAGGCCGCAGGAACGTTCAGGAGAAACGCTGCTGCGCCAAGCGCGGCACACATGCTAAGAGAAAGAGGCTTCACCCTTTCCTGTTTAGCGGAAACGAACGCTGTCTACCATGCGGCCGATGGAATCGTAGACCTGGTTATCCCACTCGTGGTAGGTGAAGAAGTACTGGCCGTGGGAGCCGCCAGTGGGCTTAGCGGCGTAGAGGGTATGGGCGGAGAGATCGCACACGGCATCGAGGGGCAGGCAGTAGTCCACGCGGCTGACGTTGGCGCGCATCTGCGGGAAGTGGCCCATCGGGCCGCCTGCGCCCTGGGTCGCACCGACAACGGCCGGATCCCCGGCGCGGGTCAGCGGGTTGCCAAAGGTCACGACACCGGCGAGCTGGCCGCGGTGGGCTAGCTCCAGCTCGTGGTTGGACAGGACCATAGCACCTTGGGAGTAGCCGGACAGGATGTACTGCGGGTGGCAGCCGGTAGCGGCCTCGTAGTTGTTGATGGCGCTGGTCACGCCGCGCTTGCCGGTCTGTACGGAGTACATGAACTGGTTGATGGCGGAGACCGCGGTGTTGATGACCGGGTTGGCGTACTGTGCGGCTAGGCGCACCAAGTCGGCCGCGGTGGTGGGAAGCGACTCGTTCGGCACGGAATACTCCGGGTACGTCGCCGGATAGTATTGCGGCTCCAGCCCCAGCACGTAGACATCCTTCATCAGCGAGTTGCCACCGTGTGTTGCCTGATAGCGCGCTTCAGCGCCGTGCAACATAGCGCGAATGGATTCGCCTTCCCACCCATTGGAGGCTCGGCCACCCTGGTTGGAGTACTGCGTGGGATAGATCTGGCCGTTCTGGCCGGAGCCGCGCGCGGCGACGACGACCACGGCGGGGCACTGTTCGTCGGCATGCGCGGCGGGTGCAGATACGGTGTTCGGGACGATGAGGGCGGCCGCGGCCACGACGGCGGCGGCGACGGAGGAAGCAATGCGGGACAGCATGAGCGGAAGGCACCAATCAGTTCTTTGTTATTACCGCGCTTTAGAGTACCCAGTCCTGTCCCGCCGCGCAGCACGAACCCCACACAAGGCGAACAATCTACTCGAAAAGTTTTCGAGTAGGATGTTTTGCGCAGGTCAGGCTCGAAAAATTCCTTTCGAGTAGCTTTCGAGTAGCTTTCGAGCTCTACTCAGCTCACCCAAAAGGCCCCTCAACAAACCACACTGCCCGCGGATCGCGCGGACCATTACCCCTCCATTTCACAAGCCCCTTGTCACGCATGGCTTGCAATGCACGACGCACAGATGGAATTGACACGCCAAGAGCTTCGGCCACTTCTCCCGTAGACATTGGACGTGCGCTCGTTTCCAACGCTGCCAACGCCCCTTCAGCATGGCGGGGCAAATCCTGCAGCACTTGCTCGTTCAATCGTTGAATTGCCTTCAACGTCAGAACAACGCTGCCACTGGTCTGCACATAAGAGGGATCAGCAAAACCGACGCGGCGCATACCAGCGAACATACGCCGGATGCCCTCGCCCAGTTCTTGGCCTATGCGTAACTCAGCAGTAACGCGTGCAATGAGGGGGTTACGCGCGAAACGTGCTATCGATTCAGGCTTAGCGGGATCAACAAGACCCGGAAAACGTCCGGGGCTAGAAATCTCAATCCGACTGGGGTACACCTCAAATCGAATATGATCACCCGACATACTGTATGAACGGTGCACAACAGCGTTAACTAGGCCTTCCAGCCACACATCATGCGGAATGAGATTCTCGTCCTCAAATAACCCCGCCCCCGACAACCTACGAACCGTCGGCAGCATCCCACCGATTACCTCTTGTGCTGCACGGATCTGATCAGGCAACGGACCATCAAAGCGACGGTCTTCCATCAACTGCTGTTGCTGACCTGGCAGGCGCTCATCTTCTGCGAAGCGAAGTACTCGGATGTGAGCATTCGGGAAAAACTCTTGCGGATTCTTTCCAAACAGCAAGAGCGCGGCGGTCCGCGGACGCCCCTGGCGGTCAATCAGATTCCGCGCGTTGAGTGAATCTACGCCGGAAGACGAACCGATAATGTCAGCGTAATTTTCGACTAAGGACATATCGAGATCTTCTGAGCTAGCATGCGCCGGCACAGTAGCATCGTACTGCTGCTCGCCCTTGGTGTATCGAAGCTCGAGGATGTCATCGGCCTTGAGATGCCTAGACTCGTCTCCCACCCGCAGGTAGCACTCCCCCGACCTCAAATAGTGAACACGTTCGCTGGGCAGGATATGAAAGAGGAACACCTCTACGCCTTCGTCAATTTCGAGCGTTTCAATGCGAACTTTAACGGTCGGATCCGTATGGTCCAACGCGGTCTGCCGCAAATCGTTCCCCTGCCCCGCTGTGGGGCGGCCGTCAAACTCACGATCCGTAATCCCCACGGCAACAATGCCACCCTCAGCGTTAGCCATTCCGACGATTGTCTTTGCCAAATCCTTGGGCTTGATTCGGAACGATTTACGATCGAACCACTGATCTTCGGGCACGCTCAAGAGCAGCTGTGGCTCTTCGTGAAAGTTTCGAGTTACGCTCACAGAGCAACATCCTACTCGAAAAGTTTTCGAGTAGGATGTTTTGCGCAGGTCAGGCTCGAAAAATTCCTTTCGAGCAGCTTTCGAGTAGCTTTCGAGCTGCCTCTAGGGGCGCGTCTGGCCGGTGCCCTGCAGCACCCACTTGGTAGACGTCAGCTCCGGCAGAGCCATCGGGCCGCGCGCGTGCAACTTCTGAGTGGAGATGCCGATTTCCGCGCCCATGCCGTAGACCTCACCGTCAGTAAACGCGGTGGAGGCGTTGAGCATGACGGCCGCAGCATCCACCTCGTTGGCGAAGGTCAGCAGCACGTCAGCGTCCTGGGCGGCGATGGCCTCAGTGTGGCCGGTGGTGTACTCAGCAATGTGCGCGATGGCGCCGTTGACGCCATCGACCACCTTGGCGCAGATATCCATGGAGAGGAATTCTTCGCGCCACTCTTCGTCGGTGGCCTCCACGGCGTCCTTAACGCCGAAGGCTTCGAGCTCCTTCACATCGCCGTGGATGGTGACGCCTGCCTCCTGGAGGGAGGTGATGATGCGGAGCTTGGCAGCGGCGTCAAGCGCGGCGTCGATCAGCACGCCCTCCGTAGCATTGCACACCGAGGTGCGGCGGGTCTTGCCGTTGATCACCATATCGATGGCCTTGTCCAGGTCAGCGGAGGCATCGACGTAGAAGTGGCAATTGCCGGTACCGGTCTCGATGGCGGGGACGGTGGCGTTTTCCACCACAGCGTTGATGAGGCGCGCGCCGCCACGGGGGATGACCAGGTCCACCAAGCCGCGGGCGGTGATGAGATCCTGCACGGAATCGTGGGTCTCACAGGGCAGAAGCTGCACACCTTCGCGCGGCAGATCGAACTCCATAAGGGTGTCCTGGAGGAGCTCCACGAGCTTGGCGTTGGAATTCTTCGCGGACTTGGAACCGCGCAGCAGCGGCACGTTGCCGGACTTTAGGGCCAAGCCGAAGGCATCAACGGTGACGTTGGGGCGGGCCTCGTAGACCATGCCCATCACGCCGAGCGGCACACGGACCTGCTTCATCTGGATGCCGTTATCCATGGTGCGGCCCTGCAGAATCTCCCCTACCGGGTCCTGGAGGGAAGCTACCTGGCGCAGACCGCCGGCAATGCCCTCGATGCGGGCGGCGTCCAGCGACAGGCGGTCGACGAGGGACTCGGACATGCCATTAGCGCGGCCGGCCTCGATATCGAGCTGGTTAGCAGCGAGGATGTCCTCGGTGTGCGCGATGAGGTTCTCGGCGGCGCGGTTCAGGATTTCATTCTTGCGCGGGGTGGGCAGCTGCGCGAACTGCGGCGCCACCGCCTTGGCGGCGCGGGCTTTGGACAGAACTTCTTCACGTTCGGTGTTGCTCATGCCATACCAGCGTACGGAAGGTCTGCCCGCTTGTCAGGGATTCTGTGCCGCTATGGGCGCGGATCGGCCCTTAGTTAGGCCTCGAGCTCGCGGCGGCGCTCCGCCGCGGCACGCAGGCGCTCGGCGCGCTTTTTCTTTTCTCCTTCGGAAAGCTCATCAAAGAGCTCTTCATCCGACTCGCTGAACTTCAACACCCCGCGCGCAGCCCAGGAAGCGAAGAACGCGATGACTGGCGAGATCCAGAAATAGCTCCAGTCAAAGACGAAGAGGCCTAGGAAGAGCGCGATCATCGCCACCGACCAGATGACGGAATCCACTATCTGCACCTTGCGTCCGCGGGAGAGCATATCCTCCAGCTCCGCCTCGTGGCGGGTAGCGGGTGCTGTAACACGTGGGGTGGAAAGCTCCGGCAGGTCCGCAAAGAGCTTTTCGACGTCTCCGCGCGTGCGCGCCGCGGCAGCCTCGCCGGTGCGCTGCTCAAATTCATCGGGGCCTAACGTGCCGTTGACGAAATGCTGGCTCAACTGCTCCAGGGCCGCAGAACGCTCAGCATCACCAACGCGGATATCGGGATTCTCCATTAATAACCTGCCTTCGGGTCAACCAGGGTAGGCAGCTCCTCCCCCGCCGCGAAGGCCTTAGCCACCTTGATGGTGTGCGCGCCAATCTTCTCGCGCACGGAGCGCTGCGTATTAGCAATGTGCGGGGTGATAACCACGCGCTTATCCTGCCACAGCGGGTGATCCTCCGGCAACGGTTCAGGGTCGGTGACGTCGAGTGCCGCACCCGCGATCTCCCCTGCCTCCAGTGCCGCAACGAGGTCCTCGGTGTTGATGAGTGGGCCGCGGCCCACGTTGACCACCACGGCATGCTTCGGCATCTGCTGGAAAGCCTGCGCATCCACCATGTGACGGGTCTCCGGGGTCAGCGGGGCGATAAGGACGAAGTAGTCCGCCTTCGGCCAAACCTTGTCCACCTGGGAAATCGGGTAAGTCTCCTCCGCGCCCTCGACCGGGTTGCCGGAGCGGTTGACCGCGATGATGCGCGGCCCAAAGCCGGAGAGCATGCTGATCAGACGCTTGCCAATGCCACCGGCACCGATAATCGCCACCGTCTTGTCGTCGTAGAGGTAGGACGTGTGCGCCTCCATCTCTGCATAGGAATCGAACGTGCCGTTGACGCGGCGGTGCGCATGCAGCTGCGCCAGGAGCAGCGCGATGGTGGATTCAGCCACCGTGTTGTCATAGACTCCGGCGGCGTTCGACCACGGCACGGTGGTCGCCTTCATGGCATCCAAGACGTGATCCACGCCCGCCGAAGGAATCTGCACAAAACCAATGTTCTCCGGCAGCGGCTCCGGGAAGTCAGTGCCATCGCCGGTGTAGATGAGGAAGGAGGCCTCATCAAGCGGGGCGCGCTCAAACCCCGCGGCATCGAGCACCTCGATGGTTTCCTCCCAGGGGTGTGGTTCGATGGCGTACTTCATGAACATCCTCCTTTTAGTAGCCGGCGTCCGGATCGACGCGCGTGGGCATATCCTCGCCGCGCTCCCATGCGGCGGCGTTGGCATTGAAGATAGCACCCAAGTGGTACTGGGCCACGTGATCCGATGCCGCCATGTGCGGGGTCAGCGTGGCGTTGGGAAGCTCATAGAGCGGGTGGCCATCCGGAAGCGGCTCCGGATCCATGACCTCGAGGCCCGCTCCGGCGATCTCGCCCGTGCGCAGTGCATCCACGAGATCATCAGTCACCACGGTGCTGCCGCGGCCGACGTTGATAAACACCGCCGAGGGCTTCATGGCGCGGAACACAGCGGCGTCAAAGAGAGCTTTCGTGGCGGCCGTCGCCGGCAGGATGCTCACCACGAAATCCGCCTCGCCCCATGCTTCATCGACGCGCTCGATGGGCAGGGTCACGTCCGCGCCGTCCACTGGGCGGCCCGAGCGGTTCACCGCGGTGATGTGCACGCCAAAGGGCCGGAGATAGGCCATGAGCTGCGTGCCGATTCCTCCCGCGCCCACGATGAGCACGCGCGTAGGCCCCTGTTGGTCATAGAGCCAGGCCTGGGATTCATCGAGCTCACGCGCCACCGACCAGGACTTCGCCAGCGCGAAAGCCTTGTGGTGGTGCGCCTGGGAGAGCATGAGCCCCAGCGCGGATTCCGCCACGGGCTTGGCAAAAGCGCCGGCGGAGTTGCACCACGGCAGGCCATCCGGCCGGATGAGCCCGGCCTCGATATGGCGGTTCACCCCGGTGAAGCAGTATTGCACCCACTGGATATTCTCCGGAATCTCCGGGGTCTGCGCCGGGTCCGAGGCGGTGTTCACAAAGACCTCGGCTTCCGCCAAGCTCTCCACGCGCTCGTGCCCGGCTGCGTCGATATCTGCCACGGTCGCTGCCCACACATCGGGGCCCATGAAATAGCGCATTAAATTCGGGACGCGAAATTGGACAGGTAGTCGGCGTGAACAACCGGGCGGCGCATGTCCTCCGGCAGCTCCTCGGTGTGCTTGCCCAGCAGGTTGCGCAGCGTGGCGGAGTCATAGCCCACCTCACCGCGGCCAATGACCTGGCCCTTGGGGCCCATAATGTCCACGATCTCACCGGCGCTGAACTCACCCTTGATATCCGTGATGCCCACGGCCAACAGGGAGTTTCCGCCGCGGACCACGGCTTCCATGGCGCCCTCGTCGAGGCGCAGCGAGCCGCCGGTATCCGCGCAGTAGAGCGCCCAGAACTTCCACGCAGACAGGCGGCGCTCCTCACGGGTGTGGAAGACGGTGCCTACGGAGGCGTCGTCAAGCGCCTGTCCGATGTTATCCGCCGAGGTCAGCAGCACGGGAATGCCGCCGCGGGTGGCCAAGCGCGCAGCAGAGACCTTCGTGGCCATGCCACCGGTGCCGACCTTGCCGCCGTCACCAGCAACAACCGCCTTGAGGTCCTTGCCGGTGCGCACCTCCTCGACGAACTTGGCATCGGGCTCCGCCGGGTTCTTGTCATAAAGGCCGTCCACGTCGGAGAAGAGGAAGAGGGCATCCGCGCCAACCAAGTTGGCCACGAGCGCGGAGAGGCGGTCGTTATCACCGAAGTGCATCTCGGAGGTCGCGACGGTGTCATTCTCATTGACGATGGGTACCGTGCGCATCTGGCGCAGGCGGTCAATGGTGCGCTGGGCGTTGCGGGCGCGATCGCGCTTGCCGACGTCCGACGCGGTCAGCAGCACCTGCCCAATGGTCCGGTTGTAGCGGGCAAAGGATACACCCCACTCGTAGGCGAGGTGGACCTGGCCCACCGCGGCAGCTGCCTGCTTGGTGGCGAGATCGGTGGGGCGCGTGGTCAAGCCCAGCGGGCCCATGCCCGCGGCCACCGCACCGGAGGAGACGATGATGATGTCCGAGACATTCATGCGGGCGCACACGGCGTCAACGATCTTGTCGATCTTCTCGGTCGAGGTCACGAAGTCATCGCGCGTCAACGAGGAGGAGCCGATCTTGATGACGATGCGCTTGGCTTTGGAGATCTCCTCACGCAGGGGTGAGGAGAAACCACTGGATTTTTCCGACAGCGTGGTCGTCTCCGGATAATCCATATCCGGGGTTGGCCCCTCGAAGGGTTCGAGGGGAAGCGGGTAGTCGATCTGGTTGTCGTGTTCGGATGACATACCGGCTCAGTATACCGGGCTAGCCCTGCCAACGATCGCGGTTCGCGGACTCGCGCGTGACCTCTCCATCCGTGCCATAGTCAAACTCGTCGACGAGACCGCGGCGTGCCTGGGAGGCGCGCTTGCGCTCGGCGGCGGAGACACGCTCGGTGCTCATGAGGCGGCCATCCTGTCCGCGGCCAGCATCGGTCGCGCGGCCACCGGCCATGGGCTCGTACTCGAAGGTGATATCCCCGATGGTCACCGGGCAGCCTTCCTGCGCGCCTTGGCGGTGCAGTTCCTCTTCGACACCGGCCTTGGCAAGGCGGTCCGCAAGGTAGCCCACGGCCTCGTCGTTTTCGAAGTCCGTCTGGCGGATCCAGCGGTCGATCTTTTCGCCTTCGACGATGAAGCCGCCCTCCACCTCGGGGTCTGGGGTGACGGTGAAGTCGGCGAACCTGCCCTTCTTTTTCTTGCCCACGGACTTCGGCTGAATAATGGTGTGGTTCTTGTCCGCGGCGACCTTGGGCTGAGCCTTGCGGTGCTCGTTGACCATCTCCATGAGCTTGTACTTCAGCGGGTCGAGGCCCTTGCGCGCGACTGCGGAAATGATGAAGACGGGCCAGCCGTACTTCTCTTCGAGGTCACCCTTGACAAATTCTGCTAGCTCTTCGGCCTCGGGAATGTCCGCCTTGTTGAGGATGATGACGCGCGGGCGCTCGCGCAGATCCCCCAGGCCGGTGTCCTGCTCCAGCAGCTCTTGGTACTTGGCCAGCTCGGTCTCGAGCGCCTCGATATCAGAGAGCGGATCGCGGCCCGGCTCGATGGAGGCGGTATCCACCACGTGGGCCAGGACCGCGGTGCGCTCGATGTGGCGCAGGAAGTCAAGGCCCAAGCCCTTGCCCTCAGCGGCCCCAGGGATCAGGCCCGGAACATCCGCCATGGTGAAGGACTCATGGCCCATGTCCACCACGCCCAGGTTGGGCTGGAGGGTGGTGAAAGGATAATCACCAATCTTCGGCTTGGCCGCCGAGAGAACAGAAATAAGGGAGGACTTGCCCGCGGAGGGGAATCCGACGAGGCCGACGTCCGCCATGGACTTCAGCTCTAGGATGAGATCGCGCGCCTCACCCGGTTCTCCCTGCAGCGCAAAGCCCGGAGCCTTACGAGCAGCCGAGGCCAGTGCTGCGTTACCAAGTCCGCCGAAACCGCCCTCCGCAGCCACGAAGCGGGTTCCCGGGACCGTGAGGTCCGCGAGCATCTCCCCATCCTCGGTATAGACCACGGTGCCTGCCGGCACTTCGAGGATGAGGTCCTTGCCGCGCGCGCCGTTGCGCCAGTCGCCAGCACCGTTGCCGCCACGCTCGGACTTGATGTGCGGGCGGTAGTGAAAGTCCATGAGGGTGTGGATTTGGGTTGAGACCTCCAGCAGGATGTCTCCGCCGTGGCCGCCGTTGCCACCATCGGGCCCGCCGAGCGGCTTAAACTTTTCGCGGTGAACGGAGGCGCAGCCGTGTCCGCCATCGCCTGCCTGCAGGTGCAAAACCACTCGGTCAATGAATCGTGCCATGCCCGCTAGTCTAACGGTTCCTGGCATACCGTCCTAGTTGGGCACTACCGGGGATCTGAAGCCCACGGCCCCTTTAGTCTTCTCCACGCTCCCCCGCCAAGGCGTCCGCGTAAAACGACAAAATCCCGAGCGAAAAGCTCGGGATTAAGCCATGAGGCTCTTAGGCAGTTGCTTCTGCAGCAGCCTCTTCAGCCGGAACAATGTTGACCAGACGACGGCCGCGCTTGACGCCGAACTCAACAGAGCCTGCAGCGAGAGCGAACAGGGTATCGTCGCCGCCGCGACCAACGTTCTCACCCGGGTGGAACTTGGTGCCGCGCTGACGCACGATGATCTCGCCGGCCTTAACCTGCTGACCACCGAAGCGCTTGACGCCGAGACGCTTGGACTCGGAATCGCGACCGTTGCTGGAGCTGGAAGCACCCTTCTTGTGTGCCATGTGGTTTCCCCTCCTTCAGGGATGAATTAGTGCCGGTTAAGGCTTACTTGATACCGGTAATCTTCAGCGTGGTCACCGGCTGACGGTGACCGAGGCGACGCTTGTAACCAGTCTTGTTCTTGTACTTGAGGATGTCGATCTTCGGGCCCTTGCCCTGCTCGACAATTTCAGCGGAGACGGAGACCTTCTCGAGGTCTGCGGCCTTCGACTTGACGGTTGCGCCATCGACGAGCAGAACCGGGGTGAGAGCAACGGAGGAACCCGGCTCACCCTCGATCTTCTCGACCTTGACGAGGTCACCTTCAGCAACCTTGTACTGCTTTCCGCCGGTCTTGACGATCGCGTACATAGAGGGCTACCCCTTATCTAAACTCGGCTCGCTAGCAGCTGGGTGGTGCCGCTAACGAATGGACATTGGACATTGGCGTTTAGAACCACATCCGCGAGAGACGTGCGGAAACCGCAGCGCGTCCCATCGAGCGCATTCATGGTCTAAACAGCGACTGTCAAAGACTACCCCGTGAGGGGGCGAAAAGGCAAAACGCCTTTTCTAGCGCGACCTGCGCCGTGCTACTCGACGCCTCCCGCGCCCGCCCCTGCGCCTTGTCGACGCCGTAGTCTCCTCGCGCTCCTTCGCCTCAGTGCTGTGCTCCGCGCCCCTACCGCGTTCCTTCGGTGCCGGCGCGGATTGGCTCTGCGCCATCTTGCGCACCACTCGGCGGCGACCGCGGCTGCGGGTCGCGCGCACGTTCATGTTCTCGCCCGACTCCGCGGCCTTGCGCTCTGCCTTGGCCTCCTTTTTAGAGGTGGCCAGCGGAGCGTCCTTGGCTGGGGTCTCGTCCTGTGCAAAGTCTTCGCGCTTCGGGCGAATATCCGAACGGGAATTTCCGCGTGTGCGGCGCTTGCGGCGCGGCGAGTTCTCGAAAGCCTCGACGGCTTCCTCGTAGGTTGGCTCCGAGCGCTGTGCGGAGGACTTCTTCTCCGCTTCAGCGTTCTTAGCGTTCCTATCCTGCTTGCCTTGCTGCGCGCGCAAGCCCTCACTCGTCTCCTCGCGCTGTGGCTCCCGGAAGGTACGCGTTGCCCGGCGCGGCTTGCGCGAGCGCTTCTGCTTGGATTTCGGCTTCGATCGCTTCGCTTCCAGGCTTTCCGCTACCGCGTAGCCAATGGACGCGCTATCCGGCGTCTCCGCGTCATCGTCGTCCACGACGACCACGCTGGCCACGAGTTCCTCCAGCGAAGATTCTTCGTCGCGCGCTGCTTCTTCATTGTCAGCACGGGCAGCCTCATGCTCGGAAGCGGCATCGTCGTCCTCGCGATGCATACGGACGGCGGCCGGGTGCTTCTTCGGATCGCGCTGCGGTGCACGGCGTTCCTTACGGCCGCGGCGCTGCGGCTTCGAGTTATCCTCTTCCGTCTCCTCATCAACCGGGTACTCGTGAATGATGATTCCTCGGCCATGGCAGGCCTCGCACTCGGTGGAGAAAGTCTCGATGAGGCCGGTGCCCACGCGCTTGCGCGTCATCTGCACCAAGCCCAGTGAGGTGACCTCAGAAACCTGGTGACGAGTCCGGTCGCGCCCCAACGCTTCCTTGAGGCGGCGCAGCACCAGATCCTGGTTTTCCGGCAAGACCATATCGATGAAGTCCACGACGATCATGCCGCCGATATCGCGCAGGCGCATCTGGCGCACGATCTCCTCGGCCGCCTCGAGGTTATTTCGCGTCACCGTCTCTTCCAGGTTGCCGCCGGAGCCGGTGAACTTGCCCGTGTTGACGTCAATGACCGTCATGGCCTCAGTGCGGTCGATGACGAGGGTGCCGCCAGACGGCAGCCACACCTTGCGGCCCAGGGCCTTCTGCAGCTGCTCATCAATGCGGTAGGCGCTGAAGGCATCCTCGCCATCGTGCTCGCGGGCGTCGTATCGCACCACGCGGTCGGCCAAGTCATGCGCCATGGAATCAACGTAGGCGCTGACCGTGTTGTAGGAACGCTTGCCGTCCACCACCAAGGTGCTGAAGTCCTCGTTGAAAAGGTCACGCACCACCTTGATGAGCAGGTCCGGCTCTTCGTACAGGGTGACCGGCTTGGCGCCCTTCGTTGCCTTTTCGTGCGCGGCGCGGGCGCTAATGTCCTCCCACAATGAGTGGAGGCGGTTGACGTCGGACGCGATGTCCTCCTCCGACACGTTTTCCGCTGCGGTGCGGATGATGGCGCCGCCATCCCCCGGGATGACGCGCTCCAGAATCCCCTTGAGGCGCTTGCGCTCCGGCGCCGGCAGCTTGCGGGAAATGCCCGCGCTGCGCCCGCCCGGCACATACACCAGGAAACGACCGGCCAGGGAAATCTGAGTGGTCAAACGTGCGCCCTTGTGCCCGATGGGATCCTTGGCCACCTGGACCAGGACTTGGTCACCGGACTTCAGCGCGTTTTCCACCTTGCGGCTGCGCCCACCAATGCCCAGGGCGCGCCAGTCGATGTCTCCCGCGTACAGCACGCCGTTTCGGCCCTGTCCGATATCGACGAAGGCGGCCTCCATCGAAGGCAAGACATTTTGCACGCGGCCCAAGTAGATATTGCCAATCTGGGAAGGGTGCGTCTCGGTCGTGACAAAGTGCTCGACCAGGAGATCATCCTCCAGCACACCAACCTGGGTGATGATGCCAGCGCCGTCGGTACGCTGCTTATCGCGCACCACCATGGTGCGCTCTACAGATTCGCGGCGCGCCAAAAACTCCGCTTGGGAGACGATGTGCTGGCGCTCGCGGCCCTTCTCCCGCAGCTCCGCACGGCGGCGACGCTGCGCCTCGATGCGGGTTGAGCCCTTAATCGCCTTCGGCTCGTCGATGTGCTCGACTTCCTCGCGGACTACCCCGCGGCCTTCTGCTCCGCGGCCACGAGAGGTACCGCGGCTGCCGCGACGGCGACCGCGCGGCTGGCTTGCCGGTGCCGAATCTTCCTCGATTTCTTCCTCGCGTTTTTCTGACTTCTGACGCTTGGCCAGCGGAGTGATCTTCGGCGCCATGAAGACCGGCGCGAAGTCGTACACGTCCGGGTCTTCCTCAGCCATCGGGGTGATCAGCGGAGTGAGCTCGTCGTCCTCGTCGCTATCACCGGCCTCGGCGAGCGCCTCGTGCAGCATTTCGGCATCGACCTTGTCGACGATCTGCGAAATCTCGTTATCAACGTTCTTGCGCACGCGCTCGCGCAGCTTTTCTTCTTCCTCGCTCAGCTGCTCCGGCTGCCCGGCCTGTTCAGTATCCTGTGTCGAGTCCTGTGCCTGTGCAGCTTCCTGCGGCTCCCCCGCGCCATCCTGTTGCGCAGCAGACTCTTCCGGTGCGGGTTCCTCTGCCTGCTCCTTCGGCTCAGCCTTCTTGCCTGCCTTGCTCACGCGCTTCGCCGCGCGCTTGGTGCGCTTCTTCTTCACCGTCTTCTCCGGCTTTTCCTCAGCCGGGGCTTCAGTAGTTTCTTCGACAGGTTCTTCGGGGGTCTGCGCAGCATCGGCCGTGACTGCAGCCTGCTCGGCGTCCTCGGCGGCGGCCTGATTGGTGTCCTCAGTGGCTGGCACGAGGGCATCGATAAGCTGACCCACCTCCTCCGGCGTAAGTGTGGATTGTGCGGACTTCTTGATGCCCATCTCCGCGAACTGGGCCACCAATTCCTTGGAGGCCACGCCCACCTGCTTAGCCAAGGCATAAAGGCGAGTCTTAGGCGCGAGCGCCTCGCGGTCAATCCCCGCTACAGCCGCGGCCAACGTCGATTCAGTGCGTGCTTCTTCTGTTTCTGTTTTCTTCTTGGATGCCATCAGTGGCTAATCTCCTGACGTTGTGCTCACCCCGGGCGCAGGTTGCCGCCACACGGCGGTGAGACTTTGAAAAAATTCTCTTCATCTTTATTTAGTTGTCAGTGCCTTCCATTCTGGCACAGAGCTCGACCGAGGCTCACATGTTAGTATCGCCGCTATGTCCGACAGCGCGCCCACAAACACACCGGCAGAGCGGAAAATACCTGTCCACGCGCCACGCACAGTGGCGCAGGCGCGCGCTCGTAACGAGATTGCACTGCGGGATATTGTGACCGTGGCCGTGCCCGCGGGCATCGCCTCCGGCCTTCGCGCCGTTGACCTCCCTTACCCCTACGCGGTCCCGGTCTACGCGGTACTCATCATGGTGATGCTCTACGGAGTCTTCCGCATCATTCGCAGCGAGCCGAGGTTGGTGCAGGCCTCCCAAGAAGAGTACCGGGCGGGCGATTACCCTCTTCTCGCCTATTTTCTACCGGTGCTTGCTATCTTCTCCCCTCTCATCACTGAGGGAATTAAATCCACCGGGATTATCGGCGATGTCTCACCCAACCCTATCCTTATCGCCGCTGGACTTACTGCTTTCTCCATCCCTGCGTTCATCTTCGGTGGCCGCGCTTTCGGTACCACCTCCTACCGAGTGGGCAAGCGACGCATCAAGGCCATCACCGAACAAGGAAGCCTCGAAGGCGTCACTCAAGCGAGCATCGCCGCAGTAGAAACTCACCCGGAAGTCCTCAGCGGGCTAGTCGCCGCCGGTGCAGTCACTGGCAATACCACCTCCATCTCTGAGCTGGGGCGGCTGATCGGCTACGAGGAGGGGCTCGAAGAAGAACTCCGTGAACTCGAAGCGGCCGGCGTGGTGAAACTGCCTGGTCTCATCAAGTGGAGTGGTGAGCGGACCTTTAACATCACTCTGACCGAAGCTGGCGTGCGCAGCATGGACGCTGCACGCACGCGCTAGCGCGGAAGAGTGGCATCTCCCGGGAAGAGTTTCGGGCCAATCCAAAGTATGAAATAGACCAGACCAACGAGGACTGGAATCTCAACAAGAGGACCAATCGTTCCGGCAAGGGCTTGAGCAGACATCGCTCCGAAGGTGCCGATGGATACTGCAATAGCAAGCTCAAAGTTGTTTCCTGCTGCAGTGAACGCCACGCTGGCAGACTGCGCGTAATTCATGCCAACGGCCTTTGCTACGCCCAGCGACAGCACAAACATGCCCACGAAGTAGATAACCAGCGGCACGGCCACGCGCACTACCGTTGCTGGCTGCTCCACAATGTGCTCGCCCTGCAGGGAAAAGAGCAACACAATTGTGTACAGCAGACCAATCATGGCCAGGGGCGATACGGCTGGGAGGAAGCGGTTCTCAAACCATTCCCGTCCTTTTACCTTTTCGCCCCACACGCGAGACAGCGCACCCAACAGGAACGGTATGCCCAAGAAGACGAGTACGGCCTTGACGATGGCCCAGAAGGAAAAGTCAGCGCTCGTCGTGTCCAGGCCCAGCCATCCGGGGAGGACGCGCAGGTAGAACCAACCCAGAACACCAAACATAGCGACCTGGAAGATGGAGTTCAGGGCGACAAGCACAGCCGTTGCCTCGCGGTCAGCGCATGAGAGGTCCGACCACACAAGCACCATGGCGATACAGCGAGCAAGGCCCACGATGATGAGGCCGGTGCGCAGCTCCGGCTGGTCCGCCAAGAACAGCCACGCCAGGGTAAACATAAACGCCGGCCCCACCAGCCAGTTGAGGACGAGCGATACCGCCATGAGGCGGCCATCCGTGGCAATTTCCTTGGTCTTCTCGTAGCGAACCTTGGCCAAGGGTGGGTACATCATGACGAGGAGACCAATGGCGATCGGGATGGAAATCCCGCCGATTTCAACGGCGCCCAAGGCTTGGCCAATCCCGGGAATGAAGTGGCCAATGAGCAGTCCGGCAGCCATCGCCAGAATGATCCACATGGGTAAAAATCGGTCAAGAAAAGACAACTTCGGGCGCTGCGACACAGCCATGTCCCCCCTCCTTCGACGTTAAACAATGGACAATACAAACATGCAATATACAGCACGTATTGATACGCGTCAATATAACGTAGGGTGCAAGGATAACCCCTATACTGATCGCATGGCTTCCTCTTCCACGCCCGAAACCAGCGCGCCCAGCACTGAGTGTTGCTCCTTAAGCACAGGCCCGCTCAGCGACGCCGAGGCGAGGCATTTTTCGCAGCAATTCAAAGTGCTGGCAGACCCTGCCCGCCTGCGTCTTTTGTCCATCCTGTGTGATGAAGGCTGTGGGCCCATGAGCGTCACGGAACTCACCGAGCTCACTGCGCTGAGTCAGCCCACGGTCTCGCACCACCTAGCGCGCCTGCGGGAAGCCGGCTTGCTATCCAGACAGCAATGCGGCCGCACCGTCACCCATCAGGTGCACAAAGACGCTTTTGCGGCCTTGCGCACGCTGCTGTCGTTCGACTAACCGGTACCTGATCGGATCTGCGCTCGAGCACACAGGACGGGTTCGGGTTAAGGGTCAGAAATGACAAAAGCCCGAGCGCTATGCTCGGGCTTCGTTACGCGCTCAGCGCGGTAATCATAGTTAGAGGTTCGGGAACCAGATGGAGATCTCGCGCTCAGCGGACTCCGGGGAGTCGGAACCGTGGACGACGTTCTCGCCAACGGTCAGAGCGAAGTCACCGCGAATGGTACCCGGGGTAGCCTTCTCCACCGGGTGGGTGCCACCGGCCAGCTGACGCCATGCGGCGATGGCGGACTCGCCCTCGACGATGCCAGCAACCAGCGGTGCGGAGGTGATGAAGTCAACGAGCTCGCCGAAGAAAGGCTTGTCCTCGTGCTCGGCGTAGTGCTTCTTTGCGGTCTCCTCGTCGGCGACGCGCAGATCCATGGCGACGAGCTTCAGGCCCTTGCGCTCGATGCGGGAGATAATCTCGCCCACGTGGCCGTTCTTGACGCCGTCCGGCTTGATGAGAATCAGTGTACGTTCAGTCATAGGGCACATAGTACAGAATGGGTGCTCCCGCGTCCTGCCAGTGGGCCAATTATTAAGCGCTACGTAAGACGTTGCACGATTTCCTCCGCGCGCTCATGGCTCGTGCCACGAAACCACAGCTGCACTTGGCGCACGGCCGTGCCGTATTGACCGCTCTCCAGCAGGCCTTTCAGATCCTCGCGCTGCCACTCCTCCAGATCCGCAAACTCCACCGGCTTCTCATCGCGCTGCTGCTTGAGCATGCCGACGACGAGGAAGACGAAGGCCGGGATTAGCAATGCAAGCGGAAGCGCGAAGCCACCAAAGTACAGCTTGGTCACGAGAGCAGCGATGCACAACAGAGCGGACAGGCCGTAAAGAAGAAAGAGCATGCCGGCTAGTCTAGCGCGTTGAGCGTCGACTGCAGCCAGACGCGAGAGTTCATGAGCAGGCGTTTCGCCGCCGCGGTATGGGGAGCCCACAGCTCGAAGGCATGCACGCCGCCGTCTACGACCTCGCATTGCGTGGGCACGCCGGCAGACTTCAGACGCTCGGCGTAGTCCACAATTTCGTCGTAGAAAAGCTCACTGCTCCCCGCATACAGCCACGCCGGCGGTAGGCCGGTCAGATCCGCGCGGCGGCCGGGCACAGCATAGGGCGCGTTCGGGTTTCCGTTGACGTAGAAGCGCCACGCCTGCGCGTTGGAGTCCGCATCCCAGATAGGGTTGCGGTCGGTGGAGGCTGTGCGGTCATCGAGCATCGGGCAAAACAACCACTGGCCCACTGGCTGAACTCCGCCTTCGTCGTAAAGGCGCTGGCACAGTGCTGCGGCGAGCCCTCCCCCGGCGCTCTGCCCGCCGATAACAATCCGATCCGGGCTGATTCTCAGCTCTTCCGCATGCGTGAGGAGCCAGTGGTGGGCCGAGTGGACGTCGTCAAGCGCGGCCGGATAGGGGTTCTCCGGGGCTAAGCGGTAGCGCGGGGCGACGACGGTGACTCCAACCTCCGCGGCGGTCTCCTTGAGGTGTTTGACGTCTTGGCGCGGATGGCCCATGAGCAGCCCTCCGCCGTGGATCCACAGCACCGCGCCGCGCGGGTTCTCCGGGCTATAGATGGTCGCGTGGATTTCGGTGTTCTTCACCCGCCGCGTGCGCACGCCCTGGATATAGGGCGCGGGCCAGAGCGCTGGCACGATGCGCCCGGCGCGGCGGATCAGCGGATTGGTCGGATCCCACAGCGACATGAATGCCGCGCCCGCGCGCAGCTCGGGCCGGATATACACCGCAGCGACCTACTTCTCAGTCAGGTGCTGCGTGGTGAGGTAGCCGCGCTCCATGCGGGCGACGATCACCGAGCGCATATAGGCCGCGAGCGCCCAGAGCAGGGCGAAAATGATGAAGATGGTCGCCACGGACCAGTGGACCATAAAACCGAGCACAATGCCGATGACGTGGAGGACAATCTGCACCCCGACGATCCACGGCTTGTTCATGAAGGGGAAGGATGCCAAGAGCAGCACCATAAAACCGATCACCACGCCATAGTTGAACGGGGTCCACAGGGTGCCGTCATAAAGCTTGTACAGCATCGGCAATGCGAGGACCAGGGTGAGCAGCTCCAACGTCAGGGAGCTCGCCACGACCATGCCGCCGAACTGCTTGAGGGGATCCTTGGCCGGTGCCTGGCCCAAGCCCAGCGGGCCAATCTCGTCCTCGGGGACGGGTTTACGGGGGCTCATGCGGGTTCCTTTCCAAAGAGTGCGCGGGCGTCACCGGCAGTGACGACCGAGCCAGTAATCACGATGCCGGAACCTGATTGCACGTCGGCGTCCTCCGCCAATTCGACGGCCTGGGTGTAGGCGCTGGGCAGGTCAGGCTCAACATACACGCGCTCCTCGCCGAAGATATCGCGGGCCAGCTCCGCGAGTTCATAGGCATCGCGGGCGCGCGGGGAGGTGTTCTGCGTAATCACGACTTCCGTGAGAACCGCCTCTAGGGCGGTGAGGATGCCGGCAGCGTCCTTGTCCGTGAAGATGGACACCACGCCGATGAGGCGCGCGAAATCGAAGTCGCGGTCGAGGGCTGCAGCCAAAGCCTTGGCGCCGTGCGGGTTGTGGCAGGCGTCAAGGAAGGTCGTAGGGCTGGTGCGCACGCGCTCCAAGCGGCCGGGGGAAATGGCCTTGGCAAAGCCGGTGCGCACCGAAGCAAGGTCGAGCGGATGGCCTGCCGACGCCCCGAAGAAGGCCTCCACCGCAGCCAAAGCCACGGCCGCGTTCTTGGCTTGGTGCTCGCCGTGCAGTGGCAGGAAGATGTCTTCGTACATCCCACCCAGGCCCTGGATGGTGAGCTGCTGGCCGCCCACTGCAATGCGGGATTCCAGCGCGGCGAACTCGGAGCCCGCGCGCGCTACGCCGGCGCCGACGTCGACGGTGCGCTGCAGCAGCACGCGCATGGCTTCTGGGTCTTGCTCGGCAATGATGGCGATGTTCTCCCCCGGCGTGAGCACGTCGTCGGCATCGTGCTCACGGGCCTTGATGATGCCGGCCTTTTCACCGGCGATCTCCGTGATGGTGTCACCGAGGTAGTCCGTGTGGTCGAGGCCTACCGGCATGACCACGGCCACCTCAGCATTGACCACGTTGGTGGCATCCCACGTGCCGCCGAGGCCGACCTCGACAACGGCGACGTCGATGGGTGCATCGGCAAAGGCTGCGTAGGAGATGGCAACCAGCACCTCGAAGGTGGACATGGGAATGTCGGAGCGGGAATCTACCATCTCCACATAAGGCTTGATTTCACGCCAGATGCGCACGAAGTCGCGCGGGTGGATGGGGTGGCCGTCGATGCCGATGCGCTCGGTGACCAACTGCAGGTGCGGGCTGGTCACCAGGCCTACGCGGCGGTGGAAGGAGCGTAGCAGCGAATCGATCATGCGGGCGGTCGAGGACTTACCGTTGGTGCCAGCGACGTGAATCACGTGGAAGGAACGCTCCGGGTTGCCCAAGAGATCCATGAGCATCTCGATGCGCTCGAGGCTCGGCTCGATGATGGTCTCTGGGGCTCGGGCGTTGAGCTCCGCGGTGACCTCGGCCAGCTCCGCGAGTTCTTCCGGCGTGGCCTGCTCCGGGGCGGCCTCCTCGTAATCCTCCTCGCCGCCGATGTTGAGAGTCAGGCCGGAGTCGGTGATTTCCACCGGCCCGCCATCGGTGCCCTCCGCGAGGGCATCGACGACCTCAAATTCCTCGCGGTTCTTCTCCTCCGCCACTACTTGAGTCCCTCCAGACGTGCGGTGATGCGCTCGACCTCCTCCTGGGCCACCTGCTGACGCACGCGGATCTTCTCCACGACTGCCTCCGGCGCCTTCGACAGGAAGGCCTCGTTACCCAGCTTCTTGCCGGTCTGGTCCAGTTCCTTCTGGGCCTTGGCCAGATCCTTCTCCAGGCGCTTGCGCTCCGCTTCCACGTCGACGGCACCGGAGGTATCCAAAGTGACCTCAACAGTAGCTTGGGACAGGCGCACCTCGATGGAGGCGGACGCGGTGAAGTCCTCGCCCGGCGTGGTGGTATTAGCCAGGTTGCGGATGAGCCCCTCCTGCTCCTGCAGGTCAGCCGCGGCGAAGTCAAGGCGGCCTGGGACCTTCTGGGAAGGCTTGACGCCCTGGTCGGAGCGGAAGCGGCGCAGCTCGGTGATGAGCTTGTCGGCGTCCTGAATGCGGCGGGCGGCCACCTCGTCCTTTTCCGCGCCACCGTTGGTGTGCTCCTGGGTAGGCCACTGCGCGGTGACGATGGTCTCCCCACCGGTCAGTGCCTTCCACAGAACCTCGGTAACGAAAGGCATGGTCGGGTGCAGCAAGCGCAGAACCAGGTCGAGCACGCGGCCCAGAACGATCTGGGTGGTGCGTCCGGTGGCCTGCTCCTCGGCGCTCGCCGCATCAAAGTCGCGTGGGATCTGCGTCTTAGCAATCTCCAGGTACCAGTCACACAGCTCATCCCACACGAAGTGGTAGAGCAGCTCATTGGCCTTGGCGAACTGGTAGTCATCCAGGTAGGCGTCCACCTTGGCGCGAACCTCCTCGGAACGGTCGAGGATCCAGCGGTCGGCGTCGGTCAGCGCGTCGCGTGCCGGCAGCTCCGCCACACCCGCACCGTTCATGAGCGCGAACTTGGTGGCGTTAAACAGCTTGGTGGCGAAGTTGCGGCCGGCGGCAGCAGCGTCAACAGCCAGCGGCAGATCCACGCCCGGGTTGGCGCCACGGGCCAGGGTGAAACGCAGCGCGTCCGCACCATAGTCGCGCACCCAATCCATCGGGTCGATGCCGTTGCCCAGGGACTTCGACATCTTGCGGCCCTGCTCATCGCGCACGAGACCATGGAGGTAAATATCCGTGAACGGCACCTGCGGGCGGCCATCCTTGCCTTCGCCGAGCAGCTCCGGGGTGTGCGCGCCGGCGAAGGTGCCGAACATCATCATGCGTGCGACCCAGAAGAAGAGGATGTCATAGGCGGTAACGAGCACGTTCGTGGGGAAGAACTTCTCCAAATCGGCGGTCTTTTCCGGCCAGCCCATCGTGGAGAAAGGCCACAGCGCAGAGGAGAACCAGGTATCCAGAACGTCCGGGTCCTGGACGTAGCCTGCCGGCGGCTCCTCGTCGGGGCCGAGGCAGATGATGTCGCGCTGGCCGTCCTCGCCCTCTGGCCCGTACCAAATGGGGATGCGGTGGCCCCACCACAGCTGGCGGGAAATGCACCAGTCGTGCATGTCATCGACCCACTCGAAGTAGCGCGGCTCCAGGGACTTCGGGTGGATGGTGGTATCGCCTTCGCGGACGGCATCGCCGGACATCTTCGCCATCTTCTCCACGGCCACAAACCACTGCAGGCTCAGGCGTAGCTCAATCGGCTCGCCGGAGCGCTCCGAGTGGCCCACGGAGTGGACGTAGGGGCGGATCTCCTTGACGATGCGCCCCTGCTCGCGCAGCGCCTCGCGGATCTCCACGCGGGCCTCTTCGCGGGTCAGGCCGTCAAACTTCGTGCCGGTGTTCGCGATGTGTCCGGTGGTGTCCATGATGGTGGGCATGTCCAGGTCATGGCGCAGGCCCATGGCATAGTCATTCGGATCGTGTGCCGGCGTGATCTTCACTGCACCAGTACCGAATTCCATGTCCACGTAGTCATCGGCAATGATCTTCAGGCTCAGGTCATCGCGGAAGGGGTGCGGCAGCTCCTGGCCCACCAGGTGGGCGTAGCGCTCGTCCTCGGGGTGGACGGCAATGGCGACGTCGCCCAGCATCGTTTCCACACGGGTGGTGGCCACGATGAGGTGCGGTTCATCGTCGTTCAGCGAGCCATAGCGGATGGAGACAAGCTCGCCCTCGACGTCCTTGTAGACGACTTCGATGTCGGAGACGGCGGTCTCCAGCACCGGGGACCAGTTGACCAGGCGGTTGGCCTGATAGATCAGGTCCTCGTCGTAGAGGGTCTTGAAGATGGTCTGGACGGCGCGGGAGAGGCCATCATCTAGCGTGAAGCGCTCGCGGGACCAGTCCACCGAGTCACCGATGGCGCGCATCTGGTTTTGGATGGTGCCGCCGAACTCTTCCTTCCATTCCCAGACCTTGTTGATGAATTCTTCGCGCTCATAGTCCCAGCGCTTCTTTCCCTCCTGCTCACGCAGGCGGGCCTCCACCTTGGTCTGGGTAGCAATTCCGGCGTGGTCAGCGCCCGGCAACCACAAAGTTGCGTAGCCCTGCATGCGCTTGCGGCGGATGATGGAATCGATCAGAGTGTGGTCCAACGCGTGGCCCATGTGCAGCTGGCCGGTGACGTTCGGCGGCGGCAGCACGATGGAATAGGGCTCGGCTTGCGAGGACGCATCCGGGGTGAAGTAACCGGCGCTCACCCAGCCTTCGTAGAGGTCTTTCTCTACGGCCTGCGGCTCCCAGGACTTGGGAAGCTGGTCCGCGCGGTTGGTGCCAACGAGTTGCTCTTTATTCTGATCAGTCACCTGGCCAACTCTACCCTGTACGTCAACTAGCACTAGCGCCCTGTCTAGAGTAAGAGCATGTCTCACAATCCTGGCCACCGCGCCCGTCTCCGCACCCGCTTCTTTGCTCAAGCCAAAGAGAACTCTCAGGCCTTTGCGTGCCTGACGAGCTATGACTGCATGACCGCCGAAATCTTCGATGAAGCCGGGGTGGATCTCCTGCTCGTCGGCGATTCCTTGGCCAATGTGGTCCTGGGCCGCGAAACCACGCTCTCACTCACCCTCGATGAGATGATCCCGCTGGCCCGCGCGGTGGTTTCAGCTACCTCCCGCGCCTTCGTGGTGGTGGACTTGCCCTTCGGTTCCTATGAGGCCGGCCCCACCCAGGCACTGGAGTCTGCCGTGCGCGTCATGAAGGAAACCGGCGCGCAGGCCGTGAAGCTCGAGGGCGGTGCGGAGCGCGCACCGATTGTTGCCGCGCTTGTCGCCGCCGGCATCCCCGTCTGCGCCCACATCGGCTTCACGCCCCAACAGGTTCACGCCTTGGGCGGCTTCGTGGTCCAAGGCCGCGGTGCCGGTGCGGAGAAGCTGCACGAGGATGCCCGCGCGCTTGCCGACGCCGGCGCCTTCGCCGTGGTGCTGGAGATGGTCCCGGCTGCGTTGGCTGAGGAGGTAACGAAGGAACTGCCCATCCCCACCATCGGTATCGGTGCCGGCGCGCAGACCGACGGCCAGATCCTGGTGTGGACCGATGCCTTCGGGCTGGGCGGACCCAAGGCGCCGCGCTTCGTGCGCCGCTACGCGGACTTGCGCGGCGCGTTGCTGGAGGGCGCGAAGAATTACGTGGCCGATGTGGGCGAGCGCTCCTTTCCCAACGCCGAGGAATCCTTCGAGGACTAGAGTTTTACGCCATGCAGATCCTGAAAACTAAATCTGAACTCCGCGACTTCCGCACAGGGCTATCCGGTTCCGTGGGCTTGGTGCCCACGATGGGCGCGCTTCACGACGGCCACGCTTCCCTCGTGCGCCGCGCCCGCGAAGAGAACGACACCGTGGTGTGCTCGGTCTTTGTCAATCCTCTCCAGTTCACCGACCTGGGCGATTGCGAGGACTACCGCGCCTACCCGCGCGACCTCGACGCGGATGCAGCACTCCTCGATTCTCTAGGCGTGGATGCGGTTTTCGCTCCCACCGTGGAGGAGATGTACCCGGGTGGCACCCCGCGGGTGTGGGTGCGCACGGGTGAGATGGGCTCGGTCTTGGAAGGCGCTTCGCGCCCCGGCCACTTCGACGGCGTGGCCACTGTGGTGAGCAAGCTGTTTAGCCTAGTTAACCCGTACCGCGCCTACTTTGGGCAGAAGGATGCCCAGCAGGTGGCCATTATTCGGCGCTTGGTGGCGGACCTCGACCTGCCACTCGACATCATCAGCGCGCCCATCGTCCGCGCGGCGGACGGCGTGGCCGAGTCCAGCCGCAACGCTCGCCTGAGCGCTGCCGAGCGTGAGCAGGCCGTGGCGCTGTCCCAGGCTCTCTTCGCACTGCGGGATGGTGCATCCCTCGACGAGGCGAGCGCGCAGCTCGCCTCCTCCCCCGGCGTCACCGTGGACTACCTCACCGTGGTGGATCCAGCCACGCTCGAGCCCATTGATGCACAACACCGGCCCGCCCTGGCGCTGGTTGCGGCGCAGGTGGGGCCGGTGCGGCTCATCGATAACTTGGTGCTTGACGCTTAGCCCTTGAGCAGGTGGGCTACGGCCTCGCGCTCCTCACGCAGCTCCTGAACGGAGGCCTCGATGCGCTCCTTCTGGAAATCGTTGAGCTCGAGACCCTGAACGATTTCCCACTTGCCGTCGCGGGCGACGGTGGGGAAACCTGCGACGAGGCCCTCGTCCACGCCATAAGAGCCATCGGAGACAACAGCTGCGGTGCGCCAATCCTCAGTGCCGTGGATCCAATCGTGCATGTGATCCACCGCGGCAGAGGCTGCGGAAGCTGCCGAGGACTTACCGCGCACGGCGATGATCTCGGCACCGCGCTTAGCCACCTTCGGAATCATCTCTTCCTTGTACCAATCCTCATCCACCTCGGCGTTGGAGAAGGTCAGGTCAGGGAACTGGGATGCAGAGTGGTTACCCCACACGGCAACCTTGGTCAGCTCCGCGGTAGGCATGCCCGTCTTAAGGGAGACTTGGCTCTGGGTGCGGTTGTGGTCCAGGCGCATGAGCGCGGTGAACTGGCTCGGGTCCAGGTCCGGTGCGCTGTTGGCCGCGATATAAGCGTTAGTGTTGGCCGGGTTACCCACGACGAGGACGCGGACATCGCGCGCGGCGACGTCATTCAGCGCCTTGCCCTGCACGGTAAAGATGGCACCGTTGGCCTCCAGCAGGTCAGCGCGCTCCATGCCCTTGCTGCGCGGGCGGGAGCCCACGAGGAAAGCGGCCTTGGTGTCCTTGAAGGCCACGTTCGGATCATCGGTGACGGTAATGCCGCGCAGCAGCGGGAAGGCGGAGTCATTGAGCTCCATGGCCACGCCCTCAGCGGCACCCACGGCGTCCGGGATTTCCAGCAAAGCCAGCTCCACCGGGGTGTCCTTGCCATAGACATCGCCCGCAGCGATGCGCCACAGCAGGGAGTAAGCGATATTTCCGGCGGCGCCGGTCACGGTGATCTTGACGGGTTGGGAAGCAGTCATGTGTGAATCCTTTCGGCTCGGTACTCACCCTCCCAGCCTAGTCCCGTTTTTCGCCCCCATGGGGTGTGATTTTACCCCCGAATGATGCGAGTTCTTTGTACTTGAGCTCCACGGCCGTCTTTTTTCGGCATAGTGGACAACTGTACGCATATCCATCGACTAGACGGGACCTTCCATGAGCACTGAGACTTCATCGGTCGACTCCGGCTCTGTTGAGCACGTGATCGATGTTGCGATATCGGAGTTTTCGGAGCATGGTTATGCCGAAACCAAGCTCGAGACCGTATCGAAGCTGTCTGGGATGTCCAAGCGCATGATCCACTACTACTTCGGGGATAAGAAGGGGCTCTACCAGCAAGCCTTGGCAGCGGCAGCGCGGCGCCTCAACCCGCCAGAGGGCAGCCTCGAGATCAATTCTGCTGTCCCAGTCGAGGGCGTGCGCACCTTGGTGGATTGGTTGTTCCGCCAACATGTGAATAACCCCGAAGCCATCCGGATGCTAACGATGGAATCCTCCCACAGTGTGCTGGAGTCCTCGCAGGCGCTTGTCGACGTGTCCGAGATCTCCCTCCACCTCGACAGGCTGCTCATGCTGGGCCAAGATTCCGGCGCGTTCCGCCCGGGAATTTCCGCCAACGATATTTTCACGCTGATTTCTGCGCTCTCGATGTACCGGGTGACGAATCACGCGATGATGAGCAATCTGCTCGACATCGACATGCATACCCACAACAACACTGAAGGCCTACATCGCATGGCCGTCGATGCCGTGCTGGCCTTCCTCACGGCGAACATCCCCGACATTGGCTTTGAGTCTTACCTCACCCAGAACGAAACTGAGCTTGATGCCGAGTCTGCGCCCTTGGATGTCTACTCCACTGAGGACGACGGCGACGTGCCCACGGGTCTCTACGAATAGCTCATCACCCCCATATGGCGCCAGCGGCCCATAGTCCCCGCCCTACCCGCTCAGCATGCACGCAAAGACCCATCCCGGCGCCGTTTTGGTGTGGAGATGGGTCCTGGCCCCCGGAAAGTAGACACGTCGGGGGTCAGACCCGTGACCCGCTGAACTCGTCGTGGCCAACCTCACCTCACTACGCACTCTGAAGCCCGACGCCAGAGGGGACGGTCACCGGTGCCTTGCCAATACGAGACATGGTTAAACCTCCTCTTACCAGACGTAGGCGAGGACTTCTCCGCCCACGCCCTTGTTGTTGGCCTCACGGTCAGTCAGCAGACCCTGGGACGTGGAGATAATAGCCACGCCCAGGCCACCGAGAACCTTTGGCAGATTAGTGGACTTTGCGTAAACGCGCAGACCCGGCTTGGAAACACGACGCACGCCAGCGATGGAACGCTCGCGAGATGGGCCGTACTTCAGGTTAAGCTCCAGGGTCTTGCCGACGGTCTCGTCGTTAACGGAGTAGTCGGCGATGTAGCCTTCCTGCTTCAAGATTTCGGCGATGTTGGCCTTGATCTTGGAGGATGGCATAGACACGGTGTCGTGGAACGCATTGTTTGCGTTGCGCACTCGTGACAACATGTCCGCAATCGGATCAGTCATGGTCATGTGAAGTGACCTGTTGCCTTTTTCGTTACGGTTCCCGTGCTCACCCTTGATGAATCGCGTGTACCGCACGATCGCTGGCTACTCACGCTCCGCCTAACTCAGTAGTTAGGGGTGCTCGCTGCCTTTATCCGTGCGGCCGCTTCGGGCGAGGGGCCTGTAACAAAGTGGATGTACAGTTTTTCTCCCTTGTAGCGGGAGACTCTTTCCGCAGGTCATGTGGCATTCCCGGGATTTTGACGCGTTAGCGTCGAAAAAAAGAACATGGGGGTACCTACCTACGGCAAGACCTGACTAGCCTAGCAATGACTAGCCTAGCAATGACTAGCCTAGCAACCAGCTAAAACATGTCCAAATCCCTGCTCAGAAGCATAGAGCTGAGGTGTAGGGTCGGCGCCATTCAGGGCCGACCGACCTCACTAGCCGCACCTGCTGGCTCACACACTCACCTGCACAGCTCCACAATCCCTCCTTGTAGTACTTTGATTAGGCTTACCTTGTTCATATAAGCTTGCTCCCGTTAAGATCATGGACTTTCACGCGTCAAGGAGGGATGCATGGCTATCTCTACCCCGCATGCGCAATCCCCTTCTCAATCACACCTGGGGTCTCGCGCGGACGCTACTGCGGACGCTTCTGCCAGCGCTCCATCAGGTAAAATCCCGCGTCGCCTCGTCGGCCTCGGCGTCCTTTTCCTCCTATTGCTCGCCAGCATCGTTGCCAGCATCGTGTTTGGATCACGGCAGATCCCTTTTGGAGAAGTGTCCGCCGTGTTCCGCGATCTCGGCACGGCGTTCGGCCACGCGGAGGGGCTGAATGTGGATCAGCGCGTGATCGTCGAGCTCCGCATTCCCCGCACCCTGTTGGGCCTAGTCGCCGGTGCTGCCCTTGGCGCCTCCGGTGCATTGATCCAAGGGCACACGCGCAACCCTCTCGCGGACACGGGCATTCTCGGCATCAACTACGGTGCGTCCCTGGCCGTGGTTGCCAGCTTCTCCTTGCTGGGTGTGACGTCCGTGTGGGCTACCAGCATGTGGGCGTTCGGTGGGGCCATCGCTGCTACTGCGTTGGTGTTTAGTTTGGCGTCCATAGGAGGAGGACAGGCCAATCCAATGACGCTGGTCCTCGGCGGCGCGGCTTTGTCCGCGGTCCTCAGCGCCATCATCAGCGGTTTTATCCTCACTGACGATGCCAATCTGGATCGCATGCGCTTCTGGACCGTCGGCTCCATCGCGGGCCGGGATCTCACCGTGTTCTACGGCGTGCTGCCGTTTATCCTGGTGGGCCTCCTGCTGGCGTTCATCACGGCACCGCAGCTAAACCTCCTGAATCTGGGCGATGACATCGCCTCCGGACTGGGCATCAACACCCAGCGCGCCCGCCTGATTGGCATGGCTCTGATCGCACTGCTGGCCGGTGCCGCGACAGCTGCCGCCGGCCCCATCACCTTCATCGGCCTGGTGGTCCCGCACCTCGTGCGCGCCATCACGGGCCCTGATTACCGCTGGATCCTCCCTTACTCTGCCCTGACGGGTGCGGTGATGATGCTGTTCGCAGACGTGGTGGGCCGTCTGATCGCTCGTCCGGGCGAGTTGCAAGTAGGCATCATCCTCGCGTTCGTGGGCGCGCCGTTCTTCATCGCCCTTATTTATCGACGCCGGGTGGTGGCCATTTAATGAGTTCCCTCCTTGCCCGCCCTACCTCTTCCACTATCCCTGGGCGCCCGCCATTCCGCGTGGGCTCATTTTCTGTGGTCTGGCGCCCTCGCGCGTTGACGGTGTCTCTATTGCTGCTCGTGGCGATCGTCTTGCTAGCGGCGGTCTCCATCGGCCTGGGTGACTATCCTGTGTCCCCGGCTCGTGTGCTGGAGGTGCTGTTCACCGGCCAGGGCACCCGCATTGAGCGTCTGGTGGTTTTGGATTGGCGCATGCCTCGTGCGCTGACGGCCATTCTGGTGGGCTGTGCGCTGGGATTATCCGGAGCCCTCACTCAGTCCGTGACTCGCAATGCGCTGGCCAGCCCGGATATCTTGGGCTTCACTACGGGCGCGTCCGCGGCCGCGGTCACCGTCATCACTCTGGGTGGTGGCGCTGGTGGTTTCCTCGGCTGGCTCAGCAGCATCGGCATTCCCTTGGCCGCGGTGCTTGGTGCGGCTGTCACCGCAACGGTGATGTGGGCTCTGGCGTGGAGGAGATCGACTGATTCCTTCCGGCTAGTGCTGTTCGGCATCATCATCTCTGCTCTGTTGACCTCGTATATCAACTTCCTGATGATCCGCACGGAGTTGCGCGATGCCGCGGCCGCGCAGTTCTGGCTTACTGGCTCCCTGAGCACTGCGGACTGGTCCAAGATGTGGCCCATCGCCATTGTTGTGTTGGTGTTTACACCGCTGCTGGCCTGGATTGGTCACCAACTTTTAGCCACCTTGCTGGGCTCGGATACTGCACGGGCTTTGGGACAAAACGTCCAGGGTGTGCAGGTGCTTCTGCTCGCCGCTGCCGTGGCTTTGGCAGCAGTGGCGGTCTCGGCCGCTGGCCCCATCGGGTTCGTCGCCTTCGTGGCCCCACAGGTGGCGCTGCGCTTGTGCAACTGCTCTGCACCACCGCTTCTGGCCTCTGCGCTGACCGGCGCTGCGCTACTCCTGCTGGCAGATATCAGCACCCAAACTCTTCTGCCCGTAGAGCTGCCGGTGGGCATTCTCACCTCGGCAATCGGCGGTGCGTTCCTTATTTATTTGCTGGTCCAACGGAATAGGTCAACCACGGCATGAGAAAAGATCCCACCCTGGAAGTTAGCAGTGCCGCGAACAAAGAAGGACACATGACTCAGAAGCACAGCATGAGCGCACGCGGCCTCGCCGTGGGCTACGGCGACCGGACGGTCATCGAAGGCTTGGACGTGGACTTTCCTCGCGGGCAGATCACCACAATCATCGGCCCCAATGGCTGCGGCAAATCCACGTTGTTGCGAGCCATGTCTCGTCTCCTTCCGGCGAATGAGGGCGAAGTGCTGTTAGACGGCGCCGATATCTCATCCATCAGGCGCAAGGACCTCGCACGGACCATCAGCGTGCTGCCACAAACCCCTACCGCCCCGGAGGGACTCAACGTGGCTGATCTCGTCTCGCGCGGTCGGCACCCACACCAATCGTGGATCCGCCAGTGGTCGTCCACGGACGAAGCCGAGGTGCACAAGGCGCTGGAAATGACTGGCTCGATGGGGCTGGCGGAGCGCACCCTGGATTCTCTGTCCGGAGGGCAGCGGCAGCGTGTGTGGATCTCCATGGTTCTTGCGCAGAACACGGACATCCTGTTCCTGGACGAGCCCACCACCTACCTGGATCTGGCCACGTCGGTAGAGATTTTGGAGCTGGTGCAGCGTCTACGCCGAGAGCTGGATCGGACTGTGGTGATGGTGCTGCACGATCTCAACTTGGCTGTACGCTACAGCGATAATCTCGTGGTGATGAAGGATGGACAGGTCCTCGCCACCGGGCGTCCCAGCGAGGTCATTACCCCAGAGCTACTGCTCGAGGCGTTTGCCCTCAACGCGCTAGTCATCGAGGATCCTGTCACCGGCGGTCCGCTGATCGTCCCCAAGTGACGATCAGGGCTTAGTCCTCCATCAGCTCCTGGGCGGGAGTCTTCTTGGACTTCCGCCAGTTGATCATCGCGGAAATCACCACCGGAGTCACAGACACCAGCACGATGACGATGGCGATCATGTCGATGCGATCCGCAATGCCCGGGATATCCCCCAGCAGCACGCCAATGCCGACCATGCTGACAATCCACAGCACTGCACCCGTGACGTTCCATCCCACGAACTTCTTGTACGGCATCTCCGCGGTACCAGCGGCCACGGGAATGTAGGTACGCACGATCGGGATGAAGCGCCCCAGTACCAGAGCCAACGGCCCGTACTTCAGGAAGAAAGCCTCGGCTTGTTCGAGGTGCTCGGTTATGAGGATCTTGGCGTCGGGCTTAAACAACTTGCGGCCAAAGCGGTGGCCGAGCCAGAAACCTACCTGGTCGCCCAAGAACGCCGCGACGATGGCCACGCCCACCAGAATCGGAACGTTCAAGCCCAGCTGATCGCGCAAGATTGCCGCGGTGACCAGCATGGAATCGCCGGGGAGGAACGGGAAGAGCACGCCGGATTCAATAAAGATAATCAGCGCAATGCCGCCGAGCGCCCAGCCGCCAAAGTTCTGGAGCAGGGTGGTGGCGTCCATGAGGTCGCTTAAGTGCACAGGGAATCCCTTCTAGAAAACAACCGGTCTATTCTTACCCCGGTTTCTGACCGGAATACAGGCAGCTCGCCCCTAGCGTGCATCCGTTATCCCCATGAGTGCCCGTCCCCTAGCCAGCAACAGCAAAACCGCCCCAGCACGTTCATGCGGGGCGGTTCGGCAGTTGATTCAGACTACTTCGTGGCGTCTGCCAACGGCTGCTCGATCTTGTCCAGCAGGTAGTTCAGGCTCAGCACGGTCTGCCATCCGAAGGCCTTTTCCAGGTCGCCTTCCAGGTAGACACTGTGTCCGTCCTTCACGGCGGGCAGCTTGCCCACGATCGGATCCTCGGTCACAGAAGCCTTGCTCTGCTTCGGAGAGTAAGACAGTTGATCCCACACCAGCACGTCAGAGTTGATCTGGTCTGCGTTTTCCTTGGAGACCTCACCGTAGAACTTGTCCTTGGTGATGCCCGCGTAGGCCGGGTTGATCTTGAATCCCAGCTCGGTGAAGAAGCGGCTACGCGGATCGCCCTCGGCAAAGACAGCCAGGCTCTCGTCGGAGACAGTGGCCACGCCGAGTTCCTTTTCGGCCCATTCTGGGTGGCGGCCCTTGAGCTCTGCGAACTTCTCCTTGACCTGCTCCACCTGGCGCTTTGCCTCTTCAGGCTTGCCCACGGCCTGCCCGATCTCTTCCGTGGTCACGTCCCATGGTTGCTGTAGTTCTTCGTATTCGCCCTTTTGTACGACGACAGGGGCGATCTCAGACAGCTTCTTGTACGTGTCTTCATCGATGTCCGAGTACACGGCCACGATGAGGTCTGGATTGTCCTTGGCGATGGCTTCCGCGTTGACTTCTGTGTCCTTGTCGATCCGAGGAGTGTCGCCCTCGATCTTGTCATTGGACCAGTTACCCGCAGCCTGACCATCCGGGGTCATTCCGTCCCAGTACTTCACGGAGACAGGAGTAACTCCCAGCGCCAGCAGTGCGTCCTGATCCGTGTAGCCCAAGGAGACCACGCGCTGCGGGGCTTCCTTGATTTCGGTGGAGCCGTAGCGGTGCTCGATGGTGGTGGGGAATGCGCCCTGCTCGGCGTTGACTGCCTGGGAGTCCCCGGAATTTCCGGACTGGTCATCAGTCGAGCAAGCGGTCAGTGCCGCGCCCAAGGTCAGCACAGCAGCGGTGCTAACGAGAATCTTCTTGAGTGTCATTTTTCTCCGTTGTTACTGGTGACGGATTTCCGCGCGAGGCGTGGCCCGTACACAAAAGGGAAAGGTCAAACCTTTGGTTGGATATATCCAGCCCTATGTCCAAAGAATTCGGTGGCGGTCAGTTCCGAGTTGTCGTCGAGACGAACACGATCCAGAACAATCGCCGGCGCCGGCACGTTGGCACGGGGCGATCCACAGACCACCGCGATTCCTCCCTCGTGAGGGATGGTGACTCGGCCGGGGGTTCCGCCGAAGCGGCCCTGCGAGACGTGCGCGGAAAGCACGCGGACGCGCTGGCCTCGGAATTCAAAGTAAGCATTGGGGTACGGGTCGGACTGCGCCCTGACCAGCAAGGCGATATCTTCCGCAGGTTGGGTGAAATCTATGCGAGATTCCTGCTCGCCGCGCTTGTGGAAGTACGTAGCGCGGGTGGGATCTTGAGGTTGCGCAGTGGCGGTGCCTTGGGCGACGTCACTCAATGCGCGTTCCACGAGGGGCTCGATGAGGTCGATGGTCTTGGCCACGAGATCCGTGGTGGTGTCCTGCGGACCCACGGGGATCGCGCGCTGGGCAACGATGGGTCCGCCGTCCAGCACTTCATCCATCTCGTGCACAGTGACGCCCACGTGAGTTTCCCGGTTCAACAGCGCCCACAGGATGGGCGAAAATCCGGCGTACTCGGGCAGGAGACCATCGTGGACATTCAATGCGCCGTGCTTGGCCAGGCTGAAAACCTCGGGAGGAAGCCAGGTTCGCCAATTGTTGGCCACGATGATGTCTGGTGCAGCATCGCGCAACGCCTCAATGACGTCTTGACCCACGCGCTCAGTGACACACACCTGGAGCTCATGTTCGCTGGCGAGCTCCTCAACGGAGTCTGCCCACATTTGCTCATAAGGGTGATCGCTGGCAGGGTGCGTAACTACCAAAACTACTTCATGACCAGCATTGATGACCGCAGACAACGTCCGGTGTCCCCACGACTGATAGCCGAAAACAGCAACTCGCATGCAGGGGATGTTAGCTTAGGTTTACCTATGTAGTCAATGATGAAAGTGGCGCAATTTTCATGCCAGACTCCCCGGACGTGACCACCCTTCACCGAATCTCGGTGCCCGCGGATGCGGAAGCCCTCGTTTTCCCGGACCCCTACCGCTCGAACGTCGAGCTCACCGAATCGATGTCCACCGTCGATGTGCGCATCCCGGCGCACTCAGCAGTGACCTATAGCTTTCAATCCGGCGAGCTGAAATATCCCGATCCACATAACGCACACGGCGCAGGCCCACAGGCGAGCCTATTGAGCGGCGATTCTGTGGACCAGACACTCTGGCCGCCTCGCTCCCCAGAAGTCATCGCGGACTTGCCCGGCGCACGCCTGTCCATCGACCGGAAGGTATTCGGCAGGCGCTGCACCGCGCGCCTCGATGACCGCGGTGCGGATACCACCGTGGTGTTTTTGGATGGCGATGACTGGATCCATCTGCATGACCTCACGGGCGCACTGGACCGGGCAGTCACGGCAGGGCTTATCCCCCAGATCAACCGCGTCTTCCTGCCGGCAGCCAAAGACCGCAGCGAGGAGTACACCTCCCAAACATTCGCCAGCGCACTGGCCACCGAGCTTCCGCCGATCATCAACAGCAGCCACATAGTCCTGGTGGGGCAAAGCTTCGGCGGTCTCTCCGCCCTGCGCGCAGCTCTTACGGCTTCCACCGAAACCACGCCTGCAATCAAAGGAGCCATCGCCCAGTCCCCTGCCGTCTGGTGGTCCGCTGACCGTTCTGCAGAGCTCGCGGACACGCTCTCGGACGGGCCCGCAGGAGGCGACATTGCCGCACAGCTCACTGGCCCCTCACTCGAAAATCCTGCGGCTCACAGTGGCTCCGGTCTGGCACGCATCGTACTGACGTGCGGTGCAGAAGAGCCGCCCATGCAACGACACGTGGATGCAGTGGCCGATGCCCTGACACGCCGCGGCTTTCCCACCACCAATCACCGCACGCCCGGTGGCCACGACCCTGCGATGTGGCGCCACGGGATCATCCCGGCACTCGCCGAATTGCTGGGCTGAATCTACGAGCGCGCCTCCACAAACTCCGCCACGCGCTCGACTGTCCGCAGACCGTAGAATTCGCGCACGCCAACCTCCACTCCCAGCTCTCCACGCAGCAGTGCGCAGAGCTTGATGACCGCCATGGAGTGCCCACCCATGTCAAAGTAATCAGCATCCACCGGCACGTCCTCGGGCTCAATATCTAGCGATTCGGCAAACAGCTCCGCCGTGATCTCCTCGGTTTCGTTCGCCGGTTCGCGGCCCTTCTCCGTGATCCTTTCTCCCTCACCCAGTGCAGCAAGGTCGGTCTTTCCATTCGACGTCACCGGCAACTCATCCACGATCGACCATCGATCCGGGATCATGTAGCTGGGCAGTTCCTCGCGCAATGCATTACGCACGCCAGTCAGGAAACTCTGCCGCTCCCCCTGGTCCGCATCGCGCAGTTGTGGGGCCACGAGGTGACAGGCCAGGAGTGTGGCGTCGGATATACGAACAGGAACGGTCACGCAGTGGAGGATGCGGGGATCAACGCCGCGGGACACGGCGGCCGAGACGTCGCCGGGATCCACGCGGTGACCACGAATTTTCACCTGATCGTCGCTGCGTCCGAGGTACTCGAACATGCCATCCGCACGCACGCGGACGATGTCTCCCGTGCGATACATCCGCTCACCCGGGGCGCCCCACGGGCAGGCGACCATGGAGCTGGCGGTGCGCGCCGCGAGCCCATGATACTCCTGCGCTAAGCCGCTGCCCGCGAGGTAGAGCTCACCCGGCGCTCCTGTAGGAACGGGGCGCAACCACGGGTCCAAAACGAACGCCGCCGTGCGATCCACCGGCATTCCGATCACGGGCGTGGCGCTCTCATCCGTGCCAGCACCCAGGGCGTTGATGGTGTACTCGGTGGGTCCATAGAGGTTGTATCCGCGCACGTCATCGGCCTTTCGCAAGGTCTCCCACACGCCGTGCGAGACAGCCTCGCCGCCCAAGAGCACCAGCCGCGGGCGATGCGCGCCGGATTCCAGCATCCCCTCCGCGAGCAGCTGCTCGGCAACGGTCGGGGTGACGTTGATGACATCCACCTGATGCGCGCGAATGGCCTCAACCATGGCCGCAGCATCGCGTCGCAAATCCTCGGAGAAGATCCGCACCTCGTGGCCTTCCACCAGCCAAAACAGCTCTTCCCACGACATATCGAAGGCGAAGCTGATGGCATGCGCGATCCGCAACGTCCGCCCATCGGCAGCAGCTGGGGCGAAGATCTTGCGCCGGTGATTGTCCAGCATGTTGTGCAGCCCGCGATGCTTGATCACCACGCCCTTGGGCTTGCCGGTCGATCCGGAGGTGTACATCAGGTAGGCATCGTCCCCGGGCACCGCCGCAGGCGTGTGGGTGGTGGCGTGGGAATCGGCAGTGGTGACGTCGACGCAAGGAAGCGCACCGATCCGCTCCATGCGCTCCCGAGAACTCGAGTCCACCAGCGCGGCTGCGGGCTGGCTGTCCTCCACGAGGACCCGGAGCCGCCCATCGGGGTGCGTCAGATCAAGCGGCGCGTAGCGCACCCCTGCCCACAGGGCTCCCAGCAGAGCCACCACCGAATGCGCGGAGCGCTCCACCGCAATGGCGACAGTATCGCCGCTGGTCACGCCGCAATTCTTGATCTTTTCCGCAATGTCGGAACAGCGAGCAATCAGCTCACCGAACGTCCACTGCTGTGCGTCATCCGCTAGCGCGATGCGATCTGGGAAGCGCTGGGCGGTGTCCTTGAGCTCATCCGCAATGGTGCGGTCAATGCCTTCGGCCTTCTGCCAGGAAGCCATCTGCTCCGTCGTGCTTTGCGGGGAAGAATCCTCCGCTCGGGCTGGCGCCAACTGGGCCAGCTGAGCGAGCGGGACCTCTGGTGTGTCCACAAACGCGGTCAGGACTTCGGTCGCGGCCTTGAGCACGGAATGTGCGAGGGACTCGTCCACCACGTCGTGGCGGAATTCCAGCTTGATGCCCAGCTTCGGCCCCGGAGTGAATACCCAGGTCAGAGGGAAGTGCGTGGAATCTTCCGCGCGCTCCTCCACAACCCCGTGGCGTTCCCGAAGTTCCGCTGCTGCCTGCGGATCGAGGAAGTTCTGCACCACCACCATGGAATCGAACAGCGTGCCTACCCCCAGCTGCCGCTGGATGGCGCCGAGGTCCGCGGAATCGTGGTCCATATCCTCGATGCGCTGGCGATAAACATCCTGGACCAGTTCTTCTATGCTCTGGCCGGGCCGAGCTGTCACTCGCACTGGCACTGTGTTGAGCAGCACTCCCACCACATCAGACATGGCGGGGTCGCTCAAGGCATCGCGGCCACTGACAGACTGACCAAACACCACATCCGAATCCCCTGTGACAGCACCCAAGGCCACGGCCACGGCTGCGTTGACCACGGAGGTCAACGTCACGGCCTGCGCCCGGATCTTTTCCTGCAGTGCGCCGGTCAGCTGCTCGCTGACCTCGGCAAACACCTGGCGAGGCAACTCGCTACCAGCGTGCTCTGAAGAGATATCCGCGGCCTGCGGGGCAACGAGCGTGGGCTGAGACAACGTCTCTAGGCGATGTACCCAATAGTCGCTATCTGCCTGCTCTTTGCGAGTGTCAACGGACTCGAGCAGGGCGTCAGCAATAGAACAACCGCGAGGAACCAACTCTCCCGCACCCTGCGTGCGGGCCTGGCCGGACCTCAACGTCAGCCTCTCGAGGAAGGTTTGCAGCATCACTGCACGCGACCAACCATCGACCAGAACCAGGTGGTAGGTAAGAAGCAGCGTGTCGCCAGGCTGTCCGTCACTTCGGCCGGTGACGATGGTTGCCTTCGCCAGCGGCACGGAT
The DNA here is from genome assembly GCF_039907205.1 of Corynebacterium sp. c25Ua_47. Lineage (NCBI taxonomy): Bacteria > Bacillati > Actinomycetota > Actinomycetes > Mycobacteriales > Corynebacteriaceae > Corynebacterium > Corynebacterium sp. c25Ua_47. The sequence continues at coordinate 13,327 of NZ_JASBOH010000012.1, read as the reverse complement.
GCGAGATCGATGCCCGCGCTGCGATCAGCGTGCATGATCGCCTCGAGATCCCCTTCGGTGGTCTCGACGGGGAGGTCAATGCCCTGTCCACTCCACGGCAAGTTCTGCACGGGTTGGCCGGAAGCATCGGTGTGGAACTCCGCGCCCATGGCTGGATGCACGGTCACTGTGTCCCGGAAGGCTTCCACCACGGCCTCGGCATCCAGTCTCCGGTCAAACGTCAACGCAGTCTGTGCAACGTAGGCACCCGGTGCTGCCACCTGTGACTGGAACCAGATTCCGCGCTGCAGCACGCTCAGCGGAGCGCGGCGTCCTGAGGATTGCTCGCGGCTGACGTGCTCCTGCAACTCGCGAGCAACCTCGCCGATGGCGCTGCGCAAACGCTCGGCGGAAATCACCGCATTCACCACGGACAGCTCCATGCTTACGGCCCGCTCGCTAGACCACACATCGGCCTCCACCAGGTAATCCGTCCACTGGCAGGCGGCATCGCCCGGCGCGTGGAGGACAGCGCCAGTCTCTCCCCGTCCGAGGTAGTTGACCAGGATCTGTGCCCCATGGGCCAGGGTTCGCTGCCCTTGCGGGTGTGTGTATCGCAGTGCCTGATAAGTGCGGCGGTCCGGGGCTGTGCCGTCCTCGTGGAGCGCGCGCATTTCCGCTGCGGCACGTGCTGCATCCGCTGGATCAGCCAACGGGATTTCCACCGGCGCGATGGTGGTAAACCATCCGAGGGTTCGACCATAGGAATGATCAGCCGGACGTCCGTGGCCTTCTACGTCCACGGCCCAGCTCCGCGCGTCCGTGCCCATTGTTCGAGCCACCGCGACGGTCACCAGTCCTGCCACGAGGTCCTGAACGTCCACACCCATCACGTCGGGTGCAACGCTCTGCAGGACCTGCGCGGTCTGTCCGTCAATGTTCACTTCGAGCGTGCTCACATGATCCGTACTCCACTGGTTCGAGTCCTCGACGGGCCGTGGCAGCGTAGCCAGTTCACTCCAGTGCAGGGCATCCTGAGCTGCTGCGGTGTGAGCATCGTGCAGTTCTTGCAGGCAAAGATCCTTGTAGCTCGCCTGCCCGGAGAGAATCCTGCGCCCTGCGAGCGCATCGCGCAGATCGTCTTCCAGAATCATCCAACTGGCGCTATCGATCACCGCGTGATGAGCAACGGCCTTGACGTACCCATCCACACACCCGAGCACCACGCTACGACCAGCAGCAATATCGATGTGATCGATCAATGCATCCACGTCCAAAGCCCGCACAACCATAGGGCCGTCTCCCTCGGCACCAACAAAGTGCGCGAACGCAGAACTGGTGTCCACGCGCGTACGAAGCATCGGATGTGCCTGCGCTACCTGCTGCAGGGCCTGTTCCAAGTCCTCCACAGCGACTGGCCCCAGATCCAAGCGGCGCGCCTGCACAAAGCGGTCGCTCATGCCTCTTTCCATCTGCCTGCGCAGCATCGCCGGGATGGGGAAAGCCCCCGAGATCTCCTGGTGCCCGTCCTTGGGCAGGGCTTCTTCCTGGCTCTGCCTTGTTTCCTGGATTTTCTGCTGGGTGGCCTGCGGCGTGACCCGCTCGGCAATCTTGCGTGGCGTGCGGCCCAAGAAGAAGTCCCGCGGAGTCACGTTGAGATCAGCGCGCGCCAGCGCGTGAGTAACGCGGATGGCAAGAATACTGTCTCCACCTAAGCGGAAGAAGTCCGAGTCCGGCTCCACCTCGGCGCGGTCCAAGCGAAGTGCATCAGCAATTGCCTGCGAGATCGCCTCCACCAGATCCGAGGTGCCCGAAGCCTGCTGAGCAGCAGGAATCTCACCCAGAAGGTCCAGGATCGCGCGCTCATCCCGCTTGCCATTGATGGTCTGCGGCACCTGCGTACTCACCGCGAATAGCTGCGGAACCATGTAGGCAGGGAGCGCGTCTCGGGCCGCTGCGGCAGCTCGGGAGGTGATCGCCTTTGCGTCGGCACGAGAATCCGTAATCAACAACGCACCCGGCACCTGGCCTTCGGGCAGATCGACGACCACCACGGTGGCCTCCCGCACACCGCTGACCTTCTCCAGCGCGCTCTCGATCTCCCCCAGCTCCACGCGATAACCGCGCAGCTGCACCTGCCTATCGGCGCGGCCCACGTAATCCAGATGACCGTTGTTCAGCACCTTTGCCATGTCATTGCTGCAGTACATCCGCGCACCGCCGCCAACGAAAGGATCGGCCACGAAGCGGGAGGCCGTGGTAGAAGCAAGCCCCCAATAACCCGCGGTGACCTGCGGCCCGGCAACGTACATCATGCCGGTCTCTCCAGGCTGCACCGGCTGTAATTGCGCGTCCAGAACATAGGTACGCAACCCGTCCATCGGGCGGCCGATCGGGCTGCGGGCCTCCCCTGCATTCTCGGAGCATTCGTGTGCTGTGACGTGCACTGTCGTCTCCGTGATGCCATACATGTTGATAAACCGAACATTCGGATGAGCACTGCAGTAGGCAGCCTCCGCGCGGGCCTCCAAGGCCTCGCCGCCGAAGATCACCGTGCGCACCGCAGAGTCCTGCCCGAGGTGCGGCTCCAACGCGGCAAAGGCGGTTGGGGTCTGGCTCAGCACCGTGATGGCTTCGGCACGCAACACCTCTGCGGCATCCTCGGGCGAGCGCATCAGCGCATACGGCATCACCACGGCACGCCCGCCGGAGCTCAGCGCTGCCCACATCTCCCACACCGAAAAGTCAAAGGCGAAGCTGTGGCTGATCGACCACACGTCCTCCTGCGAAAACTCCACGTGGCTGCGAGCATTGCCCAGCATCGCGGTCACGTTGGCGTGTGTGACGGCCACGCCCTTCGGCCGCCCTGTGGAGCCGGAGGTGTAGATCACGTAGGCGATGTCATTGGCACGGGCCACGCTTGCCGACCGGCCCGCAGGCGGCTTCGCTTCCCCGCTCATCGTCTGTTCACTGACCACGAGGACGGGACAATCTACCAGCTCAGAGACCATTTTTCCGCGCTGGGAGACACCAGCACGGCATCGGGCTGGCAATCCTCCAGGATCAATTCCACCCGCGCTTGCGGGGACAACGGATCCACGGGAACGTAGGTGCCGGCGGACATCGTGGTCGCCAGAATGGCCGCAACCTGCCACGCATCGCGCTCCATGAGCAGGGCTACTCTCGGGGTGTGGATGGCAACCTTCCGGTCCAGCACAGCGCGTATACGCTGAGCGGCGTCGTCTAGTTCTTCGTAGGTCCAATGCTCCGCAGCACCGTCTTCTCCGATGCTGGTCAGGGCGGGCCGGTCGCGGGAGTGCTCGAAGCTGCGTCGCCACAAAGAAGGAAGCGTGTCCACACCAGATACCGCACCCAACGCCTCTGCAACCTCACCCACGGTCGCCACCGCACCGGATTCAGACAGCAAAGAATCCACACTCACCGCGAGCATCTGCGCGATCCTTTCGGCACGTACCTCGGTGATTCGCTGCGGATCGTAGATCAGGCGCAGTGGGTGCTCAGCGGAAGGGTTGACCACGACGGACAGGGGAAAGTGCGGCGCGCCATTGTTGCGCACGTCAGCAACCTGTAGTGGCGAGCCGGGGCAGCCCACGTCCTGTGGAGATAGCGGCACCTCCACCACCATCAACGTATCCAGCAGTTCGCTGGCGTTGGTTCCCAGGTCGCGGGCAATATCAGCCAGGCTGACGTGCTGCACATCGCGGACCTGATTGTTGTGATGGACCATGGCGTGCAGCATGCTGGTCACCGGCAGGGTGGGATCAGATTGCCCCGGCGCGACCACCGGGATGGTGTTGAGCTGCATGCCCACGGCATCGGCCACGCCAAGAACGGGAATGTCACGGCCGGAAACGGAAGTGGCAAACACCACGTCAGCCCCAGGTTCGCAGCCCACCAAGGTGCGAAGGACCAGCCCCCACGCCGCGTGCACCACATCCGGCAGGCCCACACCCGCTGCCCGAGCACGCTCAGACAAGCCAACAGTCCGCGGATCGTCTACCAGCAACTCCCGGCGCTCGAGCGAACTCGAAGGATTAGGGCACAGCACCGTGGGGCGTACCTCGCGCATTTCCTCGCGCCAGACGGACATATCGGCTTCCGCGTCTCTGCGCGCCACCCATCGCACGCTGCCGGCCATTCCGGCGTCCGGGTCGTAGCGCGGGATTCGGGCATCGTCATCCCGGTAGATCTCCAGGAGATCCCGCAGCATGATGGGCACGGACCATCCGTCGGCGATCAGGTGATGCACCGTCTGGATCACAGCGATGTCCTGGCCACACACCGCACCATCGACACTGGTCGGGAGCACAACGGTCCATCGCATGAGCGGCTCGGGCGCGGCATCACCGGGCGGCTGCAAGGAGATTCCCCGCGAGAGGTCATCAGCGGCAATCTCTTCCGTACGCTGCACGAGCCACCCGTCTAATCCAGGCCCAGCCAACTCGGCAGGCACCGTCACGTCCCGAAAGTCCACCCGCAAATGCTCGGCAATCCCCGGATCAATCACGGCAACCACATCGCCACCGTCAGTTTCCCAAGGGCGGGTGCTCAGTGCGGGGTGGCGTCGGATCAAATTACGCGCAGCGCGGGCGAATCGCTCCCGGTCAAACGGTTCGCTGCATTCCACCCGCAAGACCTGTTGCTCCACATACGAGCTGGCCGATTCCTCGAATAGCGAGTGGAAGTACATGCCGTGCTGCAGCGGGGTCAGCGGCAGCACGTCCTGCAGCTCCGCGGAGCTCTGCGCAGTGATTCGTGCCAGGTCCGCAGAGTTCACGGGTGCGGGGGCAACGTCGCCCACGGACAACACGCCGTGATCGGCAAGCGCTGCCACCTCGCGCAATGCCACATCCCAGTGCGCGACCAATTCGTCGATCCGTTCGGGGGAGATCCTGCCGCGCGCCCAGGAGATCGTGGTGCGCAGGACGTATCCCTCGCCGGTGTCTTCGGCGATCGCGTTGAACTCCAGCTCGCGGACCAACGGCTGGTCCGGGTCGCGTTGCTCGCCGAGTTGGCCGGTGGAACCCGCGGGAGCGAAATCTTGTGCTCCTGCGGATACGCGCCCCAAGTAGTTGAACAGCACCTGTGCCTGCGGAGGGGTCTTCGCGGACTGATGCAACCAGGTGTGGGCCTGGTAAGGAACGCCGTTGCCGGGGATGGCCGCGAGCTGGTCTTTCACTGCGTTGAGTGCCAGCGCTAGCGGGGCGATGCTGCCCTCGACCTCTGTGGAGGCCTCCTGCACTGCCGCCCGGGTGGGGTCGATCAGCATGGGATATAGGCAGGTGAACCAGCCCACCGTGCGTGAAAGGTCTGCTTCCCTGCCCTGTGGCCCGGGTACGAATCGGGTTTCGCGGCCGTGCCCCTCCATCTCCACCAGGGTCCATGTTTGTTTGTTTCGACGCCAACGCGCCAACGCCACGCTCAATGCCGTAAGCAATACGGAATTCGCCCCCGTGCGGAAAGCGTGGGGCACCGCACCCAGTAATTCGTCCGTGATCTGCACTGATGCCTCATGTACCACGCTGCGCTCCTCACGGACTGTGGGCGCTTTCTCGGGACTATCAGCAAGCGCTGGCACCTGCGGGTCCCGCAGAGGTTCATCTGCACTCGGCAATGGGGGCAGGGAACTATTGGCATCCTCCGCGAATTCGCCAGTATCAACGGCCTGTTGCAGCAGCTGCGTCCATCGGCGCAGGGACGTCCGCTCCGGCGCGAGCTGTTCCCCGCGATACGCCGCGGCGAGGTCCTCGCCGATAATGTTCCATGACACGCCATCGACCACCAGGTGATGCACCACAAGGCGCAATCTTCCGGGCACCAGCCCAGCCGCTACCACCACTCCGACTGCCGGATCCAGCAGTTCAGAAAGCGCAGCGATGTCCGTGGTGGGGTGGATCGCCACCGCTTCTTCGGCAGATTCCTCCGGGAGTTCCAGCCGCAAGGGATTCCGCTGCACACGGGCCCGCAGTGCAGGGTGCGCCTGCAGCACGTCAGCCACCATTCGCCCGGCCAGCTGCGCATCCACATCTTCTGGAACTGAAAACTCCACGGACTGAATGAAGCCGTCCACGTGATCAGTAATGGAATCGAACCAGCGCAGAATCGGCAGCGACTGCACCTCACCGGTTGGTTCATCGTCTGGATCCTGCACGAAGGTTCCGCGCTCTTCGGCGCACCGAGCCAGTTGCTGTGGAGTGCGCGCAGAGAAAATATCTCCCACACTCACCTCCACCCCGCGCCGTCCCAGAGCCGAGACCAGGGTGATGGCCCGCAGGCTATCGCCACCGATATCGAAGAAGTCCGTCTCCGCACCCACCGCGCTAACCCCCAATGCTTCAGCCATTGCCTCCGCGAGCAGAGCAACGGTTTCCCCGTCACGTTCAGCATCGGCCGGGGCATCAGTGAGCGAGCTCCAATCAGGTTCCGGCAGTGCCTTCCGATCCACTTTTCCGTTGGCCGTCCGCGGCAACTCATCCATGACGGTGATAATCGCGGGCACCATGTATTCGGGCAGTACCTCGGCACACCAACTACGGATCGCAGCACCCACGAGGCCCGCAGTCACCGTCACGTAGCCCAGCAGTCGCCCCTCCCGAGCAATCACGCTCGCCGCCTCCACATCTGGGTGTCCCACCAGCGCAGATTCCACGTCCTCCAACTCCAGACGCATGCCACGGATTTTCACCTGATTATCGGCCCGCCCCACGAATTCCAGCGAGCCGTCGTTGTGCCGGCGCACCAGGTCTCCCGTGCGGTACATCCGGGTTCCGTCCGACGCAAACACATCCGCAACAAAGCGGCTGGCCGTGAGTCCTGGGGCATTGATATACCCCTTGGCCAGCAGGAATCCGGCCACATAGAGTTCACCAATTTCTTGGTCTGGAACCACCCGCAGGTGCTCATCGAGCACATAGAGCCGACAGTTGGGATTGGCCACACCGATGCTCGTGTTGAGGCGATCCTCGTCGTCACGGTAGATGACGTGGGAGACACCGATGGTAGCTTCCGCTGGCCCGTACCCGTGGTACAGCGGGATGGCCAGCTGCTGGCGAAAGCGACGGAACAGCGCCTGGGTGAGCATCTCTCCGCCACACCAGACATGCCGCAAGCTGTCTAATAGATTCGTGCCTTCGGCCTGTTTGAGCATGACGTCGAGAACACTCGAAACCAGATACGCAAACGTCACGCCCTCGCGATGGATGAGGCGGGCCAAGCGTTGGGGGTCTTGCTCCACGCCCGGCGCGGCCACCACCACGCGGCCCCCCGCAAACCAGCGGCAGGAAGATCTCATTGATGGAGATATCAAAGGACAGCGGTGCCTTGAACAGGGAGGCATCATCGCGGCCGAAGAACAGGATCTGATCGCGCTGCCAGAGCAAGCGCTCCACGATCGCACCGTGGCGGATCATTGCGACCTTTGGGCGGCCGGTGCTGCCAGAGGTAAAGATGACGTACGCAACGCTGTCCGTGGACGGCGGGGTGAACAGCTCGCGGGTGGCATCGAGGTCGAATAGCGCGTCTTCGGTGAGCGCGCAGTTGTCCGGCGTGAGTACGAAGCTCAGGCTGGCATCGTGGGTGACGGATTCCCGGCGCGCCTGCGGCCACGAGGGGTCTAGCGGGACAAAACTGCCACCGGCGAGCAACGTGGCGACGATACCCACCACCATCTCCGCGCTGCGCGGCAGGGAGATTCCCACACTCTGACCAGCGTCAATACCGTGTTCCCGCAAATTTCGCGCTACAGCAGTTGCATGGGCGACGAGCTGCGCATAGGTCAGTCTGTGCCGGTCATCCACCACTGCGAGCGCATCCGGGGTCTCCTGCGCATGCTGCAGGAGCAGGCTAATCAGGTCCGGGCGATCGCGATCCTGATCCGTGTCATTCCATATGCGCTGCTGGGCGATCCGATCCTGTTCACTGCGGCCATGACCGATGACGGCGCCGCCATCTCGAGAAGCAAGCGTATCGCCAGAGGAAAACGGAGTGTGAGCAGACGATCGGGTGGGCACAAAGAGCCTTTCGGTTGATGGGGAAACAGGGAATCAGACGCGGATGGCGGACGTCGGGCTAGGTGTCAGCCAACCTCAAGCGGAGCACGGCTCGGGAAAATCAGCCTGCGATCAGGTGCGAAGAATCCCGATGTTGCTCGGAGCGGAGATCTTCATCCGCCGGCGCACGATGCGTGCGTTGCTGACCCGTGATGGCCTCCACCAGTTCCCCGGAGCGGGTCGCGATGTTGGAGAGCAACGTGGAACCGAGTCCATGCGTGGCCTCAGTTGCTCCCTGCACGAAGAGTCCTGGCACGCGCTCGCCATTGAGCACGGCGCCGTAATCCCTAGTGACGGTGAATTCTTCACTGCCGTGACTATCAGCGTGAATCCCCGCAAGACCGCGAGATCGGAAGCCCGTGGCGCACACCACCACGTCAAAGCTTTCTGTCACCACGTCTCCGGTTACTCGGTGGCGAATGTCCACGTCGACGCTGCCGTCGGAACAATTACGCGCACCGAGCACCTCCGTGGTCCGGCGAATATCGAGCCGCTGACGCCCGGTGACGCTTTCCCGATACTGACGGTCGTGGAGCTCATCGAGGAGCTCAGATTCCACGCAGGCGTAATTGGTGTACCGGTGGCGGATCAACAGCTCGTTGCGGATCGCATCGGGCGCATGGAAGAAGTCATCAACGGCCTCCGGGTCGAACACCCGATTGGCGAAGGGGCTGTCATCGGCGGGGATGAAGCCGTAGCTGTTCAAGCTGCCCGTGACGGTATCGATATGCGGGCAATCGTGGAAGTACCGGATGGCCTCGGCTGCGGACTGGCCCGCGCCGATCACCAAAGCTCGGCGGATATCCCACCCACTGTTCAGCAGCTTCTTGGTGCGCGGGAGCAAATCGATGTTGTGGAAGATGCGCGAGGTGTCCAAGGAGCTGTCCTCTGCCCACGCAGGCATCTTGGCTTCCAGCCCGCGGGCAACCACCACGTTGCGGCAGCGAATGGACTCCGACTGCTGAGCTCGCTGCCCTTCGGACTCACCGCTTCCTAACTTCCTGCGGACGTGCACCACAAAACGAGCTCCGTCTGCGGCCAGTTCCGGAAGCGTCTCGATGGACGTCACGGTGGTGTTGTACTGCGTGTCCACGGTGATGTGATCCGCGATCCATCGGAGGTAATCGGCGAATTCCACGCGTTCCGGGGTGAAGGTTTGGCGGTTAATGAAATCAATCAAGCGGTCGCTGTGATGCAAGTAGTTGATGAAGCTGAAGCGGCTCTGCGGATTGCGCACCGTAACCAGGTCTTTAAGGAAGCTGATCTGCATGTTGGATCCTTCGAGGAGCATGCCTGGGTGCCAGTTGAATTCCGGGCGGGCTTCCACAAAGAGTGCATCGAGTTCTGGAGCTTGCTCTTCGATAGCTACCGCGAGCCCGAGGTTTCCGGGGCCGATGCCGATCCCGACGATGTCGCGGACGGAATTTTCGTGGGTACTGCGCTCTGCGGATGTCTAAGCTTGACGATCGATGATGGTCACTATGGCCTCTCTGTAGGATGCGCCAACCAACTTCTTAGGGTAGGCAATGCAAAGGGTAGGCTAACCTATCTTCTATTGCTCAACAACCCCCTAGCGGGAATTGCTCACCCCGCGTCCGCAAACTCCCAGCTAGAGGCTTCACATCAACTACGTCCTCGGCTACCGACTGGAAGGCCCTCCCCACACACAGGACCACCGTGGTACGCCCGCGGCGAATATCTCTCACCGCACGCGCCACTTTCATGCCCGTCATTGAATCCACTGACGAGACCGGATCAACCATCACCAACATCTCCGGCTCAGCCAGTAGCGCTCGTGCCAATCCCAGCCGCTGCCGCTGACCACCGGAAAGATTGCGCGCACCTTCGGTCAGCTCGTGATCCAATACCCCGGCTGAATGAGCCGCCCCCGGCGCCAGTTCATCGAGCCCTAAGGCGTTAAGAATGTCTACTGCATCCTCCGCCCTGCCCTCTCCAGAGCTCCGCAGCACCGCCTGCCCCACTGTGTCCCCAAACAATGCCGGCTTCCGAGGCTCGGCAAGCACAGCGGAACGCACATCGTCTACCGAGATCTCGCAAATATCGCGCCCCCGGATCCACAGTTGTTGAGTTTGTGGCCTAGTCAGGGAGCCAAGCTCCATCGACTCCCCCGCGACCAACGCATCCACCAGAGCATCTGCCCATGCGGCTGAACAGTGCACCACCGTCAGTCGCCCCTCTGCGAACGCCACGGAAGCCTGCTCTGATCCCTCGACCTCGCCGTCTCCTTCGGCCTCACCGTCTCCACCGCGCATGGAAATGGCAGGCGTGCCAATCTGAGCAGATGGCACGCCCTGCCCCTCACGCAGCCGCTGAGCTTCCGCCACGCGCTGCAGCCTCCGAACGGAAGCCCTCGCCAATCCAATGAAGCGCGGCATTCTGCTGCACTGCCGCATCGGCTCCGCGATAAATTGTGACAGCGCCACCACGGTGACCAACTCCCCCAACGTCACATCGCCGGAAATGGTTCGATAGCCCGCGTACAGGCCCACCGCACTCAGCAACAGCACATTGCTGCCCATCGCCACGGCTTCATAACCTCCGCTGACCCACGCGAGCTTCCGAGCATCCGCACACGCCTCTTCAGATTTACGCGCATATCCACGGTAGGCCGGATGCGCGCCAGCCACTCCCGAGATCACCGGCAGCCCCTGCAGAATGTCGGTCATGCGCGCGGTCACTCGCGCGAGCAGAGTTTGTTGCCGCTCCGCGCGGCGTTCAATGATCTGAGACAGCCGGTGCAGGACTATCAACACCACCGCGCTGAGCACCAACACCACCACTCCCAGTGGCAGATCAATCAGCGCCAGAACAATCGTGCAGAAAATGGCTCCCACCAGCGCACTGATCCCCACCGGGACCACTTCGATGATGTCTACCGCCTGCACCACGTCTTCACCCACCACCGTGGGCAATTCCTGGCGAGGCAGACTGTCCGCATCGTCGGAATGCCCACCATGGCTCACCACCTGCGAGGTGATGCCTGCCCGCAATTCACATACGTTCCGAGCCGACGTAGCCTGCAGTATCCGGAACCCTGTCTGCCAGCTCACAGACACCGTCGCCAGCGTAGCGCCTAAGGCTGCGATTCCACCCACCAGGTGCCACACATTCTCGCTAGCGATAAGACTGTGCGCCAACCATCCCAGTAACACCGCAATCATGGCTTCTGCCACGTGGTAGATGCTCAGCAACAAGCCACTCAGAGCCATCGCGCGAGAATTTTTTCTGACCAGCCCGCGCAGCGTCACCACCTTGTTGTCAGACACGCGCCTGCCTCCCCTGCTCATTCCAGGCGGTCCACATATCGGCATATGTTCCGTTTCTTGCTGCCAGCTCCTCGTGCGTACCTGTTTCCACCACGCGCCCGCGCTCCATCACCACCACGCTATCGGCGGAGGTTGCTTGGCTGAGCCGGTGCGCAATCACCATCGCCGTCCGTCCGCGGATCGCCGCGCGGGCAGCGTCCTCCAAGGACATCGAAAAGGCCTCGTGTGATTGCTGTGTTTCCTCGAGGTCACCGTCATCTTCGGCCGTTGATTCGTCAAGAATGACGACGCCAGCCCGAGACAATGCCACCCTGGCCAGCGCCAGACGCTGTGCCGCCACCGCATCTACGTGCAGGCCCCCTTCGCCCAGCATTGTGTCTAAGCCCTGCTTGTCGCCATGGGACAAGGATGTGCACCAATCTTCCGCACCGGTTCGGCGCAGCGCATCCCATATTTCTGCGTCGCTGGCACCTTCGGCTGCCAGCAGGAGATTATCGCGCAAACTCATCGCGAAGACGTAGTTTTCCTGGGAGGCAACGCAAAAGATCGAGCTTCTTTCTTGCGCACTCATTCCCACCACGTCGCACCCCCCAACGGTGATCACACCCGGCTCTGCCATCTCGAGGGTTCCAGAGACAATTTCCGCAACCGTGGACTTGCCAGCTCCCGATCCGCCGACCACGCATACCGTGCACCCCGCAGGGATGTGGAACGCCAAGTCATGCAAGATCTCTGGGCCATCCTCGTACCGATAATTCAGGCCCTTGACCTCTACAGCTGGACTCTGCCGATGCGAGGAGTAGTCATCAATCGGCTGTGGCGTATCCGCACCCGCGGAGCGAATGAGTCCCACGATGCGCCCCAAGGCCGCCCCGCTGCGCTGCAGTTCATCAAAGGTGAACAGAATCGTGCCGATCGGCACGAACTGACGGTGGAACAGAATCAACGCTGCCGAGATCTCGCCCACCGTCACCGCATCTTCGCGGAAGAGCAACCAGCCTACGACAGACAGGGCTGACAACCCCATGAACTCCGCGAAGTTCTCCCGCGCCACCAGCCCGGAAAACACACGAAACGCAGCGATTGATTCGTCCCGCGAAGCCTGCGCGTAGCGCCTGGTGAGACCTTGGCGGCTATCCACCAGCCGATGCGAACGAACCGAACGAATGCCCTCCATAGAACCTTGCAAGGAACCGATGACACCGGCTTCTAATTCGCGTTGGCGTCGATACAAAGGGGCAGAACGAGGAAGATACCATCGCAACCCCAGCGCATAGAACGGAATCCCGCACAGCCCCGCCAACGCGAGGCGCCAATCCAACCCCGCTATTCCAGCGCTGGCCACCACGACCATCACCAGCGCGCTGAGGGTCGATGGAACCGACTTGCGGGCACTGCTCACCAGCGCGGCGACATCCGCACCAACTCGGCCCAGCACCTCTCCCCGGCCCAGGGACTCCACCGTGGTGGAAGGCAGATTCAGCACCGCGGCGACGGCGCGCTCACGCAACTTCGCAACTACCTGGGCAATCGTCACACCCGTCAGCGCCTCCGCAAGGCCAGCGACAACGGCAGTACCAACACACGCCACGGCAGCCCACACAATCACCTTCAGCACGCCAGACTTGCCGTCACCGGCGGCTACCGCATCGATGACGCTGGCCAGCAGATAAATGGGCACCAGAGAGAGCAAGGCACCGGCGAAAGTGAACAGCACCGCACTAATTGCTGGAGTTGCGGTGCGACGGAGCAGGCGGCCAATCTCCGCAGCGGACTCACCAGGCAAAGCAGTGGGAAGTACGGCACTCACTTAAGCGTGAGACTTTCCTGCCGGTTGCAAGGTGGTCCACTCGCGGTCGATGAACTCCATCGCCTCGTCCCGCGATACCCCGCCGTCTACGCCACGGGAAGGGTCTCCCAGAGCCACGGTCCATCCGTCTGGCACGGCGGCGAACGTAGGCCACAACGAGTACTGTCCCTCGTCGTTGATAA
>NZ_JASBOH010000011.1:0-93102 GCF_039907205.1 Corynebacterium sp. c25Ua_47 | reverse complement strand
TGGAAACGCTGCGCATGGGTCGTGGCTGCGGTCAGTAGTTCTCGGAGTTCATTAGTAATCATCCTTCAAAGGTAGCTGCTACTGCCACAACTCCCAAGCCCAAGGGATCACAAATCTGTCGCTGTCATTCACGGTAAATAAGGGCGAAAAACTTCGAATTTCTGGCCGCTATAATTCCCCGAAGATATCAATAACCCCGGCGATTTACTCCTACTTTCGTAGTGCAGGGATCGTTCCGGGGTTTTCAAAGCGCACATTATCATATCCATATGGATAATCCAAGCCCAGCCCAAGTACAGCTGTCCCAGTGGTTTTCATCTGCGCGAATGAGCAGGTACGCCGATCATCCATCACCAGAAACGCTCTACCTTTGGAATACTCACCTCACGAAAACCTATCTCGCAGACATCGAACACCTCGAAGTACTCCTCCGAAATAGCATTCACAATGCCCTAACCGGAAGGTACGGCGAGCGATGGTTTGACGACGATCGAATCCCTTTCAACGATGCAGCGAAGAAGAATATCCGCAAAGCGAAGAAACGGGCCGGGAAGGAAGGTGCACCACCAGGAAAAATCATCGCTGAACTCAGCTTCGACTTCTGGCGTTTCCTCTTGAGTAGTCACTATCAGGCGAGTATCTGGCCCCAGGTAAAGAAGGCGTTGAAGAGAACGCCTGACAGTAGACAGCAGTTTGAAGAACTTGTAGTCATTGTTTACAAAATGAGGAATAGGTGCTCTCACCACGAATCAATCGTTCAACAACGCGATAGAGCCCGTGAAGTCGCACATCTCGACTCCGTTGATAACGCTATTCAAGAAGTAGCGGACTTCATTGATCCTCACGCCGCGGTATGGATCAAAGACAATTCACGCGTCCCCGCTATACGGGCACAACGACCTTAATCCATTGACGCTTTCTTGATACGTCGTACTGGCCTAGCGAACTCAGGCCACTGAAAAAGAAAAATCTCGAGACACCGACCGGAACGATGTCTCGAGACTTCACAGCGTGCCCGGGGCGGGACTTGAACCCGCACGTCCTATAAGGACACTGGCACCTGAAGCCAGCGCGTCTGCCAATTCCGCCACCCGGGCAGGGTATTGATGTCTTGGCGACTAGCTAACCTTAGCACGCAGTCCAACAGATTCTACAAATCCGCTGGCAAACCCGAACTTTCCAGGGAACTATAGGCCGCGCGTCTACGTTAAATAGAGGAAAGCAACCTATACTGACCGCTGCTATACCTCTCCCTTGAACATCCCGAAAGGAGGACGGCGTTACCCTATGGCATTTCTTGACAAGCTCGCCAAGCTGGATTCTTCCTTGCAACGCGGACTGGACAACGGCATGGCCTTTGTCTTCGGCGGTAAAGTCGTCCCCGCAGAGATTGAGGAGCTTCTCAAGCAGGAGGCGCAAGACAATCTGTCCCGCGGTGATGATGGCAAGCTTTATAGCCCCAACGTCATGACCGTCGGCGTGTCCTCCAAGGACATCGAGAATCTCTCACAGGACCGGGATGTTCCCAAGGATCTAGCTGATCAGCTCACCCGCTTCATCCGTAACAGTGGCTGGTCCCTCGCCGGGCCGGTCATCGTCCGCATCGCGGAGGAGTCGGGACTGCGGACTGGGCAGTTGCGCGTGTCCTCTTTTTTGGATCACGAGCCCACCGAAGAAACCGGATTCGATGCGATTTTCCACCACGACCATGGTCAGGAGGACTCTATGACCCAGCCGCACAACGCCGACGAGGCCGCAACCACCGCCTTCATGGCCCCCACCCCGAATCAGCCAGCGCCGCAGGGCCCTGCGGTGACGCTCATGTTGCAGGACGGCTCCTCCCGCGTCTACCACGTGCAGGAGGGCTCCAATATTCTGGGCCGCAGCAACGACGCGGACCTGCGCCTGCCGGATACCGGTGTGTCCCGCCAGCACGCGGAGATCACCTGGAACGGCCAGGACGCCGTGCTGGTGGACCTGCAGTCCACGAACGGCACCACCGTCAACGACACCCCGATTGAGAACTGGCTGCTTGCCGACGGCGACGTGATCACCCTCGGTCACTCCCACATCGAGGTGCGCATCACCGGCCTCGAAGACCAGGGCTACTAAGCCGCCCGGCAAGTGTTCCCAGATTCTTAGCGTAAGGACTTTTCATGGATTCGATCGTGCTGCTCTCGCTGCGCATCGGCCTGCTGGTGTTGCTGTGGCTGTTTATCTTGGTCGCGCTCAACGCCATGCGCCGCGACGCCAATAAGGCCGCCGGCGTCTACCAGGCATCGTCCCCGGTGAAGGGGGCCCAGAGGCGTCGCGAAGCGCCGCGTGAAATCGCCATCGTGGACGGGCCGCTGCGCGGTTCCCACATGGAACTGGGCACGCTCGAAGACTGTACGATGGGCCGCGCGCAAGACTGTGACTTTGTCACCGGTGATGATTTCTCCTCCGGCCACCACGCCCGCCTGTTCCGCAGGGGCAGCGAGTGGTTCGTGGAGGACCTCGAATCCCGCAACGGCACCTTTGTTGGTGGCGTTCGCATTGACCAGCCAGAACGAGTCGGAGTCGGCTCCGATATCAAACTTGGCCGAACGACCGTGAGGTTGATGGCATGACTTTAAGCCTGACTTTTACTGCAGTGACGGACCGCGGATTGGTCCGCGAAAACAATGAGGATTCCGCCCACGCGGGCCCGCACCTGCTGGTGCTGGCCGACGGCATGGGTGGCCACGCTGCCGGCGAGGTCGCTTCCACCACCATGGTGGAGCACATGGCCTCCCTCGAGCGTGATCCGGGCGACAACGACATGCTGGCCCTGCTCGGCGCGGCGGCGGAAGACGCCAATGCGGCGATCCGCGAGCACGTGGATGAGCACCCGGAGACGGAGGGCATGGGCACCACGCTGACCGCCCTGCTTTTTAACGGCTCCGAGTTCGGCGTGTGCCACGTGGGTGATTCCCGCGGCTACCGGCTGCGTAAGGGGAAGCTGACCCAGATCACCAAGGATGACACTTATGTGCAGTCCCTAGTGGATGAGGGAAAGCTCGATCCGGAGGATGTCTCCTCCCATCCGCAGAAGTCGTTGATCCTCAAGGCCTACACGGGCCGCCCGGTGGAGCCGACTCTCTTTATGCTCGATGCTGAACCGGGCGACCGCCTCCTGCTGTGCTCGGATGGCCTATCGGATCCGGTAACGGCCTCCACCATCGAGCAGGCGCTGAAGCAGGGCACGGTCGAAGAGGCCGCTACCACCCTGCGGGATCTGGCGCTGCGCTCCGGCGGCCCGGACAACGTCACCATTGTGGTGGCGGAAGTCGTGGAGGCGGAGGGTGACGAGGACTCCCCCATCACCGTCGGAGCCATCCAAGGTGTTGTTCCGGAGCCGACGCACCCGGATTCTTCCGCGAGCCGCGCCGCAAAGCTGATCTCGCCCCCAAAAGCCCAGGCCGCTGAGGAGAAGCCCCAGGAGGAACCACAGCGGCGGCCCCAACGAAGCCGGATTGGGTGGAAGGTGATTGCATGCCTTGCCATCGTCATCGTGCTCGTCGTCAGTGGCGGGCTCTGGATGAAGAATTATCTGGGCAATAACTATTACGTGGCTACGGATGAGGGTGGCACCCTCACCATCCAGCAGGGTGCGGATTATGAAATCTTTGGCCGCCCGCTGCACCACACGTATCAGAATGCGTGCCTGGGCAAGGACAATGCACTCAAGCTCGGGTACGGAGAGTGCGCGGGCGACTTTGCGCCGTTCACGCTGAAGGATTTGCCCGAATCCGAACGTGCCGCTGTGGGCAACCTGCCCTCCGGCTCCTATGACGAGGTGCAGACGCAGCTGTCGCAGCTCTCGGACAAGGCGCTCAAGCCTTGCCCGAAGGCCTCGAAAGACGGAAAAGACGGAAAAGATGACAAGAGCGCGTCCAAAGGAAACTGCCGGGAGGTGAAGTAGGTGAGTAAATTCTTCTCCCGCGGCACCGAATTCGGCCTGCTCGTGCTGGCCACCGTGGTTTTCGCCATCACCTTGGTCAGCCTTGAGCTGTCCCAAGGCAACGTGCTGACACTCGATGTGCTCTACCTCGTCGGCGGTTTCATCGGCGTCTTTGCTGTCGCTCACTTGGTGCTCTGTTTCCTAGCACCCTATGCGGATCAGCTCATGCTGCCCATCGTCGCGGTGCTCAACGGCACCGGGCTCATTCTGTTGCAGCGCCTCGATCTAGCTAACGGAGGCGGGCTGGCGGTGCGGCAGGTGATGTGGACCATCGTGGGCCTCATTCTCTTCGCGCTGGTGCTCGTCCTCCTGCGTGATCACCGCTCGCTCACCCGATACTCCTATATCTTGGGTGCGCTCGGCCTGATCCTCCTCGCATTACCCCTGGTGTGGCCGCAGCCGCCGGGCGTCGACGCCCGCATCTGGCTGTGGCTCGGACCCTTTTCCATCCAGCCGGGTGAGTTCTCCAAGATCCTGCTGATTTTGTTCTTCGCCATGCTGCTGACCCAGAAGCGCTCACTGTTCACGGTGGCCGGCTACAAGTTCTTGGGTATTTCCCTGCCGCGCCTGCGGGATCTCGCCCCCATCCTGGTGATCTGGGGCATCGCGATTGTCATCATGGGCATTTCCAATGACTTCGGCCCGGCTCTGCTGCTGTTTAGCACCGTGCTCGGCATGCTCTTTATGGCCACCAACCGCGTGAGCTGGCTGCTCATTGGCGTCATCCTCGTGGGCATCGGTGGCTTCGGCATCTACCAGGTCTCGGAGAAGATCCAGCAGCGCTTCTCCAACTTCCTGGATCCGCTGGCTAACTATGATTCCACCGGCTACCAGCTCTCCCAGGCGCTCTTCGGCATGTCCTCCGGCGGCATTACCGGCACCGGCCTAGGCCAGGGCCACCCGGACATGGTTCCGGTGGCGCACTCGGACTTCATCCTGGCCGGAATCGGTGAAGAGTTCGGGTTGGTTGGCCTCGCCGCGGTACTTGTGCTGTTTGCCATGCTCGTCTCTCGCGGCTTCCGCACCGCGCTGACCTGCCGTGATACCTATGGCAAACTGGTCTCTTCAGGGCTGGCCCTGACGCTGGCCGTGCAGGTCTTCGTCGTCACTGGCGGCATCTCCGCGCTGCTGCCCATGACGGGCTTGACCACGCCGTTCATGTCTGCGGGTGGCTCCTCGCTCATGGCCAACTACATGCTGCTGGCCATCCTGCTGCGCATCTCCAACGCGGCACGCCGCCCGGCGCGCGAGCTGAGCTCAAACGCACCCACTGACACGTCCATGTTCCCCGCCGTCCAGGAGGCCATCCGATGAACCGATCGATCCGCCTCGTCGCCCTTTTTTCCCTCATCCTCACTGCCATCCTCCTGGTAAACCTCACGGTGGTGCAAGCGTTTTCGACGGATAAGTACGCCCATAACCCTAAGAACGTTCGCGGCTACCTGGAGATGCGCACGACCCCGCGTGGCCAGATCTTCGCTGGCAACACGGTGCTGGCGCAGTCCACTGCCGACGCCGAGGGCAACTACTCCCGCTCCTACCCCGCCGACTCCCCGGCCTTTGCCAACATCACCGGCTACCTCTCGGAGCGCTTCGGCGCCTCCCAGCTGGAGGCCTCCCAGAATGACATCCTCAATGGCAAGGATGATTCGCTCCTGGCGCGCAATTGGCTCGATATACTCTCCGGCAAGCCGCAAAAGGGCGCGAACGTCGAAGTCACCGTCGATCCAGCCCTACAGCAAACCGCCTACGATCAGCTCGCTGGACCGGGCTATAACGGCGCGGCCGTAGCCATCCAGCCCTCGACGGGCAAGATTTTGGCCATGGCCTCCTCCCCCAGCTTCAACGTCTCCGACCTGCTCGGTGATAACGCTGGCGAGAAGTGGGAACAGCTGCAGAACCAGGAAGGCACCCCGCTGGTCAACCACGCCACGCAGGACACCCTTCCCCCTGGCTCCATCTTCAAGATCATCACCACTGCAGCAGGCCTGAACAACGGCTTCGAGCCGAACTCCACGCTGACCGGCGCAGCGTCCATTACGCTGCCCGATACCGTCACGGAGCTCACCAACTACGGCAACCAGTCCTGCGGCGGCGCGGACAGCGTCACCCTGCAGACGGCCTTCGCGCTGTCCTGCAACACGGCCTTTGTGCAGATGTCGGAGAGCATCGGCGCCGATGAGCTGCGCAAGTACGCCGAGGGCTTCGGCGTGGGTGAGAAATACTCGTTGGGTGTTAATACTTCCGCTGGCGCGCTCGGTGAGCTTGGCGACGGCGCCCAAGTCGCCCAATCCGCCATCGGCCAGCGCGACGTGACCATGTCCGCCCTCCAGGCAGCCATCATGGCCGGCACCATCGCCAACCAGGGCAAGCGCATGGAACCCTACCTGGTCAACCGCATCACCGATGCCCAAATGAATGAGCTGCGCACCACCACACCACGTCAGGCCGCCGAAGCTGTGGATGAAGAAACAGCCAACACCATCAAGGACCTCATGTTCGCTTCCGAACGCAGCACCTTCGGCTACGACGGAAACGGTTTTGCCTCGAAGACTGGCACCGCCGAGCACGGTGAGGGCCTCGCCCCGCACGCGTGGTACGTGGCCTTCGACCCAGACAAGGACATCGCGGTGGGCGTCGTGGTCAAGGACGGCGGGCACCTTGGCCAAAATGCCACCGGTGGCCAGGTCTCCGCGCCCATCGGCCGTGCCATCCTGCGCGCATACGGAGGTGAGCAGTAGTGAATAGTGCAGATAACAAAAAGCACCTCCAAGAACTGATCGGTGAGGACTACCAGCTGCAGTGGATCGTCGGCCACGGCGGCATGTCCACGGTGTGGCTGGCGGATGATGTCCACAATGACCGCGAAGTCGCCCTCAAGGTCCTGCGCCCCGAGTTCTCGGACAACAACGAGTTTCTCTCGCGCTTCCGCAACGAGGCCAAGGCGGCAGAGTCCATTGATTCCGAGAACGTCGTGGCCACCTACGACTACCGCGAGCTCGAGGACAACGGCCGCACCTTCTGCTACATGGCCCTGGAGTACATCCGCGGCGAATCCCTGGCAGACCTCTTGGCTCGCGAGGGCGCGCTGCCGGAAACGCTGGCGCTCGACGTCATGGAGCAGGCCTCCCACGGCCTGTCCGTGATCCACCACATGGGCCTGGTGCATCGCGATATCAAGCCCGGCAACCTCATGATTACCCAAAACGGGCAGGTCAAGATCACCGACTTTGGCATCGCCAAGGCCGCCGCCGCCGTGCCGCTGACCCGCACCGGCATGGTCGTCGGCACCGCCCAGTACGTCTCCCCCGAGCAGGCCCAGGGCTACGAGGTCGGCCCAACGTCGGATGTCTATTCACTCGGTGTGGTGGGCTACGAGATGCTGGCCGGCAAGCGCCCCTTCAGCGGTGATTCCTCGGTATCGGTGGCGCTGGCGCACATTAGTCAGGCGCCGGAGCCCTTGTCGACGTCGATTAGCGCGCCCACCCGGGAACTGATCGGCATGGCCCTGCGCAAGGACCCCAACACCCGCTTCGCTGATGGCAACGAGTTCACCAATGCGATCTCGGCCGTACGCCAAGGCCAGCGCCCGCCGCAGCCCAAATCCGCAGCACTCGCGCCCATCGCCGATGAACCCTCACCCTCCGCCTCGACGGAAATGCTGGCCAACATGGCGCAGCCCACCACGGTGCGACCAGCCGTCCAGCCTTCTACACCGCAGCCGGAGGAGCGCCCCGACAAGAAGGGTGGTTTCGGCACCGGGTTGCTCATCGCCGTGGCCATCGCCGCCCTCGTGGCCGTCGGACTCATGGCCTACCGGATGTGGGGGAACACGGCACCGACCCCACCACCAGCGCCGACGGAGGTCATCGTGACGGAGACAGTTGTGCCGGAGACCACGGAGGAAGAGGAAACGGAAACCCCCGAGACTGTCGAGATCACCACCGTCGAGGAGGAGCCGACCCGGGTCACCGTTACCACGACGCACTCGGTCATCCCCGCCCCGCCGGTGACCACGGAACGCACGACCCATCAGGAGCCGCCCGAGTTCCCTACGGAGGAGACGCAACCGCAGGTCAATGACAGCCCAACGCCCGCGCCCGAACTAGACTCACAGAGCAACCCCACCGAAGAATCCGCACTACAGGGAGGCCAGTAACCCACCATGGTCAGTGATCGGTACCACCTCCGCCAGTCCATCGGCACCGGCGGCATGTCCGAGGTGTACGAAGCCGAGGACTCCGTTTTGGGGCGCACCGTCGCCATCAAGATGCTGCGCCCCGACATGGCGCGCGACGTCAACTTCCGCGAGCGTTTCCGCCGCGAGGCCCAGAATTCCGGCAAGCTCAATCACCCGAACATCGTTGCCGTCTTCGACACGGGTGAAAAGGACGTCGAAGGCCTGATGGTTCCCTATATCGTCATGGAATACGTGCAGGGCCGCACCTTGCGCGACATCGTCCGTGAGGATGGCCCCATGCCGGTCGAAGAAGCCGCGCGCGTGCTCAAACCGGTGGCGGATGCTTTGCAGTCTTCCCACGAGGCCGGGATTATCCACCGCGATATCAAGCCGGCCAACATTATGCTGACCAACACCGGCCAGGTGAAGGTCATGGACTTCGGCATCGCCCGCGCGCTGGATGATTCCACGTCGGCGATGACGCAAACCTCTGCTGTCATCGGCACCGCGCAGTACCTTTCGCCGGAACAGGCCCGCGGCAAGCCTGCCGACGCCCGCTCTGACGTCTACGCTTTGGGCTGCGTCATGTATGAAACGGTTACCGGCCGCACGCCGTTTGAAGGTGAAACACCTTTTGCGGTGGCTTACCAGCATGTGCAGGAGGATCCGGCACCACCCTCGGAGCTCATCACTGAAGATCTGACGGAACGGCAGCGGCTCGGCGTCGACGCCGTCGTGCTCACGGCGATGGCCAAGCACCCTGCGGACCGCTACCAATCTGCTTGGGAAATGGGCGATGACCTCGAGCGTTTGGCCCAAGGCCAGCTGCCGGAGGCAGCACGCTCCCACGTCAACGATGAGGATCACCCCACCACGATGGTGGCACCCGTGGCCGCGCAGCACCGCGCACCGGTGGCCTCGACTCGTCCCTCTGAAGACGATGAGTCCGGCTCCGGTCTGAAGTGGCTGGCGGCGCTGCTCGCGGCCTCTCTCGTCGCCATCATTGGTTATTTTGCCTGGGACTTCTGGGATAGCTCCCGCCAAGAGGCCCGCGAGCGCGAGCAGGAGCAGCATGAAGCAGCCCAGCGCGCGAACATGGTGACTATCCCGAAGGTGGCCAACCGCCCGCGCAACGAAGTGGTGGAGGAACTAGAGAAGCTTGGCCTGCTGGTAAGCATCAACGAGGAAGCCAGCCCCGATGTACCGCGCGGCAAGGTCATCCGCATCAACCCTGCGGAAGGCTCAGAGCTGCAGAAGAACTCCTCGGTCACGCTGACGGTGTCCTCCGGCAAGGAGGTCACCGAGGTCCCGGATCTCACCGGCATGAAGCTGGATGAAGCCACCGCCGCGCTGGAGGAAGCCGAGCTAGAGCTCCACACCGACGTCGAGCAGGTGAACGATGAGGCCCCTGCGGGCGAGATCATTTCCCAGAACCCGGCGGGCGGTACGCAGCTGTCCAAGGGTTCGAAGGTGCGGATCACCGTCTCCAAGGGGCAGAAGGAAGTCAGCGTCCCGGATGTCAGCGGCATGGATCGTGAGCGCGCGGTCGAGATGCTGTCCTCCATGGACTTTGACGTCAACGTGAACTCGGTGGACTCTGAACTTCCGGAAAACCAGGTGCTCAGGGTCGTCGAGAAGGGCCAGAAGCTTCCCAAGGGCAGCCAGGTCACCCTGGAGGTCTCCAACGCGATGCTCATCCAAGCGCCGGACCTGACGCGCTCTACGCAGCAGGAAGCTGACTCCGCGCTGCGCGCCAAGGGCTGGTCCGGCTCCTTCGAGGTGGGCGAGCGCATCCCGACGTCTAACCCGATCGACAGCGACAAGATTGGGTGGGCGTCGGCAAGCCGCGGTGATGTCATCCGCAAGGATGAAACCATCCACATCCGGTTCTGGGAGTTTGACCCGGCAGCACTGCTGCCGCAGTAGCTCTCATTGCCGCAGCTGCTAAGGTATTCCACAGATTAACCCCCCTATTCTTCGTGAAGGTGTAACAATGCCAAAGTCCAAGATCACGACGGAGGGCTCCGCACTCCCGCAGTCCTCCAGCTCTGCTACTAACCGTACCCCGGTCAAGATCAACTCTGAGGGCACCCCGAAGTGGTACATCGCCATCATGCTGGGGCTCATGCTCCTCGGCCTGCTCTGGCTGGTGGTGAACTACCTGGCGGGCGAGTCCATTCCGTTCATGCAGGAGCTGGGCCCGTGGAACTACGGCATCGGCTTCGGCCTGGCCATCATCGGCCTGTTGATGACGATGGGCTGGCGTTAGTTTTCATCGCCGCCAATGAACTCCTCGAGGTTCTATAGCATCGCCGGTGTCGGCTGCATCATTCTGGTGATGCTCACCGTCACGGTGGACAAAAGCTTCCTCACCCCTGGCGCACTCGTACTCGCCGGCCTCGGTGTCACGCTGACGCCGCTGGCCCTCCGCTACCCTCTTGTGGCGGCCTGCGGGTACGGTGCGCTTTTTGCGCTGACGGTGTGGCTCTCGGAGTGGCGGTCTTTCCTGCTCTTGGCGTGGAGCCCCGTCATCGTGGGCATCGTGGCGTTTCGCACGCGCTGGCTGTGGGCGGTCCTTCCAGCGGTGGCGTACACCTACCTCGTCACGACGGATCCTGCGAACAACTATCTTCCGGATTTCGATCCCTTGAACCTGTCGCTGCCTCTCATCTTGTATGCGGTAGCCATCGTCATTGGGGCCGCGCTGCGCAAAAACCGGGACCAGCGTCTTGCCGCCGAACAGCGCGCCGCCGAGCAACGCGAGGCGCTGATGACCGCCCTTCATGATTCGGTGGCTGCGACGCTAACCTCCGTGGTCATGCGCTCCGAAACCTTGGCGCTGACCCAAACGGACCCTTCCGCGGCTGACTCCGCGGAAGCGATTGCTAACGACGCCCGCCGGGCCATGGGCGAGGTCCGTGATCTATTGCGCGTGATGAAGAATGAGAGCGTGACTCAGGGAGTTAAGTCCTTGGAAGAAGACCTCGACACCATGGTTAGCTTCCTGAGCAGCCACGGCTTCCACTGCGAAGCACAGATCAATGTAGGCAAGAACGGTGAGCTCGCGCTACCGGAAAAGCTCTCCCTCGTGTTCTCTGAACTCGCCATTAACATCCTCAAGTACGCTCGCCCTGAATCCCGTGTGAGCATCGAGGCCACCGGCAGCTCCAAATCCATCGACCTCGTGATCACTTCCGAGATTGCGGCGCAACAATCACGCCAGTACATGACGACGAATCTGGGCTTGGGGGAAATCGCCCGCCGTGTTCGCAGGATGCACGGCAGCTTCGGCAGCGGCAAAGAAGGCAATCTCTGGGTCACACGCCTTTCTCTTCCGGCCGCCTGCCTAAGGAAAATATAGTAAGATTGCCCGATAGTCCGCTATTTCTTAGATTTTAAAAGGTTCGACATGCGTACTTCCCTCGCCGTTGCCGCCGCAGCACTCGCGCTGTTCTCGGCACCAATTGCCAGCGCTGCTGAGACTCCCGCTGAAACCAACGTTGACGCTGCTGCTGAGACCACCGAGTCCACCGGATTCACCTTCTACAGGTCGTACGCGAGCGAATTCGCCGACCACTTCCGTTGCTCCACCAGCCCCCAGCGCTGGTGGTGCGGCTAAACTGTTTCTCCATGAGCATTCGGGTTTTCCTCGTTGATGATGATGAGCTCGTTCGCTCGACGCTCCGCGTCTATTTCCAGACCACCGAGGACATCACGGTGGTCGGTGAGGCAACCAACGGCGCCGATTGCTTAGACCAGCTTGAAGAAGCCAAGCCGGACCTCGTCCTCGCCGATATTCACATGCCGCACATGGATGGCATTACGCTGCTCAAGCACCTTAACTCCGGACCGAATCCCCCGACGTTTTTGGCGGTGACCGCCTTCGACTCGGATGACACGATGCTAAAGATCCTGCGGGCGGGCGGCGCGGGCTATATCTTGAAGAACCAACGCCCGCGCTCCATCATTGAGGCGGTCCGCGCCGCCGTGGAGGGTGGCACCGTCGTGGCACCCGCCGCCATGCACCGTTTGGTCGACTACATCGGTGAGCCCGCCACCCCACGCGATCCCGTCGCCGCCGCCATTGAGAGCCACGAGCTTCACGACGCCGAAATAGCCGTCCTCAAACTCCTCCTCGCCGGCAACTCCAATTCAGAGATCGCCGCCGCCACCCACTATTCCGAGTCCGCCGTGAAGAAGCACGTCTCACGCCTCCTCACCATCTTCGGCGCCAGCACGCGCCTAAACCTAGTGACGAAGATTCTGGGTGGCACTGGTTCCTAGTCCGAACTTCACTCTAGCGACAGAACCCCTTTTCGTAATACGATTACGGTTATGAAAACCATCAATGGACAACCGATTAGCGAAGAGCAAGTTGATGAATGGGTAACGGAAGCCGAAAAGGGTTACGACGTGGAGACTCTTCGTACTCGGGGGCGGAAACCCCGCGACAACCAGGCCGCAAAGATTGTCTCGATTCGCCTTTCGCCCAATGAAATTGCGGACCTGGATAAGTATGCCGCAACCCATGGATGGTCTAGGTCACAGGCAATCCGTGAAGCATTAAGAAAAGCCATTTAAAGAAAATGGAGACCCTTAAGCAGTACCGCGCTCTGCTCGATTAACGGGCTTCTCCCCCAAATGGCGGAGGCAAAAGATTGCCTGCTTAGGCGATGTTTCTCATGCCCCTGATCAATATCGTCAGAGGTATGAACACCGCATTCACTGCTCGAGACATCACCGTCTCCTTCGCCGGACATGAGGTTGTCCACGGCGCGAACCTGACGGCATCTCCCGGACGGATCACCGCTTTGCTTGGTCCGAACGGCGCCGGCAAATCCACCACGCTCCGGGCTGCCCTCGGGTTGGTCAAAGCCACCGGAACGAAGCACATCAATGGCACCATCGGGCTGCTCCTCGACGATGGCGGCCTCGTTAGCAGTCTCACCGGGCGTCAGCATCTCCAAGCAATGGCGAGGCTATATGGCGTCGATAAGCATCGAGTGCAAGAAATTTTAGAGCTGGTCGATATGTCGCACCGATGCGACCGGCAGATCAAAACCTACTCGTTAGGCATGAAGCGTCGTATAGCGCTAGCGGGAGCTCTGTTACAAAATCCCGACATCATCATCTTGGACGAGCCGTCTTCTGGTCTTGATCCTGACGGCATTCGTTGGTTAGGGGAAGTCTTGTGTGCGGAAGCTTCCCGTGGGAAGGCAATTATCATGGCAACCCATCATCTGGCTGAAGCAGCCGCAGTCGCCCACGACGTAGTCATCATTTCTCGTGGTCACACCACATTCACAGGCGTTCTCAGTGAAATCCCCGACCTTGAAGCCACCTACTTCGCCCACACTACGAAAGGCTAGACGTGAAATCCGAGTTTTATACCCTTCGTCACCTCCCGAACGTGCGAATCGTCGCCATACTCGCAGTTATGATGGCGGGCATCAGCGCTGTCCTGCAGTGGGCACTTCCGTTCCTTTTGAAAATTGACCCGCCACAAGTCGGTGACAGTCCTACGGGCCAACAGGTGCAGGCGCTTATCGACGGCTCCGACCCCACGACGTCCAGTTTCCAATTGGCCGCCCTCGACATCACAGGTTCTGGCCAGTCGACAGGCATTTCAATCTTCCTCATCGCCATTGTTGCACTCACAATCACCGCAGCTAGCTACCCATTTTCCAGCGGTGCAGTGGTGTGGAAGGTGGTTGGCGCTGGTTCGCGTATGAAATGGGTGCGTTCTTTGATCACGGTTGTACTTAGTACCGTCCTCCTAGTGTGCGCGGGAGCCTGCGTTCTTAACTCGCTGATCGCACTGGTTGCGGCTCCGATGAATGATGTTTCACTGGTTGCTTCTGCTTCTAACGTCGCCGTCGTGTGGCTTCGGGGCAGCTTGGCGGTGCTACTACTGACCCTCGCGATCATCGGTGTCGTCTTAGCCATACGGAGGATCGGTCCAGCCATCGGCGTTATTGTCGCAGTGTTAATGGCAGGAGTGATCTTGGGAACTATCGGCGTCATGGCCGGGTGGGAACCGTATTTTTACAGTTGGCTTCCTTCTTCTGCTGTGTCAATTGCTGGTGGACAGGGGGCAACGCAGACTATGAATCCATGGGTAGGTATAGCTGTCCTTGCCAGCTGGTCGGTTGTGAGCATGGGACTTGGGCTCACCCGCTTTCACCGGGCAAATCTTTAACATGGACTACATGGATCGCCTTTCAGCCAGAGACATCGCTCTCGCTGTCATCGTTCTAGCCCTTGACCTCGTTGGGTTCCTGGTGGCTAGCTCGATGGACCCAACCCCCTTCAATACCGCATTGTCTCCAGCGCAGTTCTGGCTGATTCTTGGTGCCATCATTGCCAAAGGCATCCTCCTACTGTGGCGCCGTAAATTTCCCTTAAGCGTCCTACTCGGGATTTCTGCTACTGAGCTCCTGTGGTCCCTCTACTGTCTCGTCACCGCAGACCACAGCCTCGGCTATAACGGTATCGCTGCCTCGGTGGCTGCGTTTTCGCTAGCGCTGCACACGAAGTCAAAAACCCGCGACTCTATTTCCCTCATTATCTCGGGTCTCATTGTCGGCACCCTCCGCGCCATTGCCATGCCACCGCTGGGAGGAATCGAGCCTCCACTTTTTACTCTGCTCACAGCCCTGGGCTGGATGCTCCCCCTCATTGTGCTCTTTGCTATTGGACTCGCTGTCCGCAATAACCGCGAGCTCACCGCATCCCTCGCCCGCCAAGCAGAACTCGCTGAGGAAAACGCCGTTATCGAAGAGCGCGCCCGCATTGCGCGGGAGCTTCACGACACCACCGCCCATCACCTCTCAGCCATAGCCATCCAAGCTCAAGCCGCACAGGCATGCATCGATGTCAACCCCATCGCTGCCAAAGAACATCTCCAACACGTGACCTCGTCGACGACGAAGGCACTCCAGGATGTCCGCGCGACCGTTGGCAAGCTCTCGGTTTCCGATGCCGAAATACACCGCATCCCTCAGCCGACAAATTTACCTGCGCTAATTTCGGAAGTTCGCGCTCTGGGACAGGTAGTAACGTTTTCGGACACTTCCCACTTGTCGGAGGGCGAGTTGATTGCGGCTTATCGAATCACCCAAGAAGCTCTGACAAATGCCCGCAAACATACAACAGGCGCGCCTGTTGATGTCATGCTGAGCGATGATGAACTGCGGATCATCACCCGCGGCGCTTTCACGCATAGCCCCACGGGCCGTGGCACCATCAGCATCCAAGAGCGCGCCCGTGCTGTCGGTGCAACCGCTTTCAATGAACCTACCGAAGATGGTTGGCTGGTGCTCATTACCTGGAGGAAGCCATGATTCGAGTCTTGTTAGTTGATGACCAACCTCTGATCAGACAGGGATTAAAGGCAATCTTCGAGGCCACCGGAGAGATCCAAGTTGTGGCTGAGGCAGCTTCTGGAAATGAGGCTATAGCGGCTGCTAAAGCACGCGACATTGACGTGGTGTGCCTCGACATCCGCATGCCTGACGGGGACGGTATCTACGCGACCACGGAGATTAACAAGCAAGACAATCCCCCAGCAGTCATCGTGATCACGACCTTTGACCTAGACGGATACGTCTTTGGCGCCCTCGAAGCCGGTGCCTGTGGCGTCATGCTGAAAGACTCCCCAATGACCGACCTCATTCAAGGCGTCAAACACGCGGCCTCAGGTGAAGGCATGGTCGACGCTGCGGTTACTAAAAGGGTGATTGCGGAATTTGGTCGGCGGAAAGCGCGGGCCACGGTAGATTCAGCCCTACTCACGCCGCGCGAACTCGAGTGCGTACGGGCCCTGGGTAAAGGATTGACCAACATCGAAATCGGGCGCGAGCTGTATTTGGAGCCTTCTACGGTCAAGACTCATTTGTCATCTGCGATGGCCAAAGTGGGAGCTAGTTCGCGAGTACAGCTCGTGATCTGGGCATTTCGCGCAGGAGTGGTGAGCTAACTAGGGTGAGCGATTCCCAACACCACCCCGCAACCGGAGCACTGTTAACACCTTGGGTACAAAGTTATCCACAGGGTGGGGATAACTCTGTGGAAAACGAATTCCACAGCTTTTCTCCACACCCTGTGGATAAGTGTTTTCACGCTTCCCACAGCCCGCACAAAAACTTCGAACACAACCGATTAAGCTGCTGATCTGCGGTTATCTTGGCGCACACGTTCGGTAAATTACAAAAATGTAGTTATCCACAATGTGGATAACTTATGTGGAATTCTTTCGCACAGAGGTTTTGGTGGATAACACGCCCGAGTTATCCCCAAAGCCCAGCTCGCAGCGCCGCTGCAACAGCAGCTATCACCCCGATAATCCAAATCCCCAGCCAACGCAGCCACGTGCGTTTGCGAAAGAGGAATGGTGCCAACAGCAGTCCTGTGAGCAAACCGCCCAAGTGCCCCCACACGGAGACGTTCTCCGCCACGAAGCTGTAGACAACGTTGGCTACAACGAGAACGATGGGCGCGCGCAGGTCTAGACCGCGGCTGCGGTACACGCCAATGAGTAGTCCCATGAGCGCGAACAGGGCTCCGGAGGCGCCCACCGTAGGCGTGCCGAAATCCATCCACAGCACTGCGGCGGAAGAGCCCACAATGGAGATGAGATAGGCCGCCGCATACAGCGCACTGCCCAGGGCGCGTTCTACTTCCCTGCCCACAAAGAACAGCATCACCATGTTGACGAGGAGGTGCCCGGCGTCGAGATGCATGAATCCAGCCGTGAGCACCATGGAGGGGTGAGCGGCCACATCCGGCCCCCACAACGTCCAGTCCTGAGCCAAGGAGCTTTTGTAATACGGGGTAACCAGGGTCTTGGCCTGGATGGCCGTGACCAACCATGCCCCAATGCACAGCACCATGAACACCATGGTGACTGGCGCCGAACGAAGATAATTTTTCACGCAGACTCCTAAAACAACGAGCCCGCCACCACATCACGTGGCAGCGGGCTCGGATGAAAAGTTAAGAACGCTTAGGCGATCTCGATGGACTCGATGACAACGTCCTCAGCCGGACGGTCCATGCGGTCGGTGGAGACCTTAGCAATCTTGGACACCACGTCCTGAGAAGCCGCATCGGTGACCTCACCGAAAATGGTGTGGTGGTTGTTCAGGTGCGGGGTCGGCGCCACGGTGATGAAGAACTGGGAGCCGTTGGTGCCCGGGCCGGCATTCGCCATGGCCAGCAGGAACGGGCGGTCAAACTGGAGCTCCGGGTGGAACTCATCCTGGAACTGGTAGCCGGGGCCGCCACGGCCGGTGCCAGTCGGGTCACCGCCCTGGATCATGAACTGGTCGATGACGCGGTGGAAGATAGCGCCATCGTAGAACGGGCCAGACTGCTCACCCTTGGCGTTCTGGGTGGTGTAGTCCTTCTCGCCCTTAGCCAGGCCGATGAAGTTCTCAACGGTTACCGGTGCGTGGTTACCGAACAGGTCGATAACAATGTCACCGTAGTTGGTGTGCATCGTTGCAGTTGCGGTCTTCTGAGTCATGCCAGCCATTGTATGGAAATTTCCACCAATGCGTTGTTCCGGCGCGACGCTGTCAGCGATCTGCGTAGGGTTACAAGCATGATTCGCGCCATTCTCTTCGATCTCGATGACACCCTCATGGACCACACCGCCGCGATGCATGCGGCCGTTGAGGAGTGGCTGCCGGGCGGGCACCACAAGCGCTTCGCCGAGATTGAGCGTAAGTGGTTTGCCGCCTACGAGCGCGGCGAGGTCTCCCACCAGGGCCAGCGCGTGGAGCGCTGCCGCGAGTTCCTGGGCCGCCCGGAGATGACGGAGCAGGAGGCGCTGGCGGAATATGACAAGTATCTGGCCGCCTACGAGAAGCATTGGCAGGCGCTTGGCGACGCCCTCCCCACCCTCCAGCATGTCCTATCCCTGGGCCTCAAAGTGGGCATTTTGACGAACGGGGCCCGTGAGATGCAGGAGGGCAAGCTCAAGGCAGGCGGACTCGACCTGCCAGGGGTGGAGCTCTTTCCCACCGTGGAGATGGCTAAGCCAAAACCGCACCGAGAGGCCTACCTCGAAGCCTGTCGGCGCTTAAAGGTGGAACCGGGCGCCACTCTCATGGTGGGTGATTCGGTGGCCAACGACGTCGAGGGTGCCCGGGCCGCGGGGCTCAAGGCGCTGCACTTCGATAGGGCCGGAAACGGAGACATCGCCGCGCTCAGTGAGCTGACGGCGACGAACGGTTTAAATCCAAAGATTTAAACCCCTAGAGGCTGGCGCGGACCTCGTCGCGGGCGAGGACCATGTTGCGCAGGGAGGCCTCGGTCTCCTCATAGCCGCGGGTCTTCAGGCCGCAGTCCGGGTTGACCCACAGGCGCTCGACCGGCACGTTCTTGAGTGCCGCGCGGATGAGCTCGGCCATCTCCGCCACGGACGGGATGCGCGGGGAGTGGATGTCATAGATACCCGGGCCGATCTCAGAGTGGAACTTCTCATCGATGTCCTCCAGCAGCTCCATGCGGGAGCGGGCCGCCTCGATGGAGGTGACGTCGGCGTCGAGGCCGGCGACGGCGTCGATGATCTGGCCGAACTCCGAGTAGCAGAGGTGGGTGTGAATCTGGGTGGTTGGCTTGGCCTCGAGCGCTACGAGGCGGAAGGAACGCACCGCCCAGTCGAGGTAGGCCTTGCGGTCCTGCTCACGCAGCGGCAGCAGCTCGCGCAGGGCGGGCTCGTCGATCTGGATGATGTCGATGCCGGCTTCCTCGAGGTCGCGGACTTCGTCGGCCAGCGCTACGCCAAGCTGGTCGGCCGAGACGGACTGGTGGACGTCATCGCGCACGAAGGACCAGGCCAGGATGGTCACCGGGCCGGTGAGCATGCCCTTGACGTGCTTCTCGGACAGGGACTGCGCGAACTTCGCCCACTCGGTGGTCATGGCCTTCGGGCGGGAGATGTCGCCGACGACGATTGGCGGACGGGTGCAACGGGAGCCGTAGGACTGGACCCAACCGTTCTCGGTGACGACGAAGCCGTCGAGAAGCTCGGCGAAGTACTGCACCATGTCGTTGCGCTCCGGCTCGCCGTGGACCAGGACGTCCAGGCCCAGGCGCTCCTGCAGCTCGATGACGGACTTCACCTCGTTGCGCAGTGCCTCGGTGTAGTCGGCGTCGGAGAGCTCGCCCTTGCGGTGTGCGGCGCGGGCGGCGCGAATCTCAGCAGTCTGCGGGAAGGAGCCGATGGTGGTGGTCGGCAGCTGCGGCAGGCCGAGGGCCTCCTGTGCCTTGTTGCGCTCGGCGAACTCCGGCTGGCGCTGAACCTGGCCCTCCGGCAGCTGCGCGGTGCGGTCCTGCACTGCCTGGTCGTGGGTGCGGGAGGACTCGGCGCGGGTGCGCACGGCGCGGTCGGCCTGCGCATAGGCCTCCGGGGTGTCCAGCGGGCCGGCGGCGAGTGCGACGACCTCGCGGATCTTCTCATCAGCGAAGGCGAACCAGGTGGCGACGTCCACCGGAAGGGAGGTCTCCGCCTCCACGGTGTGCGGCACGTGCTGGAGGGACACGGAGGTGGTTACGGAAACGCCTTCGCCGAGGCTCTCGAGCTTCTCGCGCAGGTCGCGCAGGTTGGCGGCCCAGACGTTGCGACCATCGACCAGGCCGGCGGCGAGGTGGGTGGCCTCGGCGAGCTTGGCCACGCGCTCGAGGTAGGAATTATCTAGGGCCAGGGTGCCGACGGACAGATCCACCTGGACCGCTTCCGGCTGCAGCTCGGCGATGACATCGAGGCCAGCGTTGAGGGAACCATAGGGCGTGGTCAGGTAAACCTGCGGGCGCTTCTCCGCGCTCAGGATGCGGCCGTAGGCACTCTTGAGTGCGGCGGCGAGGGTGGAGTCGTCAGCGGCGACGAGGTCGGCGACCAGGGCGGGCTCGGCGAGCTGAATCCATTCGACGCCGGCGTCGTGAAGCTCAGCCAAGACGGTGAGGTAGGACTCGACTGCCTGATCGAGGTGGTCCAGGGGCTGCTTGGTGGCACCCTCGGCCTGCTTGGACAGCGCCAGCAGGGTCACCGGGCCGACGAGGACTGGGCGCACGGTGTGACCGGCGGCGCGGGCCTCCTCGACGATCTTCAGCACGCGCTGCGGGCGGGCGCTAAAAGCCTGGTCATCGGTGATCTCAGGAACGATGTAGTGGTAGTTGGTGTCGAACCACTTGGTCATCTCCAGCGGCGCGGTGTCCTTGTTACCGCGGGCCAGGGTGAACTCATCATCGAGGCTCTCGCCCTGGGCAGCGCCCACGGTCAGCGCGGTCTCGAGGACATGGTCGTAGTAGGCAACATCGGCCGGGATGGCGTAATCCTCCGTGAGGCCCAGCTCCTTGAGGCGGGCGTAGGTGTCGAGGCGCAGGGAGTGCGCGGCGGATTCGAAGGTCTCGGCGTCGATCTTGCCGGACCAATAGGACTCCAGCGCGCGCTTGAGCTCGCGGTGGGCACCGACTCGTGGGTAGCCCTCAATTGTGGCCTTGGGGAAGGATGCGGTCATGGGATGACTCCAATTCGATTAAGCAGGTCAGTCGTAATGTCTGGATTGTTGTGCGTGTAGATGTGCAGCCCGTCGGCGCCGGCGTTCATCACCGACTTCGCCAACGAGGCCGTAATCTGCATGCCGATTTCTTTCTCTTCCTCGGGGGAGGTCGCTGCCGCGAGCTGGTCAAGGACCTTGGTCGGCCCGTCCAACCCGGACAGCTGGCACATTCGCTCCACCCGAGCGCGGCTAGTCATAGGCATGATCCCGGGGATGAGCGGAATGCGCACACCCGCCAGCCGGGCGCGCTGGGCAAAGCGGACGTAATCCTCCGCGTCGAAGAAAAGCTGGGTGATGGCGAAGTCTGCGCCGAGGCGCTGCTTGGCCAAGAGGACATCGATGTCCTCGTCCGGCGTCGCGGACTCGGCGTGGCCGTTGGGATAGCAGGCCACGCCCACCGCCAAGCGGCCGGCCGCCAAGCGCGCCACGCGGTCGGATTCCCAGCGGCGGATGAGCCGGACCAGGGAATCAGCGTGCGGCAGGTGACCTTCGGGCATGCCGCCCTCCGGTAGATCGCCGCGGAGGGCGAGCAGGCCGCGGACTCCGGCGTCGACCAGCGTGTCGATCCAGGCTTCCAGTTCCTTCTCGGTGCCGGCGGTGCAGGCCAGGTGGGCCAGGGGGCGCATCGCGGTATCGCGCGAAATCTTCTCAATGAAGGCCGCGGTTCCCTCCAGCCACCCGGAGCGTTGGGAGCTGGTGACGGCGATGTAATCGGGGTTATACGCGGCGAGCGTGGCGAGCAAACGGTCGATCTTGGCAGCGTCCGCATCGTGGCGCGGCGGGATCACCTCGAAAGAGAGAGCGGTGCGCTTGAGCTCCTTGGGCGTATCTTCGCTGATTTGGTCTAGTGGTGCGGATGCGGAAAGTCGCGGGGACATGCTCACCTCCTCTGCAGGTTATCGTTGTTTATCGTCGGTGTTGATGTCCCAAAACGTACCAAGCTGTCCATTTCTCGCGAAAGGGTTTTAGTATTGATGATACCTTTAGAACCCAGTCAGCTGCACCGTTAACGCAAACCCACAATGAATAAAAACCCGCCCCATCCGTACAAAGCTGTCTATTTTCTTTGAACAGCTCGCGGCCTTGCGCATTTGGTGGCGGGACCTGCGCGCCGCCACTACGCTGAAAGGGAGTATCCAGCGCGAACGCGGGCACACCCCGGTTCGGCGCCGACAATCACTCCATAAACAGTTGTCCAACACAAATCACCTCAGTATTGACATAAAGGAGCACCTGAGCCCATGAACCCCGCCGCCCTGTCCACAGCCATCAGCGCCACCTCCGCCCTGGTGGAGCGCCTCAAGGAACGCCGCGATGAAAAGGCTCGCGAGGCCTACTCCGTCCTGGAGACCGCCGCCGCCCGCATGGAAGAGCGCGATGGCGATTGGTTCTCCGAGGCCCGCCGCGAAGCGGGTGCCGTAACCAAGGCCGCGCACTCCCGCCTCGAGCGCGCCCTGGAGGACCTGAAGGAACGCAGCGAAGAAGCCACCGAGAAGCTCTCCGAGGCTGCCGCGGAGGCCCAGGACAAGGCCTCCAAGAAGTGGGAGAAGACCCAGAAGCAGGCGGAAAAGAAGGCCTCCAAGGCCCGCAAGCAGGCTAAAAAGAAGGCTTCCAAGGCCGAAAAAAAGGCCCGCCGCATCAGCGGTAAGGACAAGAAGAAGGGCTCGAAGATCTGGCTGATCTCCGCGCTCGTTGCCGCCATTGCGGCCATCGGCGGCGGCATCTACTACTTCTTCACCCAGAAGAAGGAGAAGGAGTCCGCCGTCCCGCCGCGCGTCGAAGACTTCTCCTCCCCGTCTGCACCGCAGGGCTCCACTTTGGTCTACACCTCCACCACTGAGGACGATGCCAAGAAGGAGTCCGACCTGGCTGAGGAAGGTGTCGTCGAGCGCGACGAGGAGCTGTTGGGCTCCCTGGATGAGCAGCTGGCCAAGCACCGCGAGGAAGAAACCGCTATTCAGGACGCCGTCGAGACCGAGATCGAGGTCAGCAACGCCGACAAGAAGGATGCCGACACCTCCCGCATCACCGACGACCACGAGTCCGAGGGCAAGCACCGCCTCCACACCGAAGAGGAGAACTAATCCCCCATCCTTGGGGGTGCGTGTTTCGTTGCCTTGATCTCACTCCTTTGCCTGCACGGGGCCGACCTGCTTGAATCGAGGGTTAATCGGCATCGATCGTGAAGGATCGGTGCCCGCGCGCAGTTTTGCGCCGCCACCGTATCAGCAGTAGGCAAGGAGATCAGGAATGAGCTTCGAATCACTCATCGTCAAGCTCAAGAGTGGGGACACCTTCTATTTTCCGGCCGGTGCCGTCAGCGGTGATCCGTCCACCCGCGTGGATAACCTGCGCTTTGCCATCGAAAACGGCACGCAGTTCACCTCCGTCGATGACTACGGCGTCGACCGCGAGTTCAACGGCTACGACGTGGACAACTACCACTTGGCTTAAGCCGCGCAACCCGTTACAGCGATCCTTCTTTGCTGTAATCTGAATCACCACCTTATGCGCATTGCGCTATAAGATGAGTCCTTATGACTCACTATCCACGCATGCGGACGTGGTCGTGGTACCTCCCCGATGAACCACCTACCGGGGAGGTATCCCTCACTGAGACCACCGACTTCTCTCGGCCCGGCGCCGCCACGTGGCGGATGCTGGGTGCCCAACGCACCGGCGTCATCGGTATCTTCATCGCCACCCTCATCAACGCACCGCTGGGCGCGTTGGTCTCGGTCATCATCGGCCACACTACGCAGTTTGCTTTTTCCGATCCCTCCTGGCGCACCGTAGCCTTGCCGCTTGCGGCCACCGCGGTCATCCTCTTCGTCGCCTATATCTGCGAAGCCACAGCGGATGCTTTCACGGATCTGAGTCAGGCCCGCACCACCCACACGCTGCGCCTGAACCTGCTGGATAAGCTGCTGGGTGCCTCGACCGCCGGGATTAGCCCCGGCCGGCTGCTCAACACGATGGATGAGGATTCGCACTACATCGGCCAACTCAAGCAGATCCTCAACTTCCCACTCGTCATGGTCGGCTACCTCCTAGGCGCCGTGGTCAGCCTCGCTCCGGTTTCCTGGCAGGTCTCCGCCGCCCTACTGATCGGTGCCCTCGCCACCGCGCTAGCCTCGTGGGCCACCACCAAGCCGCTGACCAAGGTTGCTGCGCGCCGCCGCCAGCTGGAAAACACCGCGTTGTCACTCGCCACGGACTTCGCCCAAGGTTCCCGCGTTATCAAGGGCCTGGGCGCCAAGGACATTGCCCGCCAGCGCTTTTCCGACGCCGCTCACGAAGCCCTAACCACCATGCTCCACGAGGCCAAGCTGTCCTCCCTCATGGCCTGGGTGCGGCAGATGGTCCCCGCCTCCTTCGCGGTGGGCATCCTGGCCTGGACCTCCTGGGAAACCTTCGAAGGCCACATTGCCCCCGGCGGCATGATGGCGATTACCATGCTCGCACCCCCGGCATTGACCGCGCTCGGCGTATCGCTGGGCCTGCTCACCGAGAACTGGGCCAGAGCACGCGCCTCCGTGGAGCGTGTTAGCGAGCTGCTGGGCCAGCTCGATACCACTACCGAGAAAACAATCGGCACGCCCATCGAGCTCTCCCCTGGCCTGCACGTGTGGATGCCCACGACCGCCGCGGGCCGCAGCACCGTAGATTCCTGGGTGCGCTACCTCAACGACAACGGCGCTTTGTGCCCGCCGCACCGCATCTCCGTGCTGGAAGGAACCCTGCAGGACAACGTCGATCCGCTGCGCGCGGCAACCCAAACCCGAACCCACGACGCCCTGCACGCCTCCGCCTGCGAGGACATTGTTATCCGCCTTGGTGGCTTCGGCCCCGACGGTGAGCTTCCTACCGCACCCATTGGTGAGGCGGGCCTCAACCTCTCCGGCGGACAGCGCCAGCGCGTCGCCCTGGCCCGCGCACTCGCACTCGATCCCGACGTTCTCGTCCTGGACAACCCCACGACGGGGCTGGATTCGTTGACCCTGGCGGACGTCGCCAAGCGCGTGCGCGAACTGCGCGCCGACAAGACCACCGTGGTCATCACCTCCGCCTCCACGTGGGCCGCCAACGCCGATGAGGTGGTGGAGCTATGAGCCACCACCCCACCACCACAGACCGCGCGGATGCCTTAGCGCCCGCCTCCCCACAGGAGTGCCTGCGTTTTCTGAAGACCCTGCCCAGCGCCCCCAGCAGGCTCGGCATCGCCCTCTTCTTCGGCCTGTTTACCGTCACCGTCATCATGATGAACCTGGTCTCCCAGGTGCTCGGACGCGTCGTCGACATCATCCAGGGTGTGGAGCTTCCCGTCCTTGGCACGGGACGCACAGCCATGGTCGGCGCACTCATCGTCATCGCGGTGGGCTTCCTCGTTGAGGTCACCGGCCGCACCCTGGGCCGCTACCTGGTCACCTCCACCACCCGCCGCCTCTCGGTGGATCTGCGCACCTCAGCACTAGATTCCACCCTCGGTGCCCCCGTGCCGGCCGTCATGGAGCTAGGTACCGGCAACATCATCACGCGCCTGTCCAAGGACATCGACACCGTGGTCATGGCCATCTCCATGATGGGTGACCGCCTAGTACTCACCCTCTTCATGCTGCCGCTGACCGCGCTCATGATGATCTTCATCCACCCCGCCTATGCCCTGCTCTTCATTGCGGTGAGCTGCCTGCTCTACCCCTTCATCCGCGGCACCATGCGGGATATCCCTGCCATCGCCAACGAGGTCTCCTCGGTGGAGGCTTACCGCAACAACGTGCTGCTGGACACCATCCGCGCACTGGAGACCCTCCGCCAGTTCTCCCTCAAAGACTGGGCGCACGCGCGCATGGAACGCTACTCCTGGGACACGGTACAGGCCTGGGGCGACAAGGTTCCGCTCATCAACCGCATCGTTGGCCAGGGCGCCCTCGCCTTCGCGGTGCTGCTGCTGGGCTCTGTCCTCATGTCTGTGCCCATGGTGATCTGGGGCTGGCTGACCCCTGGTGAGGCCACCGCCGCCGTGCTCTTGGTCATGCGCCTAGAGATCCACGTCTTCAACATCCTCTTCTTCGCCGGTGAGATTCAGCATTCCGTGACCTCCCTCGGCCGCGCCGTCGCCCTGGCCACCCTCGAGGACAGCGCGCACACCAGCGCGAACCAGAAGGTCACTCCCCGGCTTAGCGACGCCCCCACCATCACCATCGAGCACCTCTCCTACGCTTACCCCGGTGGGGCGCCCGTGCTTAACGACGTCTCCCTGACCCTCACCGCCGGCACCACCACCGCCCTCGTGGGCACCTCCGGCGCGGGCAAATCCACCCTCGCCTCCCTCGTCGCGGGCCTGCAGTACCCCACAACGGGCACCATCAGCCTCGACGGGATTGATACCGCCACGGTGCCGAATACCTGGATCACCGAGCACGTCGCCCTCATTACTCAGGAAGTCCACCTCTTCTCCGGCACGCTGCGCAACGATCTACTGCTGGCCAAGCCCGATACCAGCGATGAGGAACTCTGGCGCGCGCTCAACACCGTGGGCCTTGATGAGAATTCGCGCTGGCTTCCCCAAGGCCTAGACACGCTCATCGGCGCCGGTAACGAAGAGATCGGCGCGGAGGCCGAGCAACAGCTCTCACTGGCCCGCATGATCCTGCGCCAACCGCCAGTACTCATCATGGATGAGGCCACCTCCGAGGCCGGCTCCGAGCACGCCGAGGTACTCGAACACGCCGCCAAGGCCGTCACCAAGGACCGCACCTCACTCGTCGTTGCCCACCGCCTGGACCAAGCCCGCGAGGCCGACCGCATCATCGTCATGGAACAAGGCCAGATCGTCGAGGACGGCACTCACGCCGACCTCATCGCTCTGGGCGGGCGCTATGCCTCGGCCTATGCCCAGTGGGAGCATGGGAAATAGGTCTTCTCCGCGCCTACCATGGAGCTCATGCATCTTCTTTCCCTTTCTGAAGCCGACCGCACCTATCTGGCCCGTATCAACTTCCTTGCCGATACTTTCGGCGATGAGCACAAGGAACTCCCTGAAGGTTTCGAGGAAGGTTTCGACTATTACCTCGGGGGTTGGGAGCCTTCCCGCGGAGGTTTCATCGCTTGGGAGGGCCACGTCCCCGCCGGTGGCGTGTGGCTGAACTGGGGTACGGCTGAGCGCCATGGATTTGGCCACGTGGCGGAAGGTATTCCAGAGCTCGCTTTGGCCGTGGAGCCCCGCTTCCGGGGCCAAGGAGTGGGCACCCTGCTGATCGACGCCGCCACCGACCTCTCCCGGGAGATGGGCGCCCCAGGCATCTCACTCTCAGTGGCTAAAGACAACGACCGCGCACATCGCCTCTACCTCCACCTGGGTTTCGAGCCAGTGAGCGAGCGGCACGGCCACATCGTCCTTGTCAAGCGCTTCGACAGCAACGCCAATGCCAAGGACTTCGACAAGGCCACATCAGAAGAAAACTGATCAACCAGCAGAAAACCTGAGCAGAAAACATAAAAGGCGCTCACATAGTGAGCGCCTTGTGGAGCATAGGAGAATCGAACTCCTGACCTTCTGCTTGCAAAGCAGATGCTCTACCAATTGAGCTAATGCCCCAGCAGCTACATAGCGTACTCCTTGTACGCCCATCTACGAAATCATGACCGGCAGAAGAGTCCCCACCAAGCGCGGTAACTTTCGTCACTTTAGTTAACTCACTCCTCATTAGTTGCGTGTCACCTGAGAAAACAACACGCGGAAGAGGGACAATGAGTCGTCTCTGAAACTTTAGTGGAAGGTCGTCATGCGCCGAATACTCCTCCGCTCCGTAGCCGCCCTCACGTTGGCTGCCACCGTTACGGTGCCACAGCAGGCAACTGCCCAACGGCTACCCACACTGCCGCAGCCATCCATCCCGCAGCCAACGATTCCGACTGTGCAGGACATGCGCAAGGAAGTAGACCGCATCGAGTACGAGGCCTACAAGGCCCTGCCCAAGGAGCTTCAGGAGAATCCCGTCTTTGCGGGTTCCTCACGCCCGGTAACGAAGCAGAGCACGAAGCCACAAGCAGACAAGCCCAACCAGACTGAGAAGGCGAAATCCCAATCAATAGCGGACGATACCTGCTCCAATTGCGTAGCCATCACTTACGACGATGGCCCGGATGCATTGACGGGCCAACTTCTCGACACCTTGAAGGCCAAGGACGCGCACGCCAGCTTTATGGTCCTAGCTCCCAATGCCTATGCCCATCCCGAGCTCCTCCGCCGCATGAAAGCGGAGGGCCACACAGTTGGCAACCACACCGATACACACCGCGAACTAAACAAGCTTCCCGCGAATGAGGTTGACGCGGAAATCAAATCAGGTGCCGCTGCCATCACGGCAGCAACAGGAGAGAGCCCTCGTTGGGTACGCCCACCGTATGGCGCAACAAACCAAACCGTCGCCAACGCGGCCAAGAACAACGGACAAGCACAAGCCCTCTGGAGCGTTGACACCCTAGATTGGAAGGACCGCAACTCCGACCATATCTGCGCAGCAGCCGTTGACGGCGCCCAAGCAGGCGACATCATCCTCATGCATGACATTCACGCCACGACTGTCGACGCCGCCCCATGCGTTATTGACGGCCTCCGCGCCAAAGGTTTAGAGCCAGTATCGCTAGACACCCTCATCCCTAACCCCGAACCTGGACGCCAGTACCTCAGCAGCTAGACGACAAGGCAACACCCCTAAATCAGCTCATGCCGTAGGAGCAAGCTAAGACAATAGCTTGCTCCTACGGCGTCTTCTTTGCGCGAGTCCGTCTGAAATGGGAACAATCCGTGTATCCGGTTCGGAGCTGGGCTAACAAACCAAAAAGAAGCACCCCACCATTTGGTGGGGTGCTTCCTAAGCTCTGGCTCCGTTAGGGGCGAAGCCGATTCAAGCTAGCTTGAATTAGAAGGGGAGCTTGATGTTCAGAGCCTTAGCAATTGCCGGGAAAGCAGCTGCGATTGCGGCCAGGACACCAGCGACGATGCCGAAGATAGCGAGCGGGGTCGGCTTGCCATCGTTGGACAGCTTGTCCTTGATGTCGGAGGACTTGTCGTCCTTGTTGTTGCCCGGCTTGGTAGCGCCGTCGTTGGAGCCGTTGTCGCCGCCCTTGTTGCCACCGTTAGCCAGGTTCTCGAGGGCGTCAGCGATACGCTGGCGCTCCTTGGCCTCCTGCTCAGCGCGCTCCTTCTCAGCCTTAGCCTGCTCCTCAGCAGCCTTGGAGTCAGCGATGTCCTTCTTAACGCCATTGTCAGCGTTGAGGACCTGGCGGTAAGCCTCTTCGTACTCAAGGTTGGTGTTGTTCGGGCCGAAGAAGTCCTGCTGAGCAGCAACCTTCATTGCCAGGTAGTCGAGGCGCTCCTCGTCGGTGCCGCCGTCCCAGACAGCGACCAGGGTGTTGCCCCACGGGCTCTCCGGGTCCACGAAGTCGGCCGGAATCTGCGGAGCCCAGATGCGGTTGCCGTCGAAGTTAGCCTTGTCGGAAGCCCAGTTCTTGAAGCCCTTGAACTTCTCCTTCTGTGCCTTGTAAGCCTCGTAGTTTTCGTTCTTGGCCTTGGAGACAATGCCGGTGTTGTGAGCGATGAGCTCAGCGTAAGCCTCGCGCAGGGTCTTCTGCTCGCCGTTAACAACGACGGTGCCGTTCTCGTCAGACTCACGCAGCTCGAGGACGCGAGCGCCGATAGCGAACTCGGTCTCCATTGCGCGCAGGACGCGGACCTGAGCGTATGCCTGGTCCAGGTAGCCCTGGCGTACGAGGATGTCGCTACCCTGAGCACCGCGGGAAGCCTCGAGGGCGGCCTTGCGAGCCTCTTCCAGCTCTGCACCGTCTGCCTTCAGCTGCTCGAGCAGCATCTCAGCGTCAGCGATCAGCTCCTTAACGAGCGGGATGTAGTCACGGTCGATGTAGTTCTTATCGGACTCATCAGCACCGCGCCAACCGGTGTAATCGAGGCGCTCCTTGTAGGTCTCGATGGTCTCTTCGAAGATCTTGATGTTCTCTGCCGGGGTCTTCTGAACGGAGTTGAAGTCCTCCGGATCAACCTGGTTCAGCTTCGGAGCCTGAAGTGCCGGAAGGTTAACCTTCTTCGAAAGCTCCTCGGCCTTCTTCAGGTCGCTTGCCAGCAGGCCTTCCTTAGGCTCGCCGTCGCCGTAAACCTTGCCACCGGAGATGTTGGTGACGGTGGTGTTGTAGTCGAAGGCCTTCTCTTCGTAGTTCTCCCAAGCCTTGTCTGCGGACTTGTCATTCTGCAGAGCGTAAGCTACGGAAGCGCGAGCAGCCTGAACGTTCTTCTCAGCCTGTGCGAGCTGCTTGGTAGCCTCGTTGGCTGCAGCCTGGTAAGCCTTGTGGTCTGCCTGCTCAGAGCGGTCAAGACCATCGGTGTTGGCGTTAGAAGCTGCATTGAACAGCTCAACAAACTGGTTGTTGTTAACGATGTAGTGGTCGGTTGCAGCTACGAGATCGCGGAGCTGAGCCTCGGTGACGTTCTTAGCTTCAACGTCCTTGCCCAGGGATGCGTCCGGCTCGTTGAAGCCGCCGCCCTGGATGTTGGAAGTGTTGGTGTCCTGAGCGAAAGCCGGGACTGCAACACCGGAGACACCGGTGGCAACTGCGATAGCACCTGCGAGAGCGGCGGTGCGAACACGGTTCTTGAACATGTAATTCCCCTATGAGAGTTGAGGTCGGACTGTGAAAATTATCTTACGATAACCGTCGTGTAGGGCGACGCTAGCAATCGTTCTTCATGAATGATCTTCACATTCTCAACGAGTAGTGCAGCTTTTGTCGCTGCAGCAAGATTATCGAAGTCTGGCGGGTCTTTCCAGTCAAACACAACTTATTTTTAAACTTTTTCCAACCAGCTGGCGGCGATGCCTCGCATTTTTGCTGGTAGATGGCCTTCTTCTATACAGGAGTTGAAATTGAAACTATTTCGAACCTTTGTGACAACTGTGAATGAACTACCCCTATCTGGGTAATAATTACACGAATGTCATTGCACTTGCTAGGGTGTCGGCCCAATTTTCACCCCTCACTCCCCCTGATACCTGGAACGGGTGGTTCCTGTGGGCCTTCGTGGGGCTTAAGTGGAAAAAGGAAAGACACCCAGCTTCGTTGTCGTCGCTGAGCGTCTTTCCTTATTTATATTGTGGAGCATAGGAGAATCGAACTCCTGACCTTCTGCTTGCAAAGCAGATGCTCTACCAATTGAGCTAATGCCCCATTGTTCCGTGGTGGGCCTAGCTGGAATCGAACCAGCGACCTCATCGTTATCAGCGATGCGCTCTAACCGACTGAGCTATAGGCCCTTGACCGGAACGAGTAGTTACTCTACATAGGACCGGCGATTTATTACAAATCGCCTGGTCATATGCAGTATTTGAAGCTGGTTTTACTTCACTTTGTATCGCTATTGATGCGGCTCATCTTGCAGGCGGATCTTGAATCCACCGAAGACGTCCACGATGGCGTTATATATAACAGCCATGAGCGGCGCCAGGATCGTCATCAGGACGGCGATGATGGCGCCGAACAGGGCGGCTGCAGAGACTACCAATCCGAAGGAGACCTCAAATCCGCCGCCGACACCGCCAACAAGGCTGTTGAGGGAATCCCAGATGCCCGCCTGGTCAAGGCCGATGTACAGCAGGCACACGGCGATGATCCAGGCCACGAGGCCGACGAGGGACATGGCCAAGCCAACGCGGAACGCCGACATGGGCGAAATCCGGGCTAGTTGAAGCTCTCGTCCAATCATGGGTTACTCCTCGTCCTTATCGGAGTCCTTGTCTTCGCCCTTTTCCGGCTTGGAGTTCTCTCCAAGCTTGAGGTGTTCGGGCTTGACGTCCTCGACAGACTTTTCACCCTTGGCAACTGCCTGGGCGTCCTCCTCACCGTCGTCTTCAACA
This sequence comes from Corynebacterium sp. c25Ua_47, assembly GCF_039907205.1. Taxonomy (NCBI): domain Bacteria; kingdom Bacillati; phylum Actinomycetota; class Actinomycetes; order Mycobacteriales; family Corynebacteriaceae; genus Corynebacterium; species Corynebacterium sp. c25Ua_47. The sequence continues at coordinate 61,446 of NZ_JASBOH010000011.1, read as the reverse complement.
TTGCGGTCGATAGCCAGCAGCTCGACGTCGTCGGCCAGGTTGACCAAGCGCACGCCCATGGTGGCGCGGGAGCTCGGGCGAATCTGGTTGACTTCGGTGCGGACAACACCACCTGCAGAGGTGATGGCAAAGATCTCGTCGTCCTCGTCGACGGCGATTGCTGCAATGAGCTTGCCGCGCTTTGGCGTGTACTTGAAGGTCATCACGCCGAGGCCACCGCGGCCCTGCGGGGTGTACTCCTCAATGGCGGTGCGCTTGCCGTAACCGCCGGAGGTAGCTACCAGGAGGAACTGGCCGTCATTGACCACGGACATGGACAGCAGCTGGTCATCGCCGCGGAAGCGCATGCCCTTCACGCCGGCGGTAGCGCGGCCCATCGGGCGCAGCTGGTCATCGTCCGCGGTGAAGCGGATTGCCTGACCCTGCTCAGAGGTCAGCAGGATGTCATCGCCCTCGTTGACCAGCTGGGCGCCGATCAGCGCATCGCCCTCGTTGAGGTTGATAGCGATGAGGCCGGCGGAACGTGCGGACTCGTAATCGGTCAGTCGGGACTTCTTTACGCGGCCCTGCTGGGTAGCAAGGACCAGGTATGGGGCGTCCTCGTAGGACTGGATCTGAATGACCTGAGCGATCTTCTCCTCCGGCTGGAACTCCAGCAGGTTAGCCACGTGCTGGCCACGAGCGGTGCGGCCCGCCTCCGGAAGCTCGTAGGCCTTGAGGCGGTAGACGCGGCCGAAGTTGGTGAAGAACAGGATCCAATCGTGCGTGGAGCAGACGAAGAAGTTCTTCACAATGTCATCCTGCTTCAGCTCCGCGCCGCGCACGCCCTTGCCGCCGCGCTTCTGGGCCTTGTAAGCATCGACCTTGGTGCGCTTGGCGTAGCCAGTAGCGGTAATGGTGACCACGACGTTCTCGCGAGCGATGAGGTCCTCATCGCTGACGTCGCCGGAAGCGGCAACGATCTGGGTACGGCGCTCATCGCCGTACTTTTCGACGATCTCCTCCAGCTCATCGTGGACGATCTGACGCTGGCGCTCCTCACGGGCCAGGATGTCCTTGAGGTCCGCGATGATCTCCTCGATCTCCGCCAACTCATCGATAATCTTCTGGCGCTCCAGCGCGGCCAGGCGGCGCAGCTGCATGGCAAGGATGGCATCGGCCTGGACATCGTCGACGTCAAGAAGCGCCTTTAGGCCCTCGCGTGCCTCATCAACCGTGGGGGAACGGCGGATGAGCGCGATGACCTCATCGAGCATGTCGAGCGCCTTAACCAGACCGCGCAGAATGTGGGCGCGCTTTTCGGCCTCATCGAGGCGGTACTGGGTACGGCGGACGATGACCTCGATCTGGTGGGCCACGTAGTAGCTCAGCATCTGATCCAGGCGCAGGGTGCGCGGCACGCCATCCACGATGGAAAGCATGTTGGCGCCGAAGGAGGTCTGCAGCTGGGAGTGCTTGTACAGGTTATTAAGGACAACGCGGGCTACGGCGTCACGCTTGAGGGTGACCACGATGCGCATACCCACGCGGTCGGAGGATTCATCCTCGATCTTGGCGATTCCGGCGATCTTGCCGTTGACCACAGACTCCGCGATATTGGAAATCATGTTGTCCGGGTTGACCTGGTAGGGCAGCTCAGTGATAACGATGGTCTGGCGGTTGCCCACCTCCTCAATGGAGGTCACGCCGCGCATGCGGATGGAACCGCGGCCGGTGGTGTAGGCATCCTTGATGCCCTGGTCACCCACGATGAGGCCCGCAGTCGGGAAATCCGGGCCCTTAACGCGCTCCATACAGGCAGCCAAAGCTTCTTCCTCGGAAGCATTCGGGTTATCCAGCAGCCAGTAAATGGCTTCCGCCAGCTCGTTCAGGTTGTGCGGCGGAATGTTGGTGGCCATACCAACAGCGATACCGCCGGAACCGTTCATCAGCAGGTTCGGAACGCGGGAGGGCAGAATCGTCGGTTCCTGCGTCTTGCCGTCGTAGTTCGGTGCGAAGTCGACGGTGTTTTCGCGGATATCGCGGACCATCTCCATGGCCAGCGGCGTCATGCGGCACTCGGTGTAACGCATAGCTGCCGGGCCGTCATTACCGCGGGAGCCGAAGTTACCTTGGCCGTCGACCAGCGGGTAGCGCATGTTCCACGGCTGGGCCAAGCGCACGAGGGTGTCGTAGATGGCGACGTCACCGTGCGGGTGGAACTGGCCCATCGTGTCCGAGACCGGACGCGCGGACTTTACATAGCCACGGTCCGGGCGGTAGCCGGAGTCATACATGGCGTAGAGGATGCGACGGTGAACCGGCTTGAGGCCGTCGCGCACCTCCGGCAGGGCGCGGCCGACGATGACGGACATGGCGTAGTCGATGTAGCTCGACTCCATCTCCTCATTGATGTCAATTGGTTGGATGCGATCGAAAAGATCACCGTTGTTATCACTCATAAGGCCCTATCGTACCGTTTAAGGACCTCTGAGGCTGTTTCTGGCGCAGTAGTGGTATCACGGTGATACCATTCCCACCATGGCTATGACACTGCGCCTGACCCCAGAGCAAGACCACGCGCTGACCTTATTGGCTTCCGCGCAAGGTACTTCCAAGCACGAGGCGGTGGTGCGCGCCATCATCGCGGCGGCCGCACGGACCTTGTCGGATGCCGCTGTGCAAGACACCGCCCGCCGGCTGCTGCCCGGGCGCTCGGAATTGGAGGCGGAGATCCGCCGAGCACGAGAGGTGCATCAGTGAATGTGGAGCAACTCGTTGTAGTCGCGCGGGAATTCTGTCGGGTATATCGCGTGCGGATCACTAACTTCGCCGCCCTAGCCGCCGCGGCCTCCGCGAGCACGGCGACCATCGAGGGAATTGCCGTGCACGGCAGCCGCGCTACGGCGGCACAGTCGCTGGAGACGGTCTTGCGCTCAGTTCCCGCGTTGAGCGGAAAGAATGAAGAATTCGCGCGATTGTGCGCGCAGGTCTATCTTTCTGTTGCAGAAGTTATGTAAGTTAAACGTGATAAAGAAGTCTCTATTCCCTTCTGAGAAAGGAATTCCCTATGTCCTCCATGTCCTTGAAGAAGTTCCTCGCCGCCGGCGTTGTGGCTACCACCCTCACCACTGCCGTAGCCCCCGCCGCGAGCGCTACGACCGCCGATAATAACTGGCCCACCAACCCCGACTTCCAGCAGGGCGAAGCCGGCTCCTCCCTGACTGGCTCCACGCCCATCGACATGACGCTCATCATCGGCGGTTCCATTGCTGCTGCGATGGCGCTGCTCAAGCTCGTCGTGGATAACAACCCTGCTCTACGCGCCCAAGCCGATGAATTCGCCGCGCAGATCGGCATGGCAGGCTCCTCCGGTTCGTCCGAGCACAACCGCCTCTACGAGGGTGGTCTCGACTTCGACCTCGAGCGCCTGGCCCGCACCAATGGTTTCCCAGAGATTGCTGACCAGATTGCCGCGCTCAAGGCAGGCTCCAGCGCCCCGGCACAGTAAGCTCGCCTGTATGACAAACCTCTCCCAACTCCTCCAGTCCCCTACCCGCAACGCCGTGGTGGCGGACTTGTCCACGGCAGCAGATGACGCCGTAGCATCGCTGACTGGTATCACCGGCATGGCCTTCAAGGGCGCCCTAGTGGCCGCAAAGAAGGCGGATTCCAAGGTTCTGTCCAAGGGAATCAACCAGATGCTGCCGGAGCTGCTCAACACCCTGGATTCCTACTGGAAGGAATTTGAAGGCTCTGAGCAGTCCGATTTCGGCACCTACCTCGACGGACGCAGCGGCGAAGTTACCGAAGCCATCATGGCTGCGGCTGATAGGGCCGCCAAGGACATTAAGGCCCCCGGCATCGCGCGCACCTACAAGTCGCTGCGTGGCAAGGCCTCTTCCATCCTGGAGCCCAACGTGGCAACCATCGGCCGTGTTCTGCAGCGCCACATGGATACCGTATAAGTGGATTAACTCTCCGTGTCGTAGGCACCGAAGAACAAAAGACCAGCACCTCTTTCTGAGGGCTGGTCTTTTTCTTGCTTTCTCTTGTTCCCCTGTGGGCTCGTGCTTTGAGACGTCTTAGACGTCGAGGAAGCGGACGTCCTTCGCGCGGCGGGTAATGAAGGAGCGGCGGGCGGCCACGTCATCACCCATGAGGATGGAGAAGAGCTCATCGGCGCGCTGCGCATCTTCCAGGTCCACGCGGCGCAGGACGCGGGTCGTCGGATCCAGGGTGGTCTCCCAGAGCTCGGAAGCGTTCATCTCACCCAGACCCTTGTAGCGCTGGATGCCGTCGTCCTTGTTGATCTTGCGTCCCTGCTCCAAGCCTTCGGCAAGCAGCTTGTCACGCTCAGCATCGGAGAAGGCATAGCCCGGCTGGCCCTTGCCCCACTTCAGCTTGTACAGCGGCGGATTCGCCAGGTACACGTGGCCATCCTCGACCAGCTGCGGCATGAAGCGGAAGAGCAGGGTCAGAAGCAGCGTGGCGATGTGCTGGCCGTCCACGTCGGCATCGGCCATGAGCACGATCTTGTCGTAGCGCAGCTTCGAAATATCGAACTCTTCGTGGATACCGGTGCCCAAGGCGGTGATGATGGCCTGGACCTCAGCGTTCTTGAGAACCTTGTCCATGCGGGCCTTTTCCACGTTGAGGATCTTGCCGCGCAGCGGCAGGATGGCCTGGAACATGGAATCGCGGCCGCCCTTCGCGGAACCACCTGCGGAGTCACCCTCCACGATGTAAAGCTCAGAAAGCTTCGAATCCTTGGAGCGGCAATCCGCCAGCTTGCCGGGCAGGCCACCGAGGTCGCCGGCGGACTTACGACGCACCAACTCACGTGCCTTACGCGCGGCTACGCGGGCGTGCGCGGAGGACACGGCCTTGTTGATAATGACCTTGGCCTCAGCCGGGTTGGCGTCGAACCAATCGTTGAGGTGCTCGTTGACAGAGCGCTGGACAAAGCCGCGGATCTCCGAGTTACCGAGCTTGGTCTTGGTCTGGCCCTCGAACTGCGGGTCCGCCACCTTGACGGAAATAACGGCAGCAAGGCCTTCACGGCAGTCATCGCCGGAGAGGTTGCCATCCTTTTCCTTGAGGAGCTTGTGCTCCTTGGCGTAGCGGTTCATCAGGGTGGTCAGAGCCGCGCGGAAGCCTTCCTCGTGCGTGCCGCCTTCGTGAGTGTTAATGGTGTTGGCGAAGGTGTGGACGGACTGCTTGTAGCCCTGGTTCCACTGCAGCGCGATTTCCACCTCATGGTCCTCACCCTTAACGTCGAAGGCAACGATGGTGGGGTGGATGGCGGACTTGTTCTTGTTGAGGTGCGCAACGTAGTCCTGCAGACCGTTCGGGTAGTGGTAGGTGACTTCCTTCTTCTTCTTGGAAGTCTTGCCCTCGCCGTCCTCGCCCTCCTGGCCGGCTTCGTCCTTGTTATCCAGGGAGCTCAGGCTGACGGCGGAATCGCCGGCCTCGGCGATCTCCTCGAGCTCGGCCTGCTCCTTGGAGATGGCGCGCTCGTCACGCAGAACAATGGTCAGACCCTTGTTCAGGAAGGCCATCTCCTGCAGGCGGCGGGCGATGGTGTCGTAGTTGAACTCGACGGTTTCGAAAATTTCCGGGTCCGGCCAGAAGCGGATCGTGGTGCCGGTGCCGCGGGCATTATCGCCTTCTACCAGCTCATCGGGGATGGCGTTGTTGAAGTTCTGGTACCAGTGCTTGCCATCGCGCTTGATGTCCGCCTCGACGCGGGTGGACAGTGCGTTGACTACGGAGATACCCACGCCGTGCAGACCACCGGACACGGCATAAGATTCAGAGTCGAACTTACCGCCGGCATGCAGCTGGGTCATAACCACCTGGACGGTAGGGATACCGGAGGCGTGCATTTCGACCGGGATACCACGGCCGTTATCGATGACCTCGATGCCCCCGTCCTCACGGAGGGTGACAATGACCTTGTCGGCATAGCCCGCCATTGCCTCATCGACGGAGTTGTCGACGATCTCCCAAATCAGGTGGTGCAGGCCGCGGGCACCGGTGGAACCGATGTACATACCGGGGCGCTTACGGACGGCCTCAAGGCCCTCCAGAATCGTAATTGACCCCGCATCATATGCGTGTTGTTCAGCCACGGATTCGTGTACTCCTTTTGGCTAGAGCTAAATCTAAGACTTTAGCCATTCTACACTGTGTCCCCCCACGCGAGGACAGTGCACGCCCGTGAGAGCCCCAAATTTGCGTGAATTTCGCGATCGCCCCGATCAGCCGTACGTATCCTGTGAGCCTTGCGGCTTGACCCATTGGCGGCCCTCATAGTTTCGGTGCTGCTTGGGTCCTTGAATGTGGAGCTTAACCACCACGTCCGGGCCCAGGCGGTCCGCGATCTTCTGCAAGATGGGCCGCTGCAGGTAGCGCAGCTCAGTGGCCCAGCTGGAGGAATCGCACGCCACGTAAACAACCTGCTCCTTGATGGTGAGCGGCTGAGTATGCGCGGCGATGCGCTCGCCCACGAGGTTTTCCCAATTGCCCATGACCCAGCCATGAGCTAATTCGTGCTCCCAGCCGCGCTTGCCAATCTCGCGTTGGATCTGCGCGCCGAGGCTAGGGATCTCGAGGCTGCGGCGCCGGCGGCGACCGTCGGGGCCACTCGGCCGCCCGCGCCGAAAAGGCTTCGGCTGCTGTTCTTGTGACGTTGGCGCCAGGTTCATCTTGGGGGCCGGTTTATTGAGCTTCGGCGGATTTTTCGACGTGTTTCGGGTGCGCTCAAAGAGCGCTTTGACCGGATCAAATTCCTGCTCAGTCATCGCTTTCACCGCCCGCATCGTACGGTGCGATCTCTGATACCCGGCCCTCGTCGGTATCGCGCACGCTGACGGTGAAGCGCTCAATGGGCTGCAGGTTGCCGGGCAAATCCTCATCCACCGCCGCGGTGATGAGTACCTGTTCCGCACCTGCGGCGAGATGGACGAGCTTCTCGCGGCGCTTGGCATCGAGTTCAGCAAAGACATCGTCGAGGATGAGGATCGGATCAGTGCCATCCTGGCGCAGCAGGTTGAACTCCGCTAGGCGCAGGGAGATGGCATAAGACCAGGTTTCGCCGTGGCTGGCAAAGCCCTTGGCGGGGCTCGTCCCCAGGTTGAGCACGAGGTCATCGCGGTGCGGGCCGACGAGCGAGATACCTCGTTCGATCTCGCGCTGGCGTTTATTTGCTAGCTCAGTGAGCATCATGGCCTCGATGACCTCGCGGTCGGAGGTATCCACCGTGGACTTGTACTCGATGGCCGCGGGGCGCGATTCCGGAGCTAGGCCGGCATAGGCGGCGGGGATGAGCTCGCGGAGTTCGTCGACAAGCGCCAGGCGTGCCTGGATCACCTGCGCGCCGAGCGAAGACAGCTGCGTATCCCACACGTCGAGGGTGGCTAGTGCTGAGGCGCCGTCGCTGTCATTGTAGCCGCGGCGCAGGCTCGGTGACGCCGACTTCAACAGCGCGTTGCGCTGCTTGAGCACCTTGTCATAGTCGGCCTTGATACCCGCCAGGCGCGGCGTGCGGGAGGCAATGATGTCATCCAAATACTGGCGGCGCGTTGCCGGTTCGCCCCGCACGAGGGATAGATCCTCCGGGGAAAAGAGCACTGTTTGCACAACGCCGAGCAGCTCCCGCGGGGATTTCAGGCGCGTGCGGTTGATCTGCGCTTGGTTCGCCGCGTGGGGTTTGATGAGCAGGTGCGCGGTAAGCTCGCGCCCCTGGTTGACCGCCGTGGCGGAAATCCGGGCGTTGGTTGCACCGTGGCGCACGAGCGGGGCGTCGTGGGCGACGCGATGTGAGGACAGGTGGGCAACATAGCCGATGGCTTCGACGATATTGGTCTTGCCAAAACCATTGCGGCCGATAAAAAGGGTAATCCCCGGTTGCAGCCTGAGAGTGAGCTCGGGCCAGGAGCGAAAGTCCCTGACATCGAGATCGCGAATAAACATATGGCCTAGCCCGGCAAGCGCACTGGCATCAGCAGGTAGGTGAAGTCAGTCTCCGGGGTGGGGAAAGAGCCATCCTCGTTGGCCTCCGGCAGCTCCTCCGGCTCCGGAATCATAATCGCCGGGCGCGAGGGCTCGGTAAAGCCGAAGACCACGCGGTCCGTGTGGACCACGGCCAAACCATCCTTGAGGTAGGACGGGTTAAACGCAATGACGAAGTTGTCGCGGCCGTTGAAAGCACAGGGCAGGGACTCGCTTGCGCGGCCGGAATCGGCGCCGGCGGCCAAGGTCACTTCACCTTCGCTGAACTCCATGCGGATCTGAGCGTTGCGGTCCGTCAGCAGGGATACGCGGCGGATGGCTTCCTGCAGCGGTGCGACCTCAATGCTGGCCATGGCCGTGTGGGTCTTCGGCAGCAGGGGTGCCACATTCGGGAAATCTGCATCGAGCATGCGCGTGGTGGTCTCGCGGTTATCGGCATGCAGGCCGAATAAACCTTCCGCAGCGATGTTCTCACCCGTGCCTACGGCGATCTCCACCGGGATGTTGAGGTGTGTGTCGAGGGAGCGGCCGGTCTCCTGCAGCGTCTTTGCCGGGACGAGGAGCTTGGCCTCCACGTCGGGGGATACCGGATCCCACTCGAAGGTGCGCATGGCCAGGCGGAAGCGGTCCGTCGCCGTCATCTGCACGTGGGAGCCATTGATATCGATGTGCACGCCGGTGAGCATGGGCAGGGTGTCATCCTTGCCGGCAGCGGCGACAACTTGGCTGATGGCTTCCACGAAAAGCTGCGGGTTGATCGTGCCGGTGACCTCCGGAAGGACCGGCAACTGCGGGTAATCATCCAGCGGGATGAGCGGCAGCTCGAAGCGGGAGGAACCACAAACCAAGAGAACCTTGTTGTCCTCCTGCGTCATCTCAATTTCCTTGTTGGGCAAGGAAGCGACGATGTCAGAGAGCAACTTACCGGCCACCGCGATACGTCCCGGCTCATCCACCATGCCGGCGATGCGCACGCGAGTCGACACCTCGTAGTCGAAGCCCGTGAATTCCAAACCATTGTCATCCGCGGTGATCAGCATGGCGCGCAGTACTGGTTGGGTGACCTTCGAAGGAAGGCTGCGCGCGACCCACGCTACGGCGTTAGCGAGATCATCTTTGGCAACGCGAAATGACACGGACTGCTCCATGATGGTGAGACGCTCCTCTAGTTCCGGATGGAAGATTCTTGCAAGCTCACTCCAACTTACAGGATCAGCACCGAACCACAGGAGTTTTGTCATTCGCCTCTTCGGCCCTCGATGAGACCGTGCGGCCAGGCTGGGCGCCGGCGAATCACACACATCCTTTTTCTTCTTAGTTAGGGAGAAAACAAAATAGGAGTAGTAATAAGCGCTGTGGGATCTGTGGACAACCCAGCAAAGGCCAAGCTCTCAGCCGCGAACCGATCTGTGAGTGAGGGTGTGGGATCACTGTGATCAAATGACAAGAAATGTGAGTAACTCGGTCGGGGCCGAAGTTATCCACAATCCATCCCCAGATCTATCGCCGCTGATCACAGGGTTGCTCACAAGGCTGAAGAGGCTGCTGATCTGCTGTGGAAGAAGAAAACGTGACGAGGATCTACAAATTACAACAGTGAAATTACACAGCTGTGAATAACTATGTGGATAAGTCTTCACCGATCAAAAAGACGCCCCGGCCCACGCCCGCGCGGAGGTTGTGCGGGGTGGGAGGGGACGTCGCCAAGCGCTGCGTGGTGCTAACGCTGGTTGTGGTTCTTCACGCGCTGGGTCAGCGCCTGGATCTCGTCGTAGGTGTTGCGGTTTTCTGTCATTTCCTTGCGGATCTTGCGGTCGGCATAGATGACGGTGGTGTGGTCCTTGCCGCCGAACTGATCACCGATCTTCGGCAGGGACAGCTCGGTGAGCTCGCGGCACAGGTACATCGCCAGCTGGCGGGCGTGGGCAACGGCGCGCTTCTTCCCGGAACCGCGCAGGGTGTCCACGTCGATGTTGAAGTAGTCCGCCGTGACCTCGATGATGGCCGCCGCGGTGATCTGGCGATCCGCGGAATCCGGGGCCAAATCGTGCAGGGCAATCTCCGCCATCTCTAGGCTGATCGGCTCATTGACCAAGGAAGAGTAAGCAGACACACGGATGAGCGCACCTTCCAGCTCGCGAATTGAGGATTCGAAGCGGGAGGCGATGAGCTCGAGGACCGAGCGATCGACGTCTGTGCCGTCCGCAGAAGCTTTCTTCATGAGGATGGCGATGCGGGTCTCCAGGTCTGGCGGCTGAATATCCGTAATCAGACCACCCTCAAAGCGGGTGCGGAGGCGATCCTCCAGGGTGGTCAGCTGCTTCGGCGGGCGGTCGGAGGACAAAATGATCTGCTTATTGGCCTGGTGCAGCGCATTGAAGGTGTGGAAGAACTCTTCCTGCGTGGACTCCTTGCCTTCCAAGAACTGGATGTCATCGACCATGAGGATGTCCAGGTTGCGGTAGCGGCGCTTGAAGGATTCTTGGCGGTCATCACGCAGTGAGTTGATGTAATCGTTGGTGAATTCCTCCGAGGACACATATTTCACCCGCAGGCCCGGGTGCAGGACCTGGGCGTAATTGCCGGCCGCGTGCAACAGGTGCGTCTTGCCCAGCCCGGAGCCGCCCCAAATGAACAGTGGGTTATAGGCGCGGGCGGGGTTTTCCGCCACCGCCACGGCGGCACCGTTGGCAAAACGGTTGGAGGAACCGATGACGAAGTTCTCAAAAGTGTGTTTCGGGTTGAGAGATTTTTCGTGGTTTGGGTTGTGCGCAGGTTCCTCGCGCGGAATGCGCGCGCCGGCTGCCTCCGAGTAGTCCGGGTAGCCGCTGGGAGCGGTGTGTTGCTGTTCGCTGTAGTGCTGAGCCAACTCATCCAGGCTGGCCGGGGAATGCGCGGCATCCCATGAGCGCGGCTGATGATGAGCGGGCGGAGCGGGTTGGGCCGGCTGGGTCGGTGGCGTGGGCGGCATGGCTTGTTGGAAAGACTGAGCCTGGTGGCCCATGCCGTACTCCGGTGCCTCGGTCTGAATGGGGCGCTGGGGGGCGGGAGCTTCGGGTTCTTCCTGCGGAGCAGGCTGCGGGGGCGCGGCAATGGTCACGGCCAAGGAACACGGCCGGCCCATGTGCTGCGACAGAGCGCGGGTGATGTACTCCCCCAGCTCAGCCTCAATAACACTCTTGGCATTCTCGTGCGGGGCGGCAATCAACGCGTAGCCATCCCCGATCATGATGGGCTCTACGAGCTGGAGGTTGAGGCGTTGGCTGTGGGTGAAGTTGGGAACGTCCGAGTTCGGTTGTTCGGACTGTGCCAGCAAATCACTGACCACAGCTTTCCAGCTGGCCCTTAGGGCTGCTTGCGGATCAGACAAAACGCCTACCTTCTGTGTGCTTCACGGCCACGCGGTGCCGGCGGGTGGGGCCGGCCACAGCTACTTACGTGCCTGAAAGAGAGGCTTCAGGGCCGCAGTATGTACTGCGTGAACGTGGGTTGGATCGGGGACGGATGGACGGATGAGGAAGAGACGGGGATGCGGAAATTCCAATTTCTTGTGATTTCCACCGGGGATTCCACACGATGTTTTAGTGTGTAACCTCGGATTCCACAAAGTTATCCACAGGTGTGAATAGGTGGTTTATCCACAGCCTATCTCATGGCTGTGGATAACTTTACATCGGCTCCTTAATGCAGTTGACCTGCTCAAATAGCAAAAGTCTCAAGTCATGATTGAGAGTTATCCACACCCTGTGGGCGGCTGTGGAATTAGATTCCTCAGTTGTACCGCGTTATGGGGATGCTGTCTAACGCACTTCTTTGCACGCCTGGCGCGACCGCGGCTCGACCGCGCCACGGTCGGTGGGAGGAGGCGTTGACCGCGCAGCATGTGGGTGAAAAGTGGCGCTCTAGCTGCGGATAAAAACATCCTTGTAATTTCGGGGACACCCAGTGTGTCGATTTGTTTAGCGCGCTACCTGTCACGTAACCTGTGATGGTCTATCGCAACAGTGCATGGTGCACATGTTGCATGTGGGAATGCCTCGCCACGCCTCATGGCGCTTCAAGTGCGAAGCCTCATCCCCACGTACACCATTCATCAGTGGATGTTTAAGCCTGAGCGCCGGCGGCGCTGGGCTGTGCCATCCACCAACAACTTCAAGGAGTTAATCGTGGCAAAGGGTAAGCGTACCTTCCAGCCGAACAACCGTCGTCGCGCTCGCAAGCACGGCTTCCGTACCCGCATGAGCACCCGCGCCGGCCGCGCTATCGTCGCCGCTCGTCGCAAGAAGGGTCGCGCTAAGCTCACCGCTTAATTCATGCTTCCAGCCCAGCACAAGCTCACGTCCCCGAGGCAGTTTCGGCGGACCATCAAGGGCGGGCGCCGGGCGGGCACGCGCACTGCCGTCGTGCATTTGCGCTTTAATGACGGTGAAGACGACATCGCGGCCACTGGGCCGCGGTTCGGCCTCATTGTGTCGAAAGCCGTCGGGAATGCCGTGGTTCGCCACCGCACCTCCCGGCGGCTTCGTCATGTGTGCATGTCGCTCATGCGCGATGGAGTCAACGGGAAAGCTTTACCCGCCAATGTCGACATCGTTATTCGTGCGCTGCCCGCCAGCAGCGAGGCCACCAGCCAGCGTCTTGAGCGTGATATCCGCAAAGCGTTAAGCACATGGGATATCTGAACTCCCAAGGCCAAGAGATCCCCGAAGCCCGCGGGTTCGGCAGGGTCTTGGTTTACGGGGTGCGCTTCTACCAAAAGCATGTGTCAGGCCTTAAGATGGTCTCCACCTGTCGTTTTGAACCGACGTGCAGTGCCTATGCCCTCGAAGCCATCTCCATCCATGGAGCCTTCAAGGGAACGGGCATGGCGCTCGCCAGGTTATGCAAGTGCGGTCCCTGGCACCCGGGTGGGTTTGATCCGGTACCGACCAAACAACAACTGAGGTAAACAACTCTCGTGCTTAATTTCATCTATTGGCCAATTTCAGCCGTCTTGTGGTTCTGGCATTGGCTCTTGAGCTTCGTCCTCGATTCCGCATGGGGCGGAACCTGGATCATCGCCATCGTCCTGCTGACGTGGACGCTCAAGGCCATCATGGTCAAGCCGACCATCACCCAGCTGCGCTCTTCACGCAAGATGCAGGAGATCCAGCCGCAAATCCAAGAGCTGCGCACCAAGTACGCCAATGACCAGACCAAGGCGGCGCAGGAGATGCAGCGCATCTACAAGGAAGCCGGCGTGCGTCCCGTGGCGGGCTGCCTGCCCATGTTCGCGCAGATCCCCATGTTCATTGGTCTCTTCCACGTGCTGCGTTCCTTCGACCGTACTGTGGCCGTCGCCGGTGGTATCGGGCACCCGGCCGGTGAGGCGATGTCAGAGGAAATGAACGCCTCCATCGCCAACTACATCTTCAAGCCCGAGCTGGTGAAGCAGTTCGTGGATGCGAAGATCTTCGGCGTGCCGCTGGTGGCCAACCTGAGCCTGAACTCCGGTCTGGAGATCGTTAAGGAAACCACCACCATGCAGGCGGCCGTTATTATCGTGCCGCTCATCGCCATCATTGCGGTGCTCACGCACTTCAACGCCCGCATGTCCCTCAACCGCCAGGAGGCACGCCGCGCCGCCGGCAAGACCGCTACCCCGCAGGGCCAGAACGCGGAAATGATGCAGCAGCAGATGGCCATGATGAACAAGATGATGCTGTGGTTCATGCCGGCCATGCTGGTCTTCTCCGGCTTCATTTGGCCCATCGGTCTGCTCTTCTACATGCTGGCCAACACCGTGTGGACCTTCTTCCAGACTCGCATCGTCTACGCCAAGATGGACCGCGAGGAAGAAGAAGAGGCAGCCGCCAAGGCTGAGCTCAAGCGCACCTCCGCGCCGAAGCCGGGTGCACGCAAGAAGGACAATCGCTCCAAGAAGCAGCGCCGCAAGAACAATAACTAGAAATTAACCCAGGAGTTTTCACAGTGACTGAATCTGTGTCCGACACTGTGCCACTGGACCCGTCTGACGTCTTCGGATCGCGTCTGCCGCTCGCGCAGAAGTATCACGATTCGCTCGCCACGGACGGGTCCACTCGTGGTTTTATTGGCCCCCGCGAGGTCCCGCGCCTGTGGGAACGCCACCTCATCAACTGTGCCGTGGTCGCGGAGGTGATGCCGCAGGGCGCCACGCTTATCGACGTCGGCAGTGGCGCCGGCCTGCCCGGCATCCCGCTTGCCATCGCGCGCCCTGACCTGAAGATCACTCTCATCGAGCCGTTGCTCAAGCGCTCGACCTACCTCAACGAGGTCGTCGACCTGCTGGGTCTGGATAACGTCACCGTCATCCGCGGCCGCGCCGAGGAAGGCCCCGTGAAAAAGCAGGTGCAGGGCGCCGACATCGTGACCTCCCGCGCGGTGGCCCCGCTGGGCAAGCTGGCCAAGTGGTCCTTGCCGCTGGTGCGTAAAGGCGGCGAGATGATCGCTCTCAAGGGCTCCTCAGTGCATGAGGAGCTGGAGCGCGACGCTGCCGATATCAAGCGCGCGGGTGGCGGAAAAGCCGAGGTCATGACCATCCACGGCACCACGATTATCCGTGTCCCGCGCGTGAACTAAAGTAGACGGCATGACTCATCCTCGTCTTATCACCATCGCGAACCAGAAGGGTGGCGTGGGTAAAACCACCTCCGCCGTCAACCTTGCCGCCGCGCTCGCTGAGGCCGGCAAGAAGGTCTTGGTGATCGACTTGGACCCGCAGGGCAACGCCTCCACCGCGGTAGGCGCGGAGCATACCTCCGGCACCAAATCCAGCTATGAGGTCCTTTTGGGTGACTGCAGCGCGGACGAAGCAATGCAGCACTGCCCCGACGATGAGAACCTCTACTGCATCCCGGCCACCATTGATCTGGCCGGCGCTGAGATCGAAATGGTTTCTCTGGTCCGCCGCGAGTTCCGCCTTTATGACGCCCTGCACAACGGTTTTCTTGAGGAGCACGGCTTCGACTACGTCTTCATCGACTGCCCGCCCTCCCTGGGCCTGCTGACCATCAATGCGATGACGTGTGCGGAGGAAGTCATCATCCCCATCCAGTGCGAGTACTACGCGCTGGAGGGCGTGGGCCAGCTGTTGGGCAATATTTCCATGATCCGTGAACACCTCAACGAGGACCTCCACATCTCCGGCGTGCTGCTCACCATGTTCGATGCCCGCACCAAGCTGGCTGAGCAGGTGGCCAACGAGGTGCGTGAGCAATTCGGCGCCGTCGTTTTGGGCAACGTCATCCCGCGTTCCGTGCGCGTTTCGGAGGCGCCGGGCTATGGTAAGACGGTTATCGCTTATGACCCGTCGTCGACAGGCGCCCGCGCCTACTCCGCCGCCGCACGCGAGCTGGACAAGCGCGGAGACTACACGCCGCACCCCACCACGGGTGCCATCGGCGTGAGCCCAGAGATTTTCGCGGAATTGGAAGGATAGGACACCATGGCAGATAAGAAGGCAGACCAGAAGCCGGAGCAGCGCCAGGGCGGACTAGGCAAGGGACTGGCCGCTCTCATTCCGTCTGGCCCGGGTGCTCCCTCCCGCAAGCCGCGTCTTGGGGATTCGGCGGCTGACATTATCCTCGGCGCTTCGACCGGCGGGGCTCAGGGCTCTGCGGCAAAGAAGGTGCAGGGTGCGCCGACCATCCAGCAGTCCACTGGCTCGAAGAAGCGGCAGGCGAAACCTTCGGTGATTGGTGCGACGTACCGGGAGATCTCCGTCGGGGACATCATGCCCAACCCGAAGCAGCCGCGTTCTGTCTTCGACGAAGATGAGTTGGCGGAGCTGGTCCACTCCATCAAGGAGTTTGGCCTGCTGCAGCCGGTCGTTGTGCGCCCCGCCGAGGAGGGCGGCTTCGAGCTCATCATGGGTGAGCGCCGCTGGCGCGCCTCCTCCAAGGCGGGCCTGGCCACCATCCCGGCCATTGTGCGCGATACCAAGGATGATGATCTGCTGCGGGATGCGCTTCTGGAGAACATCCACCGCGTGCAGCTCAACCCGCTGGAAGAGGCCCACGCCTACCAGCAGCTGCTGGAGGAATTCGGCGTGACCCAGAACGAGTTGGCTGATCGCATCGGCCGCTCCCGCCCGCAGGTCACCAACATGATTCGCCTGCTCAAGCTGCCGGTCAGCGTGCAGAAGCGCGTCGCCGCTGGCACCTTGTCCGGTGGCCATGCCCGCGCGCTGCTGGGTCTGCCGGATGCCGAGGCCATGGAGCTCATTGCGAACCGCATCGTGGCCGAGGGCCTGTCCGTGCGCGCCACGGAGGAAGCCGTCACCCTATACAAGCGCGACGGCAAGCCGGCCGAGCCAAGCAAGAAGCCTGCCGCCCCGCAGCCGCAGTTCTTTACCGATTCCGCTGAACGTCTGGCCGATCGCTTTGACACCAAGGTCACCGTCACCATGGGCAAGCGCAAGGGCAAGATGGTCGTCGAATTCGGCGACCAGGAAGACTTCGAGCGCATTCTGGCCCTCATTGAGGGCAAGGAAAGCAGCTAGCTGACCATGCTTGTCCAAGCCGTCAACGAAGGCGTTGCCATCAACCCCTTGGCGGCCCGATCCATCTTCTGGGAGCTGAAGACCACGGTCGCTGATCCGGCCTTCGAGAAGGAAGCATGGATCAGCTCCACGCTGCTGCGCTGCGGCGAGTGCGGGTTTACCGTGGGTGATGAAGCCACCGTGTTCTTCTGCCCGCCCGATCTTGCCCCCGGTGCCGCAAAGCTGCCCACCTCCCCTGTTTCGGAGGACGCGGTGCTGGTGTCCTCCCTGTTCGTGAAGTCGCACCGTGCGGCGAAGGGCTTGGAGGCAGTGCTTCTCGATGCCACCATCATGCACCTCACCTCCCGCGAAGCCAGCGCCGTTGAGGCCTTTGGTTACCGCGATGCCCGCGCCGCCGAGAATCTTTTGCGGGATAAGCCCGGCCGTATCGGCCTACTACCGGTAGAAACGCTGGAATCCGCCGGTTTCAGGGTGGAGCGCGATCACCCCATCACGCCGCGCCTGCGCCTCGAGCTGCCGCCTGCCTTCGATCTGCTGACCGCAGCCGCCGTGGAAGACCTCCTCGCCCGCGCCTTGGCCTAGATACAGGATGGTTCTAGTAAGAAGGTTCTACTCAAACGGTTCTGTTGGGGGCAAGGGAACCTTTTGGAAAGTCCTAGAAGGTTTGTTTGGGGGCAAGGAAACCGTTTGACTGGAACCATTTGAGGGGAACCGTCTGGGACGGCACCCCCTAGGCTCCATTAGGAAGAGCGCTCCGCGCGCAGGAGCTCGTCGAAGCGGTACGTGCCGGTCACGGCGGTGTCGTCGTCGAGGAGGTAGAGGCGCTTGACGGAGACGACGATGGCCTCGGCGATGTCATCGCGGCACTCCGGGTTAGTCAGGATGGCCACGTCCTTCGGGCTGGTCAGGTAGCCCAGAACCACCTGCACCACCGGCATCTGCGTCAGGCGCAGCAGCGCCCACGTGCGGCCGTGGTTGCGGCAGTTGCCCAGCTCGGTGCGGGCAACGATCTCGCGCTGGATGAAGCCGGAGAGCGTCTCCCCAATGAGGGAGGAATTGCCGGACTCAGAACCGAAGTAGAAGGTGGCTACGCCATTGGCTTTTTCCGTGGGGTACTCATCGCAGGCGAGTGAAATGACCAAGTCAGCGCCAAAGGCATTGGCGATGTCGGCGCGATCGTGGATGGAGGGATCATCGGTACGCGGGCGGGAGATGATGGTCTCCATGCCGGCGGCAATCATGCGGCCGGCGACGCGCTCGGCTAGATCCCAGAGGATCTCTTCTTCCGTGATGTCGCCATAGCGGCCCTTGACCGTGCGGCCCTTGTTGAAGCCGCCGAGGCTGGGATCGATCACCACGCGTTTGCCCGCCAGCTTGGGCCCCGCGTTGCGCACGCGTTCGCGTTCCTGGATATTGTGCGCTGAGCCGCCGGTGATGCGCCGACCCAGCAGGTTGAGCGCGTTGATGGTGGCCGGGCCGCAGATGCCATCGCTGCGCAGGCCGGAGTTCAGTTGGTATTCCGCCAGCGCCGCGTAGGTGCGGGCGCCGAAATGGCCATCGATGCGTTCTTGGTAGAAGCCGAGTTCCTGGAGCTGTTGCTGCAGCTGGGATACATCATCGCCCACCTGGAGGTTGCCCGGTTCATAAGCCAGCACGCGCGCGCCCAAGGTGTAGGAAGCCTGACGCAGCTCACGCAAAGTAAGGTCATCAATATCGCCGCTGGGCACGATGCCGCGGGATTGCTGGAAGGCTTTGAGCACTTGCGCCAGCTCGCTATCAAAGTGCTTATCGGCTTCGGAATACTTCTGCTTCTTCCAG
Source organism: Corynebacterium sp. c25Ua_47 (assembly GCF_039907205.1). Lineage (NCBI taxonomy): Bacteria > Bacillati > Actinomycetota > Actinomycetes > Mycobacteriales > Corynebacteriaceae > Corynebacterium > Corynebacterium sp. c25Ua_47. The sequence continues at coordinate 43,112 of NZ_JASBOH010000011.1, read as the reverse complement.
TCGGACAAGGTCCCCTGGTAGTCAGTCATCAGGCCGAGGCGGGCAAGGGTTGCGCGTGCTTCGGCGACCCGAACGCTCTGGTCACCTACACGTAAAACGCGGTTCACACCTACCCCTTTCGTGATCAAGGAGGCGCACCTTAGTGCGCCGTCAACGAGTTAAAGACTACCAGTTAGAGCTGCTTCTTTACCTGTGCCACGATGTCGGCCTTAGAACGCAGGCCAACGAACTCATCGACCTTCTCGCCGTTCTTGAAAATCAGGACGGAAGGGATGGACATGATCTGGAACATAGCACCCAGGGTGCGCTCTTCATCCACGTTGACCTTGACCACGGAGACGTCATCACCGAGCTCGTCGGCGACCTCCTCGAGGATCGGGGACAGCTTCTTGCACGGCCCACACCATTCGGCCCAGAAGTCCACGACGACGGGCTTGCCTGCCTCCACGACGTCGGCGCGGAAGGAATCAGTAGTGACGTTCTTAATGTTGCTCATGTGATCACTAACGGTTCTCGGCCAGGAAATGTTCCGCATCAATCGCTGCGCGGCAGCCGGAGCCCGCGGCGGTGATGGCCTGCTGGTAGTGGTCATCCACCAAGTCACCGCAGGCAAAGACACCTGGCAGCGAGGTCTTGGTGGACGGCTGCTCCACCACCACGTAGCCAGCCTCATCGGTCTCTACCTGGCCGTTGAGGAAACCGGAGCGCGGGTCGTGGCCAATGGCCACGAACATGGCGGTCAAATCCAGCTCGCTGGTCTCACCGGTCAGCACGTTCTTGACCTCGAGGGCACCGACCTTGCCGTCCTTCTCCAGGACGCGCTCGACGGTGGTGTTGGTCAGCCACTTAATCTTTGGATTGTCCTTGGCGCGCTCCAGCATGATCTTGGAGGCGCGGAAGTTCTCCGAGCGGTGGATAATGGTGACGGTCTCGGCGAACTTGGTGAGGAAGGTAGCCTCCTCCATGGCGGAATCGCCGCCGCCGACGACGGCGATATTGTGGTCCTTGAAGAAGAAGCCATCGCAGGTGGCACACGCGGACACGCCGCGGCCAGTCAGCTCCGATTCGCCCGGAATCCCTAGGTAGCGCGGAGCGGCACCGGTAGCGAGGATGACAGCACGGGCTTCATAAACCTCGTCGCCCACGTGCAGTTTCTTCACCTCGCCTTCGAGCTCGACGGAATCTACGACTTCCATGCGCAGGTCGGCACCGAAGCGGATGGCCTGGGCGCGCATCTCTTCCATGAGCTCAGGGCCCATGATTCCCTTCTGGAAGCCCGGGTAGTTCTCTACCTCGGTGGTGTTCATGAGTTCGCCACCGTATTCAAAGCCCTCGAAGACGATGGGATTGAGCTCGGCACGTGCTGCGTAGAGCGCTGCGGTGTAGCCGGCGGGGCCGGAGCCGACGATGGCGACATCGTGGATAGTCACTAAAAACTCCCTTGAAACGATAATTTTTAAGTAAGACTCAGATTCTACTCGCCCTCAGTCTATCGCCGCACGCAACACTTGCCGAGCCCGGGCTCGGCGCGACTTCACCGTGCCCGGCGCAACACCCTGCACCTTGGCCACCGTATCGATGGGATAGCCAGCAACATCGGTCAGGTACAGCGCCTCCCGCTGGTCCTCGCGCAAGGTCTCCATCGCTTGGGCTACCGTGATGCGCTCCGCCAGGTTCTCGCTGGGATTGTGCGCGAGTGCATAGTTGCGGTCATCCTCAATGATCTCCGCGTCCAGGGACGCGTTCTCACGGTTGGATCGATGGTTGAGGAAGTCATATCCGGAGTTCATCACCAGCCTGTGCAGCCACGTACTCAGGGTGGCATCGTGCCGGTAGGAGGCCATATTGCAGCTGGCCTTGAGCAGCGCCTCCTGCACAATGTCCTGCGCATCATCATCGTTGCGCGTATAGCGCCGCGCCATGGCGGTCAGGCGCGCGCGGTGCTTCTCGACGATTGCCGAAAAAGCCTTAGTATCTCCGCCAATGAAGGCGTCGACGAGTTCACGATCGGTCGGCTGTGCTGACACTAAGAATCCCCCCGGAAACTTGAGCAATGACAAGTGGGTCAACACAGTCCTTAGCCGAAGCCGAAGGTTAGTGATTGTCCCCCCGTTAATGTGTCTGCGAGTTTACGGGAAGATTCTTCTGTCCGCTACGCGAAGCGCTTATTGCGCGGCACGGACGCGTTGCGCGCGACGCAGCGCATCCTGGCATTCCAGCAGCACGCGGCGCAGCGCACGTGGGCGCTCGGTGGCCAGGAACTCGCTGGTGGCGGCGTCGGCCATTGCGAGATCCGGGTAGAGCCCGCGCACGAGGCGGTTGGCAATTTCGATGGGGTGCTCCTCCCACAGCTGAGACAACGAGTCGAAGTATTCCTGGGCAAAGGCCTCGGTGAGGTGGGCCGAGCGCGGCGCGTTGAACGCCGCGAGCAGGGAATCCACCTCCGCGTTGGAGTACTTACCCGGCGTGCGCACGAGGTCGAAGACTTCGCGCTTGAGCTCGGCAGACGGGAAGGCGTGGGAGGCGCCCAGGTAGGCGGCGGCACCGGTGAGCGTGTTATCGCGCTCCTTCTCCGCCTCGAGCTCCTCGGCGCTGACGGCATCGCGGGCGGCCAGCGCGCGCAAGATGGCCCAGCGGATGTCCGGGTCGAGGGCGAGGCCGTCGAGGGAGCCGTCGAGAAGCGCGCGCAGGCGCTGCGTGCCGGACTCCGTCGGGGTGGCGGCAAGTGCCTGGATGGCGGCGCGGGCGACGGTGAGCTGTGCGTCGGAGCCCGCCGGTGCCTGCTGCAGCACCTCCCAGAGGCGCTCGGCATAGTCGGCGCGAATCTCTTCGCGTTCTTCCTCGCCAACGAAGTGGTCGATGGCATATCCTGCATTGGCAAAGGCCGTGGTCAGAAGCGTCGGGTTGGACTCCGCCGGAGCGTGCTTCAGCACGGTGTCGAGGTAGGAGCGCACCGGCCACTCGCCATCGCGGGTGAGATTCCACAGGGAAGTCCAGATGACCGCGCGGGAAAGCTCATCCGGAACGTCAGACAGGCGCGTGCGGATGGTCTCCAGGGAGGTCTCGTCGAAGCGGACCTTGGCGTAGGTGTGGTCGCCGTCGTTAAGCAGCAGCAACGCAGGTGCCTGAAGCCCCGATGCCTCATCGAGGATGGTGCGCTCGGCCTCCAGGTCGACGTCGAGGGTGGCGTATTTGTTCAGGGAGTCATCGAAGAGTGCCACGTTGAGGCGGTGCGGGCGCGTGGTGTCCTCGGCTTCCACCGCGATGGCGAGCTCGTGGATCTTATCGCCGTCCGTGTGCAGCTCCGGGGTGAGCGTGTCCGGGCCCCACGTGCGCAGCCAGGCGGTGGACCAGGCGTCCAGGTCGCGGTCGGTGTGCTTCTTCAGCGCCGTGAGCAGGTCCTCGAAGGTGGCGGCAGCAAAGGCGTGCTCCTGGAAGTAGTCGCGCGCGCCGGCGTAGAAGTTCTCCCGGCCCACGTAGTGCACCAGCTGCTTGAGCACCGCTGCACCCTTGGCATAAGTAATGCCGTCGAAGTTCTGGCGCGCGGCATCGACGTCCGGGATCTCGGCCTTGATCGGGTGCGTGGTGGGCAGCTGATCCTGCAGGTACGCCCAGTTCTTTCGTTGCCCGGCGAAGTTCACCCACGCCTCGGTGTATTCGGTGGCGTGGACTGAGGAATCCGCGCCCATGAATTCCGCGAAGGACTCCTTGAGCCACAGGTCATCCCACCACTGCGGGGTGACCAGGTCACCGAACCACATGTGAGACATCTCGTGGAGGATCGTATTCGTGCGCCCAGCATGCTGCGCGCGGGTGGCGGCGGACCGGAAGAGGTAATGCTCCGTAAAGGTCACGAGGCCGGGGTTCTCCATCGCACCCAGGTTGTACTCCGGAACGAAGATGGAATCGTACTTGCCCCACGGGTACGGGTAGCCAAAGTTGCTGTGGAAGAAGTCCATGCCCTGTGCGGTGACCTGCAGGATTTCATCATCCAGGTATTCCGCCATGGAGGCGCGGGCGAAGGCGCGCAGTTCCACTTCCAGGGAGCCATCGGGTGCGGTCCACGTGCTGTGCTTCTCGACGTACGGCCCCGCCGCAAACGCCGTCAAATATGTTGACAGCAGCGGGGTCGGCGCGAAGTGCGCTACTTCCCCACCCTCGGTTTTTTCCCGGCCAACCTCCGGCTGGTTGCTGAGCAGCTGCCAGCCTTCCGGGCCGGTAAGGTGTACCTCAAAGCTGGCCTTGAGATCCGGCTGGTCAAAGCAGGGAAAGATGCGGCGGGCATCAGATGGCTCGAGATGCGAGTAGAGGTACGTGGTGTCGTCGGCCTGGTCGTGCATGCGGTGCAGGCCCTGGCCGGTGCGGGAGTAATAGGAGGAGCCGGTGATCTCCACGGTGAGCTCCTCCCCCACTGGAAGATTGCTCAAGTAAACTCGTCCGCCGTCGAAGGTGTTCTCCACCTCCTCGCCGTTGACGCGCACTGAGTGCACGGCCTTGCCCAGGTAGTCCACGAAGGTTTCGGGCTCGGTGGTGGTGAACGTAATGCGTGAGGTGACCTCGTAGGAATCAGCGTCGGTTGGTGCGCTCGTGACGTCGAGGTGCAACTCGTAGGTGCTCAGGCGCAGCGCGGCGCTGCGTGCGGAAGCTTCTGCATGGGTGAGGTTTGCGGTAGTCATGCGCTACATCTTAAACGTCACTGCGGTGCGTATCACAGGTAAGCTGCTCAAAGTTGTTTCAAACAACTCCGCAAAAACTGTTGCCCGCAGTACCGAAATGGGCACTACGGGCAACAACTTAGAACTACTTCCTACGGTGAGGTTTCGCGCTTTATGGCTTACTGCTTAATCGCAGAAACCTCGAGCTCGATCTTGATCTCCTCGGAGACCAGCACGCCGCCGGTCTTCAGCGGGGCGTTGAAGTCGATGCCGAAGTCGAGGCGGTTAATGGAGGTCTTGGCCTCGAAGCCCAGGCGAGTGTTGCCGAAGGGATCCTCGGCGACGCCGGCCTCGTCTACCTTGAAGTCGACAGACTTGGTGGTGCCCTTGATGGTGAGGTCACCGGTGACGGTGCCCTCGCCTGCCTCGTTAACGTCGAACTTAGTCGCGGTGAAGGTCATCTCTGGGAACTTCTCAACGTCGAAGAAGTCCTCGCCCTTCACGTGGGCATCGCGGTCAGCGCTCTTGGTGTCGATGGATGCGGTCTTCACCGTGGCGGTGGCGGCGGAGTCAGCAATGTTCTCCCCTACGGTCAAGGTGCCGTCGAACTCGTTGAAATTGCCGCGCACCTTGGTGATCATGGCGTGGCGGGCGACAAAGCCGATGGTGGTGTGTGCCGGGTCCAGTGCGTACGTTCCTGCAGTGATAGTCATGGGGTTCCTCAGTTCTCTAGTTTGTTGACGTGACAACAACAATTATACGCCCCTCCCCTTATCTGTCAAGGGAAGAGAGCGCAAGAACTACAAAGCCCCAGACCTGCAACCCGAAACCTGCAGGTGGGCGTCGTCAAGCGCGTTGCACATCTGAGTCAGCGAGCAGGGAGTTGCGGGATCGAGGTCTGGGGAAATGCGTGAGGAGGTGCGTTAGTTGGTGGGGATGCCCACCAGGGTGGCCTCCTCTAGCGTGACGGAACCGGACTTGGGCATGTCAGTGAAGAGGATGAGGGCGCCGTCGAAGGCCGCCGACTTCTTCTTCAGCTCGATGTCCTGGCGCGCGCTGGTCAGGGTGCCGTGCGCGAGTTCGGTGAGCGTGCCGGATTCCGGATCCGTGGGATCGAAATCCTTGGTATCCACCCCGTAGACCACGTACTTCGCACCGATGGAATCCTCCTGCTTTAGCGGTAGCACGTGCAGCTGCGTGGGCTTGTCAATGCTGAGCAGAAGTCCGGATTCTGCTTCCTTCGTGGTCCACTCGCCGGTGACCTCCTTGCCCTCCGGAACGGACGTGCTCTTGACGTCCTTGAACAGCACCGGCGGGACGTTGGGGAACGTGGCCTCTGTTGAGGCTTCGCTCTTGGTCACCACCGGGGAGGTCTTTTCGTTACCTACCTGGGAGAGGATCCACACGCTCAGCGCGGCCATCGCCACGACGAAGAGGGTGGCAAGAACGCCCAGCACGATGGTGCCGGAGCCTGAGTAGCCGCGGCCGCCGAAGCCCGGTGCGGGGCTCGGGTCCTCCTTGCGCGGGGTTTCCTCCACTGGAACCTGGAGGGTTTCCTCGCCCTCTTCGCCATCGCCGGCGAAGGCCGCCAGGCGGTGAGCGATGTCCTCGAGATCGGAGTCCTCGCCCTTTTCGGCATCGGCAGCAATCTCCTGCAGCACCTCCGGGGTGGGCTTGGTGGACTCCACGAGGAGCGAGATGGCGGAGGCCAGCGCCGAGCGGTCCGTCTCCTCATCGTTGCTGTGCAGTACCGCGGGGAAGGCCAGCGTGGCAACGCCCTCGGTGGAAATGCGGATGCGGTTGCGGTTCTCAATACCCAGCACGAGGTCCGCCGCGTGGGCGGCGGCCGTGGTGCGCACCAGCGGTACCAAGGCGTGGGCCACGGCGCGCGGATCGAGGTCCTTGTCTTCCGACACCGTCTTCAACGAGGTGCCCTCGACCCAGTCCGCCACGACGAGGCAGCCCTGGCGGTAGGACAGGATATCGATGTTCTCCGCCACGGCATCCAGCTCCATTTCCGCCAGGCGGCGCGTGGCGCGGGAGACCTCGGCGGAGCGGCGGGCGGCCACGGCCGGGGTGGCTGGTGCCATCGGTGCCTCGCCCGTGGTATCCACGAAGGTCAGCGATACCAGGCGTCCGGTGGCCTGCTCGCGGGCCTTCCAGAAGCGGGTACCCGCGGCAGAGCCGTAGTCCTTGAGGAGACGGAAGCGGCCATCGGAGACCGGGGCGCCCGGCACCAGGCGTGGACCGCGGACGATACCGGCGGACATCGGCGGTGGTACCGGCGAGGAGTTGAAGGCATCCACGCTGAAGATGGGCTGGAACTCCAGCTGCTCCGGTTCCTCGACCTCGATGGCCTCGGCATGCTCGATCTTGATGATGCGGGACATGCCGGGGATGCGCTGCAGCTGGCGGCCAAGGTTGATGACTTCCGGTAGGCCCGAACGCGAGAGCACGATGCCGGTCACGATCACGAAGACCAGGCCCACGACGGCCAGCTTGAGTAGGTACACAAACGGCGGAACCTCGGCCGGGAGCACGAAGTTGATGCCGTAGTTGAAGGCGTAAGCAACGACCAGGCCCACGATGGAGGCCAGCACCGACCACACGGTGGTGGCGATGACCGCGCGGCCGCCCAGGCTGCCCAGCTTGCGCTTGAGCAGGAAGCCGCCGATGACTGCGCCAGCCACGAAGCCGAAGCCGTTGGCCGTACCCAGCAGGATGACCACGCGCTCCGGGGAGTCCGCCACGTGCGGGGCCAGCAAGGAAAGCACCACCTTGGTCAGCGTGATGCCGGCGATGATGAAGGTGGGGGTCCACGCTTCCTCACGCGCGTAGAACACGCGCAGGTGTAGCAGCACGAGGGCATAAGGAATCAGCGTAAAAGCGGAGAAGCTCAGCGTGAGGCCGAGCAACTCGGCCGCATCCGCGTCGAAGGCGCCGTACTGGAAAAGGCCGCGGGCAATCGGGATGCCGAAGCCCGTCATGAAGATGACGATCGGAATCAGGGCGATAAACGTCAGCTTCGTGCCCAGCGTGAGATCCCGAACCACGGCCTTGACGTCACCGTCCGCGGCGTTGCGGGACAGGCGCGGCATAATCGCGGTCAGCAGGGTGACACCAATGACGCCGTAGGGCACCTGCAGAAGCAGCCAGGCCTGTTGGTAGGTAAAGGGCGCGCCTTTATCGGCATGCGCCGCCACGCGGGAGGTGATGACGTAACCCAGCTGGGAAATCGCCACATAGGCCACGATGGCCAACGCCATCCCACCGAACTGTTTGAGCCGGTCATCCAAGCCCCAGAGCGGCTTGAGGTTAATGCCCGCCTTCTTGAGGTAGGGGAAGAGAATGAGGCACTGCACCACGACGCCCGCCGTGGTACCAAGCGCCAAGAGCAGCACGTGCCCGTCCGTGATCGGCGAGGGCGCATTGGGATGTAGGCTGCCCGGCACCAGCTGATAGGCCACGAGCACCGAGATCGAGATGATGTTATTGACCACCGGCGCCCACGCACCCGGCCCGAAGATGTTCTTGGTGTTGAGCACCGCTTGGAAGAGCGCGAAGAGTCCGTAGAAGAAGATCTGCGGCAGCAGCAAATAGGCAAAGGAGGTGGCCTGCACGGCGTTGACCTTGCCGTCCTCCGGCAACATCATGCGCGTGAGCTGCGGGGCAAAGATGCAGGAGAGCACCGTGATCGTCGCCAGCAGGGAGAAGGCCAGCGTGAAGAGGCGGCGGACGAAGGCCTCGCCGCGGTCGGAGTCTTCCTTCTCCGCGCGCACGAGCACGGGCACGACGAGCGAGGTGAGCACCGCGCCCAGCACGATCTCCGTGATGAGGTTGGGCAGCTGGTTCGCCGTGGTGAAAGCGGAAGAAATGGCGGGGCCGAGCGACGAGCCGATGAGAACGTTGCGGATGAATCCCGTGATGCGGGAGATCATCGTCGCGATGGCCATCGAACCGGTGGCGCGCACAACGGCGCGGTCGGAGTTCTCTTCGCCGGGGGACTCACTCGGGGCCGAGGCAGACTTGCCCTTCAGTCCCGAACGGTCCTCGAGTTCGTCGTCGACAGCAACGACGCCACTCGGCGCGCGCTTTTCCGGGACCGGTGCCGGCGGCGAGGGCGTGACAATGCGTCGACGGGCACCAGACATAGGTTCATGTGTCATAGAGAAAAACTATCCGTGAGACTTCTTTTTCTTCCGCTTACCCAGCCGGAACAGTGCGGCAAGGACGAGGGCGAGCGCGGCGATTGCGCCGACTCCATAGACGCTAACGATACCGGCACGCGTCTGCACCGTAATGTCGATTGGATCCGAAATGAGGTGCTCAGATGGTGTTGCTAGCCACAGGCGCAGCGACATCTGGTCAACGTCGCTCGGCAGGTCAGCGGTCATGGACACGGTAATGGATCCCTTGGCCGGTATGTGAATCAAGTCCTGCGTGTTCAAGGTGGCGCCGTCGGGGGCGTCGTAGGCCAAGTGGGCGTCGACAGGCAGCGGCAGGCCGTTCTCCGCCACGATGAGCAGCGGCGATGACTCCGAAACGCGAGTGTAGACGTTGCCCGGCGGGATGAGGGAGACGGAGGCGCGGAGCTCGCGCAGCATATTCGCGTTCTTCTCCAGTCGCGTGCGGCTCTGCTTCACCGAGGGCGTGAAACCGTGCAGGCTGGAGCGGTCGGTAGCGCTCAGCGCCGTGAGCAGATCGTGGCGCAGGGGCGCCGTGAAGCTATAGCGCGTCATGGCGATGCCCGGATCATTAACCATAATGGACATCAGCTCGTCGGTATAGCGCGCCTGCTGTGTCACCTGCGTGATCTCGGCGTCGTGAAAGGCCGCGGGATCCGGGTAGGGGCTGCCGGGAGTACCGCTGCCCTCCCCCACGTCTAGCGCGGTGACGGGGCGCGGCTGCAGGCGCCCAGAATCGAGGAGCCTCTGCGCGGTCTCCATCACCGCGCGCGCGGCGGCAGGGTCTTGGTAATTCGGCAGCTTGGCCACGGTCTCCTCTTGCGCAGACGCCACGCTTATCGACGCTCCCGCCGTCAGCGCCCGCGCCTGCTCGGAATCCATGGAAAAGTCATAGCGCAGCTCCGGGTTGGAGTACCCGGTGGTCTGCGGCTTCGAACCGGTCTGGGCCAACAGCGCGCCGAGGGAGGCATCAAAGGTGGCGGCCTCGCCCGCCCACTCGGAATTATCCGCCACCAACAACGGGACGGGCACTGCATGTTCGCTCGTTCCAGAGGCCGGCGCGGTCAGCTTGGTGCTGAGCGGTGCACCGAGAACGCGCTCGATGGTGGCTGCGCCCTGCTCGACGGCCTCGTGGGTGAGCCACTCATTGCCCACTTTGGCCACGGCGTCGGTGTCCGCGTTAGCCCACGGCATGAGCATGCGGCAGTCCACCTTTTTCAGTTTTTCCAGCCACGCGGCGGCATCCCGGGAACCCGTGCCCGGTTCACCGCGATCGGAATCGGACTGGGTGAACCAGGAATTGCGCAGGCGGGTGGGGCGTTTGGCGGTAGAGGGGCGGGTCTCGTTGACGGTGTAGCCGGCGGACATGCGGTCGGCGGCGTCGATAAGCGCAGGGTCTAGCGCCACGCAACCGGAGCCGTGGAGATCATGCTCCAGGTAGGCATCGAGCAGCTGATCGAGGCGCCCGCCCGGCGAGAGCTGCTCGGCCAGCTGCTCGCTTTCTAAGATGAGCTCCTCGCCACCGGTATCCCCCGGCACCACGTCTACCTCGGTGGTGATGGGATAGACCAGGGAAAAGGAATGCTCACCCTCCTCTTCGGGAGCTTCCTGGTCTCCTGAGAAGTCCAGAATCGTCCGCTCTTCCGCGAAGCTCGCGGCTTGGCCATCGCGGGTGCCGGTGAGCGTGAACAGGAGCGGGTAGGCGCCAGGTTCCGTGATGGCCAGGGTCGAGTCCTCACCCAGGGCGGTCGGCACCGTCACGGTGACGTCGCGGCTCTCCCCCGGTTGGAGTGCCCCTGCGCCGAGCGAGGCCCCGTAATAAGGAAAAGATCCCGCAGCCAGCTCCTGGCGGGCCTGTGTAGTGGAGGTCACGGCATCGCTGCGGCGGGAGGTGATCTGAAGATCATCAACGGCGCCGTCTGTCGGGTTGTGGATGCGCAATTGGACTTCGAGCCTCTCCCCTACCCGCGCCTCGCTCGCGCTGAGCAGGCTTAGCTCCAGCTCATCAGGGCCACGGGAGCCGAGCCAATAGTGGGATTCGGTGATCCCAGTGTCGGGGGTTTGTGCCTGGGCCATGGGGACGGTGCAGCTCACCGCCAAGGCCGCGATGGCCGCCGCTGCGCGCCAGCTCACCGCGGGGTCGCCTTTCCTTCGGCAGCTTCCTTTCGCGCGAGATCCGGAAGAAGGTCGTGGGCGATGCGCGCCAGCTTGCGCTCGTCGGCATAGGCTAAGTGCTCGATGAGCTCGGAGACCGGGATCCAGGACACCTCCGTGACCTCTGGGTCTTCGTCATTCATGATGCCATCGACAAAACGCAGCAAATGGTGGTGCACGGTCTTGTGAATGCGCACGCCGTCGGAGACGAACCAATAATCAATCATGCCCAGGTCCGCGAAGACCTCGCCGTGAATGCCGGTTTCCTCCCACACCTCGCGCTCGGCGGTGAGCTCCTTAGCCTCGCCGTTTTCCACGTGCCCCTTCGGCATGGACCACAGCAGGCGCCCGCGGCGGTCCAGCCTGCCGATGAGCGCCACGTAGATCTGGGACAGATCTACATTCCCGTTGTCGTCGACGGCCTCTGCCAATCCGGACACGACGAGTCCGCCCGCGGACGTCTCGTCCCGCGTGGTCATGCGGTTGGTGGACGTGCGCTGGGGGCGTCCCGTGCGGTGGTTCCGGTGGCCCGCGCCCCGCCGGCGGCGGCGCTTGGACCCTGGCGTGTTCTTAGTCATCCCTGCTAATCGTAGTAGACTTCGATCCGTGAATTTTCAGGACACTCAGCTAATCGGCGTTCTCGCCCGCGCGGACGCCACCGTCGCCCGGCTCAGTGGCCTCTTAAGCGGCCTGGTGGAACGTTTTGCGCTTCACGACGCCCCCCTCTACCTCGTCGGCGGCTCCGTCCGCGATGCCTTACTTGGCCGTCTGGGCAACGATCTCGACTTCACCACCCCGGCCCGGCCCGACGTGGTCTATTCCATTCTCGAAGAGTGGGCGGAGACCGTATGGGATACCGGCATTGACTTCGGCACGGTCTCGGCGGCCTATAAGGGCCAGCAGATCGAGATCACTACGTTCCGCTCAGATAGCTATGACGGGCAGTCCCGCAACCCCGAGGTCATGTACGGCGATACCCTCGAGGGCGATCTCGTGCGCCGCGATTTCAAGGTCAATGCCATGGCCATCGAGCTGCGGCCCGACGGTACCCGCGAATTCCACGATCCGATGGGCGGCCTCGAAGACCTAGCGAGCCGCATCCTCGATACCCCGGATGCGCCGGAGATTTCCTTCCACGATGATCCTCTCCGCATGCTCCGTGCAGCGCGGTTTGCAGCGCAGTTGGAGTTTGACGTCGCCCAGCGCGTGCGCGATGCCATGACCGACATGGCGGGCGAAATCCAGCGCATCACCGTGGAGCGCGTGCAGGTGGAGCTCAACAAGCTCATCTGCGGTGTCGCGCCGTGGAAGGGCATTGACCTGCTCGTTGACTCCGGGATTGCTGATTATGTTTTTCCGGAGATCCCGGCGTTGCGCATGGCTCCCGACGAGCACGCGCAGCACAAGGACGTGTACGCGCACTCGCTGACCGTACTGCGCCAGGCCATGGAGCAGGAGGAAGACGGTCCCGATCTCATTCTTCGGTGGGCCGCCCTGCTCCATGACATTGGCAAGCCGGATACCCGCGACACCACCGACGGCAAGGTGAGCTTCCACCACCACGAGGTGGTGGGCGCCAAGCTCACCCGTAAGCGCCTGCGCAAGTTGAAGTTCCCCAAGGCCACGACCGAGGACATCGGCCAGCTGGTCTACCTGCACATGCGCTTCCACGGTTTCGGAGATGGCCAGTGGACCGATTCCGCCGTGCGCCGCTACGTCACCGATGCCGGCGATCTCCTTCCGCGCCTGCACAAGCTCGTTCGCGCTGACTGCACCACCCGCAACGAACGCAAGGCCCGCCGCCTGCAGCGCACCTACGATCAGTTGGAGGAGCGCATCGCGGATATCGCCGCCAAGGAGGATCTTGCACGCGTGCGCCCGGATCTCGATGGCAACGAGATCATGGAGATCCTCGGCCTTGAACCCGGCCCCGAAGTGGGCCAGGCCTGGTCTTACCTCAAGGAGCTCCGCCTCGAAGAGGGGCCCCTCGAGCGCGAGGTGGCTATTGCGAAGCTGCGCGAGTGGTGGAATTCTAGATAGGGATGTACGCAGACAGACTTTTCAACGCCCTCGAGCGCAATGATCCCGCCCCTGGCCAGCTCCTTGTGGCGGCGCCCGACACTCTCACGCCCCACTACAACCGTTCCGTCATTCTGATCACGGAGCAGCACGCCGGGCGCACGTATGGCGTGGATCTAACCAACCGCTCCGAGGTCGCCCTCTTCAACGTCATGCCGGAATGGGTACCCGTAGCGGCCAAGCCGCAGGCCCTCTATATCGGCGGCCCGCACAACCAGCAGGCGGCCATTGGTGTGGCGCTGACCCGCCAGGGTGTGGACATTGAGAAAGAGCCTTCGCTGAATCGCCTCGCCCCGCGCGTGGCGCTCGTCGATCTGCGCGTGAGCCCGGAGGACGTCACCGATCTGGTGGAGGGCATGCGTTTCTTCGCCGGTTTCTTTGAGTGGGGCCCGGGCGAGCTGGATGAGGAAATTGACCGCGGCGAGTGGTACGTGGCCCCCGCCCTGCCCCAGGACGTGGTCTCCTCTGGCTCGACCGATACGTGGTCGGACGTCATGCGCCGCCAAGCCATGCCCCTGCCGCTGTTTGCGACCTTCCCGCGCTACATCGATGAAGATAATTAGAGCTCTTCGCTTCTCCCTGCGCTAACATCTCTGCCATGCGCGCGGAGATCATCAAGGCTATACGGACTTGCATGCCCATCGCCGTGGGGGTGGTGCCGCTGGGTCTCGCCTTCGGCGTGCTCATGGTCCAGACCGGCTTCGACTGGTGGTGGACCCCTATCTTTTCCATCGTTATTTACGCTGGCTCGATGGAGTTTCTTGCTATTTCCATGGTGACCGGCGGCGTGACGCCCGCCGTCGCCGCGCTCACGGGTTTCATGGTCAACTTCCGGCACATCTTTTATGGATTGACCTTCCCACGCGATCAGATTTCGGTGCGCCTCGGTCGCGCCTATTCCACGTACGCGCTTACCGACGAATCCTATGCCGTCCTCTCCGCCTTTCCCCGAGACTCTCGCCCAAGTGGCGCCTTCGTCTTCACGGTGCAGCTGTACTGCCAAGTGCTGTGGGTCGGTTCCGGCATCGTCGGCGCGGTGGCCGGTCAGGCAATCCCGCCCTCTGTGAAGGGACTGGAGTTTGCCCTCGTCGCGCTGTTCATCGTCCTTGCTATCGATTCTTTCCAGAACAACAAGGACTACTCGCTTCCCCTGTCCGCAGCGGCCCTGGGAATCCTCGCGGGCTTTGTATTTCCCGGACAGCTGCTCATGGTGGCGCTGAGTGCTTATTTCTTGCTCTTGGTGGTGCGCTACCTCTCTCCGCGTATCGATAACGCACTGATTCTGCGGAGGGAGGCGTCATGCCAGCCGGAGTAACCCTAGCCAGCATATTCGCCGTGCTGATCCCCGTCGGGATTGTGACCGTCGTGCTGCGTTGGCTTCCCTTCGCCTTCGTGAAGGCCCTGAAGGGTAGCCAGTTCATCAGCATGCTCGGGTTCACCATGCCGGTCGGCGTGATGACAGTTCTGGTGGTCTATACCTTATTCGGTCAAGCCCGCGATACGGGAAGCATTGTTGCTCCCTTCGTAGCCGCCGCTGTGACCGCCGCGTTGCACCTGTGGCGCCGCAATTCCGGTCTTTCCATCTTCGGCGGGACGGCCTTCTACATGGTGCTGGTGAATCTCGTACTGTAGCGCGGGTGCTCTAAAAGTCGCCGAATAGCGCGATGGCCTCGGTCCACAGGGAGTGGAACTGGAAGGCGTCGATAAGCTCGGCGTCGATGTCGGGGAACGTGTCGTAGGTGTCAGGGTGCGGCACCACTTGCTGTGGGATGTTGGCGTCACCCACCGAGGCGGTCGGCGTTGCGGCGCCGACGATGGCGTCATTCGGCGCGAGGGCAATCATGCGCAACATGGAGCACGCCTCGTTGCTGATTTCCTCGAGTTCCGCGATGTGGATGGCGGTGCCGACCTCTGGGACAGTCATGGTGGTGCGAACGTAAAGCTTTTTCATGTGGTCTCACTCTACCCGCGAATAGCGAGCCGCCATAGACGCGCAAATCATCAATTGCACCTGGTGGTAGATCATGAGCGGGAGGATGAGAAGCCCCAAAGACGTGCCACCCGAGGCGAAGATCACCGAGGCCATGGGCAGGCCCGTGGCCAAGGACTTTTTCGAACCGCAGAACTGGATGGCGATGGTGTCTTCTCGGTCGAAGCCCAGTTTTCTGCTCACCACTTTGGTCAGCCAGAGCATGAAGAAGACGAATGCAGTTGAGAACACAATCTGGAACAGAATCTGCCAGACGCTAATCGACGCCCATATCCCGTCCATCATTCCCTTCGAAAAGACGGCGTAAACAACCATCGCGATGGAGCCGCGGTCCACCACTTTGGTGGCTTTGCTGGCTGCGACTTTTCCTACCCACTTTCTTGTTAATTGCCCGAGCACGAAAGGCAGAAGCAGAAGCACGGAAATCTCGAGGAAGACGGAGCTATCGATGTGGATGCCGTCGCCGGCCCCCATGAGGGTCATGACAAGTAGGGGCGTGAGAAAGACGCCGGCCAGATTCGATGCGGACGCGGAGACAATTGCGCCGGGAACGTTTCCGCGGGCGATGGAGGTAAAGGCTACCGATGATTGAACCGTTGATGGAACTAAGGTGAGGTAAAGAATGCCCAGGTATAGATCGGTTGGGATGAAAGCCGTGAGTGGACGGAGTGCGAGACCGATGATCGGATACACCACGAAGGTAAAGACCAAAATGGTCAGATGGAGCTTCCAATGCTTGATGCCGTTGATTGCCTCGCGCGTTGACAGTCGAGCTCCGTAGAGAAAGAAGAGGAGGGCAATCGCGATGTTCGTGAGGACGTCGAAGGTATCTGCAAAGCTGCCTCGCGCGGGAAGAACGATGGCGACCGCAACGGCGCAGAGGATGAGGACAATGAGGGGATCGAGTCTTTTGAGGCGCTCAAGCATATAACAGAGTGTAGACGCCCCTCAAGGTTTCACGTGAAACATCTTTTCAGCCCCCAGAGCTCCTGGGGATGCTCTTTAGGCTGACACGTTCTTGATTGTTCCCCCATCATTTTCGACGCCGTACTCCGTGAGCGGTTTGGCGCTGGGACCTCCGGTCACTTCGCCGCTGCTGAGGTCAAAGCTGGAATAGTGGCTGGTGCAGGTGGCGGTCATGCCCTCGATTTTTGTAATGAGGGATCCCTGGTGCGGGCAGGTTTGGGAGTAAGCTTTGAACTCCCCTTCCGTGGGTTGAGCAAAGATCACCTTGTCCACGATGATGGCTGATCCAACGGGAATATCCGTCGCGGCTATTTCGGCGGTAGGTTCTTTGCCGCAGGCGGCGAGATAGGCACCAGCGAAGGTGGTGGCAGTACCGAGGAGGAAGAGGCGGCGGGAACACGTAGTCATGGTGCTTACTCTATCTGATCGGCGTGTTCCATAGTGTGAGGTATAGCGTTCTTAACTGAGTTTGCCATCCCACACAGGTAACTCCTCTTCCCTACTGCCGCCGAAATCGTAGGATCCGTACGATGTACCGACATCGCTATAGATGATCCCTGGCGAAGCCACGTGGCGTCCGCTCCGTAAATCATTCGTGAAGGCATAGGTTGCCCCAGCGCTCAGAACACTAATGCTGAGTGCGGCTGCGGCGATGATTCGGATTGCTCGGGTGTTAACGCTTTTCTTCATGCCATCCATAGTGCGCCGTAGGTTAAAGGTTGTCACGAGACGATGCCGGCTTCCCACTAAGTTGGCGTTGAGTTCCCAGTCATCTTTCAGACTGGGTTCGGTATACAAAGGGCCATTCCAATGGTGAGTATCGCCCACCATTGGAATGGCCTTTGGAATAATAATGTTAGTGACGAAACGCGAGCAATCAAGATGTCACTATAATAACGTCACTGTACGTTATTGATTGCTAGCGAGGATTGCTGTTATCGGCACGCTTTGCGGCAGCACGGGCCGCGGAGACGTCGACAGTCGGTGCCTCTCCCCCGCACCCACCGTCGCCACAGTTGCAGGATTCACCGCAACCCTCATCCTCTTTGTGGGCTTGGTCCCAGAGATACGCCGCGCGGGCGCCCATATTGGAACCGACCGAGAGTGCGAGAATAGCTACAACGAACGTGAGTGCTGGGATCAACCACATCCAACCCTCGGCCCTCAGCGCGATGATTCCGCCAAACACTAAAGCGACGCCGGCGAGGAACCAGAACGGTCCTGCAACGGCGTGGGCATTATCCCAAGCTTCCTTAGTCTTGCGGATCTCCGCGAGGCGCAAACCGACGACGCTATTACCCGGGAGCTTCCGGAGCGAGGCTAGGCCGCCGACGACGACAAAGATGGCGGCCACGATGAGGAAGATGATTCCGACTACGAGCATGCCCATAGTCTATCCCGCCCCATAGTTAGGGAGAAAGTCAGTTCAATTTATTCGCACGCTGCTGTAATATACATTTCGTGTCGCTTGGTAGATATTAAAGACTTTATTATCGAGCGAACTGATCAGCGTGGTAGCAACCATAGAAAAGATTCAATCATGACATTTAAGAGTGTTCTCAACTCTCTGTTGTTCAAGATTATCGTCGCGATAGTCTTGGGCATCATCGTTAGCCAGTTTGCCCCGGAATGGTTTGGCAGGGCTTTCGCAACCTATAACGGCCTGTTTTCAAACTTCCTCGGCTTCTTCATTCCAGTCCTTATCCTTGCTCTCGTGGCCCCGGCAATCGCAGGCCTTGGGCGTGGTGCCGGTAAGTGGTTGGGCATTACTGCGGGAATTGCCTACGGCTCGACTATCGTGGCAGGGCTTATCGCATACGGCTTGACCCAGGTCCTCTACCCCACTTTGCTGGCCGGACAAACGCTCAATACCGAGGTTTCTGACATCGATGCGGGAGCTCTCGAGCCGTACTTTACGGTTGAGATGCCAGCGCCTTTCGAAGTGATGACGGCGCTGCTGCTGTCCTTCTGTATCGGCGTAGCCATGACGACTGTGAAGTCGGACAATCTTTACGCAATTACGAAGGAATTTGAGAACGTCGTCATCAAGGTCATTTGGGGTTTCGTGATCCCCCTTCTGCCGATCTACATCTTCGGTATGTTCCTCTCCTTGGGTATGAATGGAAATATCGGTACCGTGCTGATCGCCTTCACTAAGGTGCTTTTGCTCGCGGTTGTGATGACCTTGGTCTACCTGGTCCTGCAGTACATTATCGCTGGCGCGATTGCGGCCAAGAATCCATTCTCCGCACTGAAGAACATGGCCCCGGCGTACTTTACTGCGTTGGGTACTTCTTCCTCTGCGGCTACTATTCCGGTCACTCTCGACGCCGCACTGAAGAATGGAATCTCTAAGCCGGTGGCAGGTTTTGTGATTCCGCTTTGCGCTACGATTCACCTTTCTGGTTCGATGATCAAGCTCACCCTGTACGCTTTCGCGATCGTGTACATGGCTGATGGCATGGAGGCTGACCTTGGGAAGGCCCTTGGCTTCATCTTGCTGTTGGGCATCATGATGGTTGCTGCTCCTGGCGTCCCGGGTGGCGCAGTGATGGTCGCGGTCGGACTTCTGCAAGCGAATATGGACTTTGATGACTCGATGGTCGCATTGATGATTGCCGCCTACATCGCTATTGACTCCGTGGGTACCGCCGCAAACGTTACTGGCGACGGCGCCATCGCCATGATCGTCGACCGCTTCGCGCGCGATAAGATTGAGGGCCTAGAGGCCGAGGCAGATGCCGAGGCTGCTGACGAAGAGCTCAGCAAGGCCTAAGTTTCACGTGAAACCCTGAAGCTTCTACTCCCCCTTTTCCGACATGATACCCGCGATGGATAGTTGGGCGAAGGGGGATTTTTCTTGCCCTAATTTCGGAGAGTGTGCGCAGCCGTGTAGGGGGCTAGTGGCCCGATGCGTAGACTGCGGTTCTGGCCGTGGCGGTTCGGGCCTAAGCCCCATTTTCTTGGGAGAGGGCTTGCGCTTTATTGTTAGAACAGGTATTCTATAGCTGGGTGTGGGGGAACGAATTGTTCCGCAAATTTAGGGGTGCAGCTACCCATGGCAACCACAGCACAATCATCTACGTCACTTCCCACTGCATACTTTTCCCACTCAAATCCGCGTGATCCTGAATGCATGGCTGGTCAGCTCATGCGCAGAATCGAGTACGAATTCTGGTCAGGCGTCCGACCACCACTCGATGAGGACTCCGATACCGCCTTTATGCGCATCGGGCAAAAGACCGGAAAATCTCCGGCTCACGTTGCGCGCAATGTCATGGCGCTGATCCGTCTTGATGAAATGCCGAAGCTGCGTGCCCTGCAGAAGGCGGACTGTTTACTGGACATGCAGATGCTAGTTGCTATCGATCAGGTGATGGCAAAGCTTGGCAATCCGACGGCGGCTGTTATAGCGGAAGTGGATGAGAAGCTATCCGTCTGGTTAACGCCGACCAAGCCGAATCAAGTCTTTCCCTCAGTAGAGAAGATACGGCGCAAGGTTCGAGACATCTGCAAGGTGCTCGATGACTCCGTATCCTTCCGTGACAAGCGCAAGAAGAATCGCTACTCTCTTCTCACCCGCGGGGAACGTGGGTTAATCGAGCTAGAAGTGGATAGCAACGTGGGTGTCGTCATCCACGAAACCATCAAGTTGGCAGCAAAGGAACATGGCGTCTCCATGGCCGATGCGCTGGTACTGCTCATTACCGGCAAGATCGAGCCAGAGGCGGGTAAGGTCGTCGTCCACGAATACAAGGCAAAAGACGTCGAGGGTGCGCCGGTCTATGTCCAAGGACATGGGTGGAACGGCGAGGGCGTTCCGGCTTCGAAGACCGTGAGGCGCGATTTCACCACTGCCCCGGAAGCTTGTCAGGGCTACCAGCCGTCGGAATTCTTGAGAAAGTATGTCGAAGGCCGCGACGGCACATGCCGGGCGCCTGGTTGTAATCGTCCTGCATGGGCCTGCCAGTTGGATCACCGGATTAACTACGCGGATGGCGGCCCGACGCATCCGGATAACATGGTGGCCCTTTGCCAGCACCATCACAATATGAAGACAGATGGGCGGGCCTTTTACATCCTGGATCCCGCAACCGGCGATGTCGTGTGGCTGTACGAGGACGGAACCTGGGCGGTCACGGAAGCGACCGGCCCTTTGGCACCAGCCTCGAAGGTGTGGGCCCGGACCATTGCGGAAGACGTCGTTGCTCACCGTCGCAAGATGCACGAAGCCGCGCAGGCTCTGAAGGTGGAAATGGATAACGGAACCATGGTCGAAGTATTCGACATGACTGATCCGGCAGATCGCTACACGAATGGCGGAGAGGAGATTCCCTTCTAGGGAAGTGTTTCACGTGAAACGGCCCCCTTCCGCTCTGCCGCGCGTAGGCGCGGATTCTGACGGAAAGAGACCGTTGCGAGGCGTGCCTGTCGAAGCCGGCTACTGTTTCGTGGCTACTGTTTGGTGGCTGCCTTCATGGTGGATACGAAGTCGGTGACCGCAGCGGCGAGAGTGTCGTTGGGGCGGTTGTCATCGTCGAGGTGGGCATCAACGACCTTGGCCAGAGCGGAACCGGTGATTGTTCCCGCAGCGCCAGCAGCAATGGCGTCGGCAACGTGTTGCGGGGTGGAGATTCCAAAGCCAAGGAGAATCGGTGCACCTCCGAAACGTTTCACGTTGTCCACTACGTCAGCGAGCCCGCGTGTCTCTGACTCCTTCTCGGTGCCGGTAACGCCGTCGCGGGAGATCGCATAGATATAGCCCTTGGAATACTTCGCGACGCCCTCGAGGGTTTTCTCGGAGGCTTGTGCTGGTGCGATGAAGATGGGATCGATTCCTGCTTTGTCGGCTGCGGCGACGAAGGGGGCGCCTTCGCGAACAGGGACGTCGGGAAGCAGGATGCTATCGGCGCCGGCCTCGTGAAATTCGGAATAGAAGGTCTCGAGCCCGCGGGTGAAGGGAACGTTGCCGTAGATGAGCATGCCGATGGGCAGGTCCGGGAATTCACTGCGGATCTGACGGATCTGGTCGATAGCGGAATCTACCGTCGCACCGCCGGCGAGAGCGCGAATGTGGGAGGCCTGGATCGTGGGACCGTCGGCGACAGGATCCGAGAACGGGACACCTAGCTCGAGGGCGTCGGCGCCACCGGCGACAGCCGCGCGGACGATGGTGAGGGCGGTCTCGGGATCGGGATCGCTGAGCATGATGAAAGGAACGAACGCGCCTTCACCGCGTGCGGCGAGGGTGGAGAAGAGTTTCTCGTAACGGCTCATTACTTGTCCTCCGTGATCTTAAGTTCGGGGTGCTCGTGAAGGGTTCGGCGGACGTGGTCGATGTCCTTGTCGCCACGCCCAGACAGGGAAACGAGAATGGTGATGTCTTCATCCTTGCGCTTGAGGGCATAGGCCAATGCGTGTGAGGACTCGAGGGCGGGGATGATGCCCTCGCAGCGGCTGAGGAGCTGGAAGGCTTCGAGAGCTTCGGCGTCGGTGATGCCGACGTAGGTTGCGCGCCCCGTCTGAGCGAGGTGCGCGTGTTGTGGACCGACGCCCGGGTAGTCGAGGCCAGCGGAGATGGAATAGGATTCCTCAACCTGGCCGTCGGCATTGCGCATGAGATAGGAGCGGGCGCCGTGGAGGATGCCGATGGTGCCGTTGTTGATGGTCGCGCCGTGGTGTCCGGAATCGAGTCCCTCTCCCCCGGGCTCCGCACCGACGAGTTCGACAGACTCCTCGTCGATGAAATCAGCAAACATGCCAATAGCGTTGGAGCCGCCGCCGACGCACGCGACGACGAGATCCGGCAAGCCGCCGGTCCGCTCGAGCATCTGGGCCTTCGCCTCTTCGGAGATCACCTTGTGGAATTCGCGGACGATCGTTGGGAAGGGGTGGGGTCCGGCCGCGGTGCCGAGGAGGTAGTGGGATTCGTGGAATGTGGCGGTCCAATCACGGAGCGCTTCGTTGACGGCGTCCTTGAGCGTGCCGGAACCAGAATCCACGGGAACCACCTTCGCGCCCATCAGCTCCATGCGGTAGACGTTGGGCTGCTGCCTCTCGACGTCCTTAGCGCCCATGTAAATCACGCAGTCGAGATCAAGCAAAGCGCAGGCGAGGGCGGTCGCCGTGCCATGCTGTCCGGCGCCGGTCTCGGCGATGATGCGGGTCTTCCCCATCCGCTTGGCCAGGAGCGCCTGGCCGATCACCTGGTTGGTCTTGTGGGCACCGCCGTGGACGAGGTCTTCCCTCTTGAGGAAGATTCGTGCCTTGCCGCCGAGCTTTGTTGCTTCGGTCAAGGGGGTTGGACGGCCGAGGTAGTCGCGAAGGTAGCCGGCCAGTTCTTCGCGGAAGGTGGGATCGTTCTGGGCATCGACGAAGGCCTTCTCTAATTGGTCGAGTGCCGGAATGAGGGATTCGGGAACGAATTGTCCGCCAAACTCCCCGAAATAAGCGGGTAGGAGGGTCTCCCTGGTGTCCTGTTGGTTGGTCATAGTGTTCCTTTAAGCTAGGGCTTGGAGCAAAGCTTGGGGTGGGGGTTAATACGTAAAGTGACGAATCGTGTCGAAGGCCTTGGCGATGAGCGCCGTGTCCTTCCTACCGTTAACCTCTACGCCTGAATTGATGTCGAGGCCAACGGTACCGACGCGGAGAGCATCCGGTAGGTTGTCGGGACTGAGGCCGCCAGCGAGTAGTGCCTTCTTTTTTACGCCGTCCGGAACCGTAGTCCAATCGAAGGATGTGCCGGTGCCGCCGGCGCCGGAGTCGAGGATGAGTTTGTCGGCGGCGTCGGCAAGCGCGGAGGCAAGGGCGGGGCCATGGGGCGCCGTCATGTCGATGGCGCGCCAGACCTGTCGCTCCCCCGCCACGGCGCGCACTGACTCAATGAGTTCGAGCTCAGCCTTGGTGCTCCCCTGGTATGGCGCGTGGATTTGCAGGGCGGAAATACCGTCGAGGGCCAGTTCCTCCCAACTAGTGGTGCGGCGAGAGACCGCGACGTAGTTGAGGTCGGGTTCGTGGGCGATGATGTCGAGCGCGGTTTCACGTGAAACATTGCGCGGGGAGGCCTCCTCGAAGATGAATCCTCCGTAGACGGCACCGGCGGCACGGGCGGCCTGGGCCGCTGACCACGTCGTGAGGCCGCAGACCTTGTTCTGGCCATAGACTAGCTCACGGGCGGCCCGGTCGATATCGGGCGTGCCGGTGAGCTGGGAGCCAACGAGGAAGGCATTGGCATGAGAGCCCAGACGTCGAACGGTCTGGTTGTCGCGGATGCCCGACTCGGAGACGATGACCTTGCCAGAGGGAACGTGGTGCGAAAGGCGCTCGGAGCGAGTGAGATCGATGCTGAGGTCGTGGAGGTTGCGGTTGTTAATTCCGATCACGTCGATGCCAAAGGCAGTGGCGCGGGCGACCTCCTCCTCGGTGATGGCCTCGGTGAGGACATCGAGCCCAAGGGAATCCGCCAGCTGCTTGAGTTCCGCGTAGGTGTCGTCATCGACGATCGACATCATGAGCAGAATGGCGTCGGCGCCAAAATAGCGAGCGGCGTAGACCTGAATGGGGTCAACGATGAAGTCCTTGCACAGCACTGGCAGGTGCGTGGATAGAGCCACGGTCTGAAGGTGGTCGTAGTCGCCACCAAAACGATCCGGTTCGCACAGCACCGAAATGGCCGAAGCGTAGCGCGAGTACACCCGTGCGATGGCCCCGGGCTCGTAGTGCTCACGAATCAGCCCCAGCGACGGAGAGGCAGACTTACACTCCATGATGAAGCGGTTGGTGCCGCGGAGCGCATCGTAGAAGGAGCGCTCCGAGCGCGGGAGGGAAGCTAAATCAACGTACGCCAGGCGCTCACGGATTGCGGGCAGATGCGTGCGGCGCTTGGCGACGATCCCCTCAAGCACGGTCGGCAGAGCCATAGTTCGCCTCCTCGTGCTTCTTCAGCCATGCGGCTACGGTGCCATCCTTGATGAGCTGGTCGGCATGCGCGACGCCCTCGTGGATGGAGTCGGTCGTGCCATTGAGGTAGAACATCGCGCCGGCGGTCGCGGCGATCGCATCGTGGTGGGCTGGCTTTCCGGTGCCGGCGAAGACGGCGCGCAGAGCTTCGGCGTTTTCCTTGCCGTTGCCGCCGGCGAGGTCAGCTAGCTCGTGGCGGGAAATGCCGAGGTCCTCAGGGGTGAGTTCGTAGTGGGTTATGGTGCCGTCGCGAAGCTCCCAGACCTGGGTGGTGCCGTGGACAGCGATCTCATCGGTGCCGGCGCCGTGGACGACGAGCGCGCGTGTGCGGCCAAGATCCTTGAACACCTCAGCAATGAGCTGACCCTGTTCGGGGTTGGCGATGCCCATGATCTGGAACTCCGGGTGGCCTGGGCTGAGCAGTGGGCCCATGGTGTTGAAGAGTGTGGAGACGCCAAGGCCCTTGCGCACCGGTTGCACGTGGGCAACCGCCGGGTTATACGCGGGAGCGAAGAGGAAGGTGAAATTCGAGGCCTCGAGTTGGCGGACCGCGCGGTCTGGATCGAGATCAAGCGGAATGCCGAGGGCCTCAAGGACGTCCGCGGAGCCCGACTTGGAGGATACGGAGCGGTTGCCGTGCTTGACCATCTTGACCCCGCCGGCGGAGGCGACGAGGGATGCGCCGGTGGTGACGTTGATGGTGTTGGCGCCATCGCCACCGGTTCCCGCGGTATCCATGAGGCCCTTGCCGGTAACCGGGAAGGGGCGGCCGGCGTTGAGGAAGGCGCGGGCGGCGCCGGCCACATCGGCGAAGGTCTCGCCGCGCGTGCGGATGTGAGTAAGGAGGGCGGCGATATGGATGTCGTCATACTCCCCCACCGTCAGCGGGGTGAAGACCTCGATGGCCTGCTCGAGGGTCGGTTCGGAGATGTCGAGGAATTCCTGCAGTGTCTTGAGGGCGTGGTTATTGGTCATTACTTGGCTCCTTCCATGGTGGGTAGAGAAGAAAGTTGTTCAATGCAGCGTTCGATCATGATGGGACCGGTCGGAGTTAATACCGACTCCGGGTGGAACTGCAGGCCGAGGGCCATGCCGTCGAGGGTTTCTGCCGCCATCGTGACAGGGCCGATGTCGGTTTCCGTCTCCGCGAGGCTGCGCATCTGGGTGGGAATGCTCGCGCAGCCCAAGGAGTGATAGCGCGCAACGGGGACGAGGCGGCCCACGTAGTTCGGATTATCTGGCTCGGAATCAGTAGTGAGCCCTTGGAAGAGGGGGTGTTTTGCGCCAGCGTCGGTCAGCGTCATGGGTACGGAGGAACCGTGGACTGGGCCGCAGGGCTCGACGGTGCCGCCGAAGTGATCGAGCAGCGCCTGGAAGCCCAGGCAGATACCGAGGATGGGGATGCGGCCGAGGGAGGCGTCGATAAGCTGCATCATCGATCCGGCGTCGCGGGGATGACCGGGGCCGGGCGAGAGAATGATGATATCGGGCTTGGCGGCGAGGATTTCCTCCACCGGCACGGTATTACGGAAAACGGTGGTGTTATAGCCGGCGAGGGCGTCGACGAGGTTGTAGACGAAGGAATCGTGGTTATCAATGAGGACAACGTGCGGGTTCATCGGATGACCTCCAGGGATGCGTTGTGTGCCTGGGCGATAGCGCTGAGCACCGCGTAGGCCTTGTGGACCGTTTCATCGGCTTCGGATTGGGGGATGGAATCACGAACGACACCGGCGCCCGCCTGGACGACGGCCGTGCCATCCTTGACGTAGGCGGAGCGGATGACGATGCAGTTGTCCATGGATCCATCGCCGCGCAGGTATCCGATAGCGCCGCCGAAGGAGCCGCGGCGAGTACCTTCGGTCTCGCGGATGAGCTCCATGGCGCGCAGCTTCGGTGCGCCGGTGAGCGTTCCCATGTTCATGCAGGCGCGGTAGGCGTCGAGGGCGTCGAAATCCTCGTGCAGCGTGGCGACGACGCGGGAGACCAGGTGCATCACGCGGGAATAGCGGTCCACCTGGAGCAGATCAGCGACCTGTCGGGTGCCGGGGACGGCGACGCGGGCGAGGTCATTGCGCGCCAGGTCCACGAGCATGATGTGCTCGGAGACCTCTTTGGAATCCGTGCGCATCTCCAGTTCGTTTCGGATGTCCAGCTCGTGGGTCGCACCGCGCGGGCGGGTGCCGGCCACGGGATAGAGCTGCACCTGCCGGTCGGTGGCCGTGTACTTCAGGTTGGATTCCGGAGAGGCCCCGAACAGCTCGTGCTCGGCGCCGCGCAGGTAAAACATGTACGGCGAGGGGTTGGTCTCACGCAGTGTGCGGTAGGCAGCGAAGGCATCGGGGCAGTCGAGACTAAACGCACGGGAAGGGACCACCTGATAAATATCGCCGGCGTGGACGTTGCCTTGCAGGCGCTCCACGTGACGCCGGAAAGCAGCGTCGTCGATGGAGGCGCGCGCGGATATGTGAGGTAGTGGCTGTGGGGGCTGGGGCGTGATGGGATCGGTGCGGGCGGCGCGGTCGAGCTCCTCCTCAAGTGCCTGCTTGTCGACGCCCCACCCCTCTATCTTTGCGGTCTCCGTCAGGTGGTCCACGGTGAGAACGTGCTCGGCGACGAGAAACTCATAATCGGGGTATCCGTTGAGTCCGTCGGGAACCGGGGGTAGCTTCTCGAAGGTCTCGACGTAGTCGAAGGCGAAACCGCCACCGATGAAGGGTAGTGATTCGCTGGAATACAGTGTGCTGAATTGTAAGGTGCGCAGGATATCCGCGGTGGAGGTAGCGCGGAGCCGGGCGCGCTCATCGTGTTCGGTGGAAAGCTCGAAGCTAAAGGTGGTGCTCTCCTCGCTGTCCTGGCTGATCCTGGAGCGGAAGTCCTGGCGAAGCTCGTCGAGGAGCAGCTGGCCAGCGGATGTTAATGCGGTAGCGGTGACCTCTTGGCCGTGGCAGACGACTTTGAGCGCTGCCTTGGTGATCGCAATGCACGTGAGGTTCTTCTTGGATTCAATGTCCGCGGATTCTAAGAGCAGGGAATCTTGCGGCGTGGCGAGGGCATAAAAGAGCGCACTGGCATCGGGTGTGTACCCGACCTCGCGTTTGGCTGTAAACGGCATACGGTGTCTTTCTTTAACGATGTTGTGTGCTGCCGCGAGCTTTTAAAGAGAGCAAAACGCCGAAAAGCCCGCAGCTGCGGGCCTTAAATATGGGAGAACAACGAGGCCCGCGGGTTACGCGCGCCACCACCAAAGGTTCGAAATGTTCTTCACATCACTGACTCTAACACCGATACCTTCTGCCGTACAGATAAATGCCGGCGGGTACCCCCGTGGGGTCTATGTGCTGCAGGGCCACAGCGAGGTGGGTGATGTAGGAAACATGCAGCTTAAGCATGTGATATAGAACTCTAAAACTGTCAAAGTATAGCTTTTGGAGGGCTAAGAGTACCCCCGTGCGGGAAAAATATTCACAAAACTGCTGCTTAAACGCATGGAAAGAGGCTTAAATAACGGTCACAACAGTCACTCTAGAGTAGAAAAGGACCGTTATGTTCTCTAAAACTGCTGCTGCTCTCTCCGCTCTCGCTCTGAGCGCCGCCGCCCTCGTGGGGTGCTCCTCATCCTCGGACAGCGCCGGCGGTGATTCCGGTGGTGGGGACTCCTATTCCATCGGTATCAACCAGCTGGTTCAGCACCCCTCGCTCGACGCCGCCGCGGAAGGTTTCCAGGAAGCCTTCGAGGAGGCGGGCGTGGACGTGGATTGGGACATCCAGAATGCCAATGGCGAGCAGGGCACCGCGGTGTCCATCTCCCAGCAGATGGCAAATGCTAATCACGACCTCTACCTGGCAATCGCCACCCCGGCCGGCCAGGCCATGAGCAAGTCCATCAAGGACAAGCCGCTTCTGTTCACCGCGGTGACGGACCCCGTGGAGGCGGAGCTGGTGGAGTCCCTGGATAAGCCGGGCAAGAATGTCACTGGTACCTCTGACGCCGCGCCCATCGAGGAGCAGGTTGAGCTGATTACCCAGCTGGTCCCAGACGCCAAGACCGTCGGCGTGGTCTACTCCTCCGCCGAGGTCAACTCCAAGGTGCAGGTGGAACAGTTGGCAGAGGCCGCTAAGCCGAAGGGCATTGAGGTGAAGTCGCAGACGGTGACCTCCGTGACGGAGATCCCGCAGGCCGTGGAGGCGCTGGGCGATGTCGATGCCATCTACGTGCCGACCGACAACATGGTTGTTTCCGGCATTTCTTCGCTCATCAAGGTAGCGAATGACAAGACCATCCCGGTCATCGCAGCGGACTCGGGTGCCGTTGAAGGTGGTGCTGCCGCCACCATCGGTATCGACTACAAGGAGCTGGGCCGCCAGACCGGTGAGATGGCGCTGCGCATCCTCCAGGACGGCGCAGACCCGGCCGAGACCCCGGTAGAAACCGCCTCTGAGTACACCTACGTCATTAACGAGGATGCCGTGAAGGCACAGGGCGTTGAGGTACCGAAGGAGATCATGGAGAAGGCTGAGAAGCTGTGATTGGTGCACTCGAGCTAGGGCTCATCTATGCGGTCATGGCCGTGGGCGTCTACCTGACATTCCGCGTCCTTGACTTCCCGGACCTGACCGTCGATGGCTCCTTTACCACCGGGGCTGCGACGGCCGGCGTGCTCATTACGAATGGGGTTAATCCCTTTCTGGCATCGGCCGCAGGCTTTGTCACCGGCTTTATCGCCGGCTGCATCACGGGACTTCTGCACACGAAAGGCCGCATCGACGGTTTGCTTGCGGGTATCCTCACGATGATTGGTCTGTGGTCCATCAACCTGCGCATCATGGGCAGCGCCAACGTTCCGTTGCTCTCCCAAGATTCGGTGTTTACCCCGCTGGATGCAGTAATGGGGTCGTGGGCCGGGGTGGGCTTGCTCGCCCTGGGTGCGGTGCTGCTCTGCCTGCTGATCGTGTGGTTCCTGTCCACGGACCTGGGACTTTCTCTGCGCGCAACAGGTGACAATCAGCAGATGATCACCTCCTTTGGCGTGTCCACCGATTTCACCAAGATCCTGACCCTGGCCCTGTCCAATGGCCTGGTGGGCCTGTGCGGTGCGCTCATCGCGCAGTACCAGGGCTTCGCCGACATTTCGATGGGTATCGGACTCATCCTGGTTGGTCTGGCATCCGTCATCCTGGGACAGGCGGTACTCCCCCAGTCGCGCTTGTGGATGGCCGTGGTTGCGGTGGCGTTGGGCTCCGTGATCTACCGTCTCATCATCTTCGCTGCGCTTCAGGTAGGCCTCAACCCGAATGACATGAAGCTCATCACGGCGCTTCTGGTTATTGTCGCTCTGCTGGTGCCGCGTATGACGAAGGTGCGCGGGAAGAGGAAGGCCTAGATCATGCTCAAAGTAGATAAGATTTCGAAGACCTTCTTCCCGGGTACGGTCAACGAACGCCGTGCGCTTCGCGACGTCTCCCTGGAACTTGCCTCCGGCGATTTTGTCACTGTCATCGGCTCTAACGGTGCGGGAAAGTCGACACTGCTGAACTCCGTCGCGGGCCGACTCATCCCGGATTCGGGAAGGATCTCGATCGACGGCCAGGACGTGACGAGCCAGCCGGAGCACAAGCGTGCAAGGAAGGTCGGGCGCGTCTTTCAGGACCCCATGGCGGGTACGGCACCAAACCTCACGATTGAGGAGAATCTCTCCTTGGCGTACCTGCGCGGCAAGAAGCGTGGCCTCGGTTTGGGTCTCAACTCCGCGCGCCGGGCCATCTTCGTGGAACAGTTGGAATCCCTCGAGCTCGGCCTAGAGAAGCGTCTGGGGACCAAGGTAGGGCTGCTCTCCGGCGGTCAGCGCCAGGCGCTGTCGTTGCTCATGGCCGGCTTTACTAACCCGAAGGTGATGCTTCTGGATGAGCACACGGCGGCCCTCGACCCGCAGCGCGCCGAGCTGGTAACGACATTGACGAAGCGCATTGTGGAGCAAGGTCAGCTCACGACTCTGATGGTGACGCACAATATGGCGCAAGCGCTGCAAGTGGGAAACCGCCTCATCATGATGCATGAGGGAGAGATCATCTATTCCGCTGACGCCGAGCAGAAGGCGAAGCTCACGGTAGAGGATCTCATGGCGGAGTTCGCAAAGATTAAGGGAGCGACCTCCGATAGGACGCTGCTGCAGTAGCATTCCTGCGAGGTTGTTTCACGTGAAACCTAGGTGCTGTGTTCGGCAGCATCTAGGTTTCTTTTGCTAGGTTTCTTTCTTTCTGTGGGGGCTTAGCGGCGGCATTAAAAGAGGGCCCAGCGTTGTGCTGGGCCCCTTTCAGTTTCAAGCTCCTTGAGCTTGAAACGAACTACGTGAGCTTGATGAGCGCGGAAGAGAAGTAGTCCTCGATGGCAGCTGGGTCATCGAGCGGAAGGACCGCTCCCACGTACTGGTCCGGGCGAACGATGACGACGGCACCGTCGCGAGAAATGCCGCGGGTGTGGAAGATGTCCTTGTCTCCCGGCAGAGCATTGAAAACATTCTCCCAGTTCGGGATATTGAACTTGCCGTTGCGGGGGCGGAACAGGAGCGGAGCGTCCAGGATCTCGTACTCGTGATGGTTCGTCTGCTGGTAAATAGCCTTCACGTCGAAATAGGTGTTCTCATCGGCACCCTCGGGCGTGAACTTGGCCAGGATGGGGCCCACCTTGTCAGCCCACTCGCTGAGCTTTGAGGTCTCGCCGGCCTTGGGGGCATCAGCGAAGGCGTAGATGCGGTAGCGGCCGTCAGCGGTGTGCTGGTGGCCCAGGTGCTGGGGGTACGCGTCACAGCGGCGCAGAACCTCGTAGGACTTGAAACGCTTGCCTACCGGGAAGCCGACGGCCAACTTCTGGTGCTCGGTGTTGCCGACGATGAGGTTCTCTTCGTACTGCGTCATCATGCCGGCGGCGAACTCCTCTGCGGAGACGTAGTACTTCTCGACTGCCTCGGGATCATCCAGCTCCTCGGTTGGGGTGGCCATGAGGGTCGACCATTCGCGGTCGAAGTTGATGAGGTTCTGCGCGGCTGGCTGGCGCTCGCCGTGGTAGGTGGCCAGGAGTTCCTTCGGCGCGCGGCCATCGAGGACGTGGCCGAGCTTCCACCCGATATTGAAGCCATCCTGCATGGAGACGTTCATGCCCTGGCCGGCCTTGGCGGAGTGGGTGTGGCAGGCGTCGCCGGTGAGGAAGACGCGCGGGTCCTCATCGTTGTTGTCGAAGGCATCGACGAGGCGGTGCCCCACCTCGTACACGGAGTGCCAAGCGACCATCTTGACGTCGATGAAGTAGGGCGAGTAGATCTCGTTTGCCTTCTCGATGATCTTCTCAATCGGGGTGGAGCGAACCTTGTGGTTGTCATCCTCGGGCACGACGCCAAGGTCGACGTAGATGCGGCAGAGGTAGCCGCCCTCACGCGGGATGTGCAGGATTGAGCCGGCCTGGGAGTGAATGGCACACTTGGTGCGCCAGTCCGGGAAGTCGGTATCGACGACAACGTCCATGACGCCCCATGCGTGATTGGCCTGGTCACCCTTGAGCGAGCAGCCAATGGACTTACGGACACGGGACTTTGCGCCATCGCAGCCCACGACGTACTTAGCGCGCACGTCGCGCGGGTTGCCATCGACATCCTCGAGGTGCACCGTCACGGGGTATTCGCCCTCCCCCACCTCAAGGGAGACGAAGTTCCAGCCGTAATCCGGGGTGATTCGGCCGGGTGCTCGGCGTGCGTAGCGGGCGAAGTAGTCCAACACGCGAGCCTGGTTCACAATGAGGTGGGGGAACTCGGAGATTCCGTGTTCGTCGTCAATCGGGCGTGCACCGCGAACAATCTTGGAGCGGTCCTGCGGATCGGGGTTCCAGAAGGACATCTCGGTGATTTCATAGGCCTCTTCCGTGATTTCCTTGGCAAAGCCGAAGGCCTGGAAGGTTTCTACGGAGCGGGACTGGATGCCGTCGGCCTGGCCCAACTCGAGGCGGTGAGGACGGCGTTCAATGATGCGCGTGTTGACGTCGGGGAACATTGCTAGCTGCGCGGCCGCGATCATGCCGGCCGGACCGGAGCCGACAATGAGGACGTCCATTTCATCGGGAAGCTCAGAGGCGCGATCGATGCCATACCCGGCGGGCTCGTGCACGCGGGGATCTTCCGAAACGTAGCCGTTGTGGTGGAACTGCACTGTGGACTCCTTAGTCAGCGGGTTGTCGTGGTCGAGAACAAAAGCGAGTGATGGGGGTGGTAGCTACTCCCCCATCGCTCTGTGAGCTTTGCTCGTGGAGATGGTGACTCAGTTCAAGGCGTCTGGAGTATGTGAGCTGGGTCTTATTTTTAGAATCATATATGATGCGCGTCTTCTGCACAATGATCTGCGCACAGGACGTCGCCTAGCGCGGGCTGAAGATGAAGTGTCCCTGAGATTGCTCGGACTCGTGCTCTGCGCCGAGTGCGATTCCCTTGCGCTCGCGCAGGATGAAAGCGCAGATGAAGCCGACAATCGAGGCGGAGACGAGGTAGCCCGACACCGCGAAGGTGGTGCCGGTAGCCTCCACGAGCGACGCGGCGATCATGGGGGCGAAGGCGCCGCCCAACACCGAGCCAAGCGCATAAGTGATGGACACGCCGGTAGCGCGAATGGAGGCTGGGAAGAGCTCGGCGTACATCGCGGACTGTGCCCCATAGGTCAGGCCCAGGCCGACGGTCAGGAAAATGAGTGCGCCGTAGAGAAGCCCCAGGCTACCGGTGTTGACCAGCGGGAAAAGGGCGGCAGCGCCGATTCCCTGCAGGATGAATCCGATGAGGTAGGTGTTTCGGCGGCCGATATAGTCGGAGATGTATCCCGCGAACAAAGTCATCAATGCCCACGTGACTGCAGAGACGGTCACCGCATTGAGGACGTCACCGCGGTCGAGGGCAACGAGGCCGTCGGGATCCGTGGCGTAGCGCTGAATGTAGCCACCCGTAGTCATGTAGCCGACGGTGCCGTTACCTGCAAAAACGAGGGCCGCGACCAGGACCAGCGGGGTGAAATTCTTGAAGAGCTTGCCAATGGGGTTGGTGGCCTCTTCCTCCTCG
Organism: Corynebacterium sp. c25Ua_47; assembly: GCF_039907205.1. Classification (NCBI taxonomy): domain Bacteria; kingdom Bacillati; phylum Actinomycetota; class Actinomycetes; order Mycobacteriales; family Corynebacteriaceae; genus Corynebacterium; species Corynebacterium sp. c25Ua_47. The sequence goes on along the minus strand of NZ_JASBOH010000011.1, from coordinate 10,036 downwards.
CGCTCTGCAATCTCTTCGAAGACTGGGGACTCGTCGACGCCCATGCGGATGAGGTAGCCCACCAGGATGAGAACGAAGGAGAGCAGGAAAGGTACGCGCCAGCCCCAGCTCATGAAGGCGTCGCCAGGCGCGATGGTGTTCATGATGGAGAGCACGCCGGAAGAAAGCAGCAGACCGGCAGGAACGCCGATCTGGGGGCCTGCGCCGTAGAGGCCGCGCTTGTCATTCGGCGCGTGTTCCACAGCCATGAGCACGGCGGATCCCCACTCGCCACCTGCGGAGATGCCCTGGATGATGCGCAAGGTGATGAGGAGGATCGGCGCCCAGATTCCAGCGGTCTCGTAGGTGGGCAGAAGGCCGATGAGGGTGGTCGCACCTCCCATGGCGATGAGCGTGACCATGAGAACCACGCGGCGGCCAAGCCGGTCAGCAAAGTGCCCTGCTAAGAACGCGCCGACCGGGCGGAACAGGAAGGACAATCCCACGGTCAGGAAGGAAATGATGGTGGCTAGGCCACCCTCGAGCGGGCCGAACATGAGCTGGTTGAACACGAGTCCGGCCACTGCGGCATAGAGGAAGTAGTCGTACCACTCGATGGCGGTACCGATGGTAGTCGCGGCGACGACGCGGCGGCGTTCGGCCGTCGAAATTGCCGGCGTGACAGATGTGTGCGACATTCTGGTTCCTTTCGGCATGCGGTGTGCCATATATGGAAATGCGTGTGAGTTGAACCACTTGCGGTGGTGGTAGGGATAATATACGATCTGGGCAAGGATTTGTTCACAATTAAGGATTCTTCATGGCTGTACCTGAGTTCTTGCCGGTTAAACCGGGCAAAATGATCGCTGTCCATGTGGCTTTCGAGTCCCGCGCAGCTCAGCGCGGTCGCTGGCCCAAGACCCCGAGCTACTTCCTCAAGGCGACCAGCACGCTGGCTGAATCGGGCGGGGTTGTTGAACGCCCCGAGGGAACGGAGCTGCTGGCTTTCGAGGGAGAAATCGCGCTCATCATCGGAACCCCGGCCCGCAACGTATCGCTTGAGGATGCGTGGAAGCACGTCGCCTACGTGACGGCTTCGAACGACATTGGCCTGTATGACTACAAGGTGCAGGACAAGGGCTCCAACACCCGCTCCAAGTCCCGTGACGGGTACACCCCCATTGGGCCTGAGCTTATCGACGCCCAAGGGATCGACCCGAAGGGTCTGCGCCTGCGCACCTGGGTCAATGGCGAGGTTGTTCAGGAGGGAACCTCTTCTGATGAGGATCTCATCTTCCCGCTCGCCCAGTTTGTGGCCGACCTGTCCCAGCACATGACGCTGGAGACCGGTGACATCATCCTCACCGGCACCCCGGCGGGTTCCTCCGTTATCGAGCCGGGGGATGTCGTTGAGGTCGAGGTTGACGTGCCGGGTGGCGTGAGCTCCGGCAGGTTGAAGACCACCGTGAAGGAAGTCCCCGCTTCCTTCGATCCACAGCTGGGCAACCTGCCCTACGTGGACGATAAGCAGCGCGAGGACGCCTACGGTGACCGCGAATCCGCCGGCCTTCCCCCCAAGGATGAGGGCGGGCTCGACCCAGAGCTCAAGGCAGCGTTGGAGAAGGCACCGACCGCCGGCCTGTCCGCCCAGCTGCGACAGCGCGGAATCAACCAATCCGTGATCGAAGGCGTCTACCCGCAGGCCAAGGGAACCAAGATGGTGGGTGTTGCCCGCACGCTGCGCTTCGTGGCTGGCCGTGAGGATCTGTTTAAGTCTCATGGCGGTGGTCTCAACGAGCAGAAGAAGGTCTTCGACACCGTCAAGGAAGGCGAGGTCATCGTTATTGAGGCCCGCCAGGAATCCGGCTCCGGAACGCTCGGCGACATCCTGGCGCTCCGCGCGAAGGTCCGCGGTGCCGCAGGCGTCGTGACCGACGGCGGCGTGCGTGACTACGAGGCCGTTAAGGAGATTGGTCTGCCCGTCTTCACGCAGGGCGCACACCCGTGCGTTCTCGGCCGTAAGCATGTCCCGTGGGATAGCGATATCGCTGTTTCCTGCGGAAACGCCACCGTCCTCCCAGGTGACATCATCGTTGGTGATGATGACGGCGTCGTGGTCATCCCCCGCGATATCGCAGCCGAAGTCGCCGAAGGTGCCCTCGCCAAGGAGCACGAGGACGAATGGGTCGCTTCCCAGGTGGAGGAAGGCGCCAGCTTGGATGGGCTCTTCCCGCCGACCGGAGCGAACAAGGAAGCCTACATCGCTTTCCGTGATGGAAAGGCAGGTGGTCAATGACGCAAACCGCAGCACCAGCCGGGGAAAGTAAATCCCAACAAGCCTATAACTGGATAAGTGAAAGGATTCGGACTCGCGACTATGAGCCCGGGTATCGCCTCGTGTTGGCAACAATCGCGGATGAACTGGGGATCAGCGTAGTTCCCGTCCGTGAGGCTATTCGGCAACTCGAAGCGGAAGGGATGGTCACCTACGAACGCAACGTCGGTGCCAGCGTGACCACCTACAATCGCGAGGCCTACTACGAATCCATGGACATCGTGGCCACCGTGGAAGCCAATGCCACGGCCCAATCCGCCCCGTATCTCAACGCGGAGGATATTGCCCGGGCGCGGGAGATCAACCAGCGCATGCGGGAGCTCGATATCCACCACGATCCAGAAGAATTTACCCAGCTCAACAAAGAATTTCATAGCGTTCTCTTCTCCAAGTGCCCGAACGAGAGGTTGAAGGACTTGGTGGTGGACCAATGGAAGCAATTGGAATACCACCGCGTCTCGACCTTCCGCTACGTGCCGGAGAGAGCCCAAGAGTCAACGCGCGAGCACGAGCAATTGGTCAGCCTCATCGAGGCTGGCGCGGAACCCGCCTACATAGAAAAAGTGGCCAGGCAACACCGACTGGCCACCCTCAACACCTATCGCAAGAAAAACGATTAAGGAGTTCACAGTACTCATGGCTATCAACAACGATGCTGCTAAGCCCACCGACCTTCCAGAGAAAATTCTTCACTACATCAACGGTGAGTTTGTCCCTTCGATTGACGGAGATGAATTCGAGGTCCTCGACCCGGTAACCAATAAGGCCTACATCAAGGCCGCTTCTGGCAAGCCGGAAGACATTGACAAGGCTGTTGCTGCCGCTAAGGAGGCCTTCGAGAACGGCCCGTGGTCCAAGGCCCTGCCGCGTGAGCGCGCCCGTGTGCTCAACAAGATTGCGGATATCGTCGAAAGCCGCGCGGACAAGCTCGCTGCTTGGGAATCCTTCGACTCCGGCTTGCCGATCACCCAGGCCAACGGTCAGGCCAAGCGCGCTGCGGAGAATTTCCGCTTCTTCGCTGACCTGATTGTCGCCCAGGCTGACGACGCCTACAAGGTACCGGGCCGCCAGATCAACTACGTCAACCGTAAGCCGATTGGCGTGGCGGGCCTGATTACCCCGTGGAACACCCCGTTCATGCTGGAGTCCTGGAAGCTGGCCCCGGCCATCGCCACCGGTAACTCCGTCGTCCTCAAGCCTGCTGAGTTCACTCCGCTGTCCGCACAGCTGTGGGCGGGCATCTTCGAGGAGGCTGGCCTGCCGAAGGGCGTCTTCAACCTGGTCAACGGCTTCGGCGAGGAAGGCTACGCCGGCGACCCGCTGGTTAAGCACCCGGACGTCCCGCTGATCTCCTTCACCGGTGAATCTCGCACCGGCCAGATCATTTTCGGCAACGCAGCCCCGCACCTCAAGGGCCTGTCGATGGAGCTGGGTGGCAAGTCCCCGGCCATCGTCTTCAGCGATGCCGACCTGGAGACCGCTATCGACGCCTGTATCTTCGGTGTCTTCTCCCTCAACGGTGAGCGTTGCACCGCTGGCTCCCGCATCCTGGTTCAGCGCGATATCTACGATGAGTTCGTGGAGCGCTACGCCGCCCAGGCTAAGCGCGTGAAGGTGGGTCTGCCCTCCGATCCGACCACCGAGGTCGGCGCCCTGGTCCACCCGGAGCACTACGAGAAGGTCACCTCCTACATCGAGATTGGCAAGCAGGAGGCCACCCTGGCCGCCGGCGGCGAGCGCCCGGAAGGCTTCGAGGAAGGCAACTTTGTCCAGCCGACCGTCTTCGTTGACGTCAAGCCGGACGCACGAATCTTCCAGGAAGAGATCTTCGGTCCCGTTGTTGCTATCACCCCGTTCGATACCGACGAAGAGGCACTCGAGCTGGCGAACAACACGAAGTATGGTCTTGCCGCCTATGTGTGGACCTCGGATCTGAAACGTGCCCACAACTTTGCCCAGAACGTTGAGGCCGGCATGGTGTGGCTCAACTCCAATAACGTCCGCGACCTGCGCACCCCCTTCGGCGGCGTTAAGGCTTCCGGCCTGGGCCACGAGGGCGGCTACCGCTCGATCGACTTCTACACCGACCAGCAGGCCGTCCACATCAACCTGGACAAGGTGCACAACCCGGTCTTTGGCAAGCAGGACCAGTAACGTCTGCATGCCCTCTCCACTCCCCCATTACTAATTCACACTAAGGAGCCATCATGGCTGACATTCAGGCCCCCGACATTCTGCGTTGCGCCTACATGGAGATCATCGTTACCGATCTCGCTGCATCCCGTAAGTTCTATGTTGACACCCTCGGTCTCGTCGTGACCGAGGAAAACGAGAACGAAATCTACCTGCGCACCTACGAGGAGTTCATCCACCACAACCTCGTGCTGCGTCAGGGCCCCGTCGCTGCCGTCGCTGCATTCTCCTTCCGCGTTCGTTCGCCGGAGGATCTGGACCTCGCCGAGGAGTTCTACAAGGCGCGTGGTTGCGAGGTTCGCCGTAACAAGGATGGCTTCGTCAAGGGCATCGGTGACTCCGTGCGTGTACAGGATCCGTTGGGATTCCCGTACGAGTTCTTTTACGAGGTTGAGCACCGTGAGCGTCTGGCCTGGGCATACGACGCCCACATCCCTGGTGCGCTCGTTCGCCTCGATCACTTCAACCAGATCACCCCGGACGTTCCTGCTGCCGTGAAGTACATGGAGGAGCTCGGATTCCGCACCACCGAGGACATTCGCGATGAGGAAGGAACCGTTTACGCTGCATGGATGCGTCGTAAGCCGACGGTGCACGACACCGCCATGACCGGTGGCGATGGCCCGCGTATGCACCACATCGCCTTTGCTACCCATGAGAAGCACAACATCATCGCGATTTGTGACAAGCTGGGTGCGCTCCGCGAATCCGACCGCATTGAGCGCGGCCCGGGCCGCCACGGCGTCTCCAACGCCTACTACCTGTACCTGCGTGACCCGGATGGCCACCGCGTAGAGATCTACACCCAGGACTACTACACCGGCGACCCGGATAACCCGGTCGTGACCTGGGATGTCCACGATAACCAGCGCCGTGACTGGTGGGGAACCCCGGTTGTTCCGTCCTGGTACCGCGATGGCTCCACCGTCCTCGACCTGGATGGCAACCCGGTGCCGCTGGTCGCTCGCGAGGATGAGTCCGAGCTCGAGGCCACCATTGGTGCGGACGGCTTCTCCTACACCCGTAAGGAAGACTCGGAGGAGATGCCGGAGTGGAAGCAGGGCGAGTACAAGCTGGGTAACCAGCTCTAAAACGGCCTAAGCACTCAGGTTGATTAACGTGGTCCCGCGGCGTCGATAATGCGCACATAACGCGGGGCCGCGTTGTCGTTTCACGTGAAACCGCAACGTTTAACAACCATTACAACACCACAGTCACGTTCAATAACACAGTAAGGAGCGAAATACATGCTGGATGAGAAACAGCACATCGCTATCGCAGATGAATTGGCGCAAGCCGAAAAGGACCGGTCGATGGTCCCGCTGCTGACCGCCCGTTTCCCGGAGATGAGCATTGAGGACTCCTACGCGGTGCAGCGCGAGTGGGTGCGCCGCGGCATCGAAGACGGGCGCCGTCTCGTCGGTCGTAAGATTGGCCTGACCTCCAAGGTTATGCAGGAGGCCACGGGAATCACCGAGCCGGACTACGGCGCAATCTTTGAAGACCAGGTTTATGAGAACGGCTCCACTATCGAGCACGCGCAGTTCTCCAACGTCCGCATCGAGGTTGAGCTGGCCTTCGTGCTCAAGGAGGAGCTCAAGGGACCGAATTGCAGCATCTTCGACGTGCTGCGCGCTACTGAGTATGTTGTCCCTGCTCTGGAGGTCCTCTCCTCCCGCATCGAGATGGAGGGACGCACCATTGTCGACACCATTTCGGATAACGCAGCCCTCGGCGCCATGATCTACGGCGGCAACCCGGTGGATCCCGCGGACGTCGACCTGCGCTGGGTGTCTGCATTGCTCTACCGCAACGAGTCCATCGAAGATACGGGTGTGGCGGCGGCCGTGCTGAACCACCCGGCAATGGGCGTGGCCTGGCTTGCCAACAAGCTTCACGCGCACGGCGATAGCCTTGCCGCCGGCGACATCATCCTGGCCGGTTCCTTCACCAAGCCCATGTGGGTTGAACCGGGCGATACCGTCCATGCAGACTATGGAAAGTTGGGGTCCATCACATGCCGATTTCAGTAAAGCTGCCGCCCACCTTTGCGGACGTCCTAGAAAAGGCCGAGCAGCCGCTCGTTGGCGCCTGGATCTGTTCCGGCTCGGAGGCTGCAGCGGAGATCATCGCCTCGGCTGGCTTTAGCTGGACGCTGATCGACGGCGAACACTCGCCCTATGGCCTCGAAACCATCCTCTCTCTGCTGCGGGCTACCGACGCCTACGGCTTGACGCGCGTGGTCCGCGTGCCAGTAAACAACACGGCACTCATCAAACAGTACCTTGACCTGGGTGTACAAAACTTGATGGTGCCCATGATTGATACCGCCGAGGAAGCCGAGGCGGCCGTAGCAGCCATGCACTACCCTCCCCGCGGCGTGCGCGGCGTGGGCTCGGCGCTGGCCCGCTCCTCACGCTGGAACGGCGTGGAGAACTACCTCGCCAATGCCTCAGATACGGTGAGCCTCACGGTGCAGATTGAGTCTGCGACCGCGGTAGAGAACGTGGAAGAAATCGTGGCTCTTGACGGGGTGGACAATATCTTCGTCGGTCCCTCGGACCTGGCGGCCTCCATGGGGCTGTTGGGCCAGCAGACCCATCCGGATGTGATCGAGGCGGTTAATCACACATTTGAAGCCGTGCGCGCTTCCGGAAAGAAGGTAGGCGTCAACGCTTTCAACCTTGAACAGGCCCAGAAATACATAGCTTCCGGTGCATCATTTGCCCTGGTTGGGGCGGATGTTCAACTTCTTTCGGGTGCGGCACGCCAACTGGCAGACAAATTCCATTTGGGAGGGTAAAAAAGAACCATGAGTGAAAACAACAAGGTCAATATTGACGAGCTGCTGGCCAAGGTTCCGACTGGCTTGCTGATTAACGGTGAGTGGGTAGACGCCTCCGATGGCTCCACTTTCGATGTGGAAAACCCGGCGACCGGTGACGTCATCGCCACCCTTGCTTCCGCTACTTCTGAGGATGCGAAGAAGGCTTTGGACGCCGCCTGCGCCGTGCAGGACGAGTGGGCACGCACGTCCACCCGCGAGCGTTCTAACCTGCTACGCCGTGCTTTTGACCTGGTGCAGGAGCGCAAGGACGAGTTCGCCGCGCTGATGACCCTGGAGATGGGCAAGCCGCTGGCAGAGTCCTACGGTGAGGTTACTTACGGCGCTGAGTACCTGCGTTGGTTCAGCGAGGAGGCCGTTCGTGACTACGGCCGTACCCTGCCGGCGCCGGAGGGCACCCTGCGCATGGTGACCCGTCGTAAGCCGGTGGGCCCGTGCTTGCTTATCACTCCGTGGAACTTCCCGCTGGCCATGGCTACCCGTAAGATTGCACCGGCCATCGCCGCTGGTTGCACCATGGTGGTGAAGCCGGCCAAGCTGACGCCGCTGACCACCCAGTACTTCGCACAGACCATGATTGATGCTGGCGTTCCGGCTGGCGTGGTCAACGTGGTCTCCGGTAAGTCTGCGTCTGCTATCTCCGAGCCGATCATGGCGGATTCTCGTCTGCGCAAGGTTTCCTTCACCGGCTCCACCCCGGTGGGCAAGACTCTGCTCAAGGCAGCTGCGGACAACGTCCTGCGCACCTCGATGGAGCTGGGCGGCAACGCTCCGTTCATCGTCTTTGAGGACGCCGACATTGACCAGGCCGTCGAGGGCGCAATGGGCGCCAAGATGCGCAACATCGGTGAGGCCTGCACCGCCGCCAACCGCTTCATCGTTCACGAGTCCATCGCTGATGAGTTCGCGGAGAAGTTCGCCAAGCGCATCGGTGAGCTCAAGGTGGGCAACGGCCTCGACGAGGGCGTTACCTGTGGTCCGCTCGTGGAGCAGAAGGCGCTGGATAACATCACCGCGCTTGTCGACGATGCCGTGGCCAAGGGCGCCAAGGCCCTCGTCGGTGGCAAGCCGGGTGAGGGCAAGGGTTACTTCTACGCCCCGACCGTCCTGACGAACGTTCCTCGTGATGCCCGCGTGGCACAGGAGGAGATCTTCGGCCCGATTGCTCCGATCCTGACCTTCTCTGATGAGAAGGAAGCAATTGAGATTGCTAACGACACCGAGTACGGATTGGCCTCCTACGTGTTCACCGAGGATTCGGACCGCATGTGGCGCATCGGTGACGGCCTCGAGTTCGGCCTCATGGGCTTCAACGCCGGCGTCATCTCCAACGCCGCTGCCCCATTCGGTGGCGTGAAGCAGTCCGGCATGGGCCGCGAGGGCGGCGCTGAGGGCCTGGACGAGTACACCTCGCTGCAGTACATCGCTATGCGTGACCCGTACGCGAATGCATAAATAGTGCATTAAATCCGCTGATAATGATGCTGGCATCTCCTTTGTGGGAGGTGCCAGCATTGTCTTTTGCGCATAGTATTCGCGCTGGTGTGGTGTGACAGCACTCATAGACAAATCGTGATCACGCACAAACAACAATAACTCTGTGCGACGGGACACAATTACTAACTACACACCGAGATGCGTTGGGCTCGCTCCAAGGCATTTCGGGCCGACATAGTTAGTAAGGAGGAGTTGGCGTGGACACATCGACGCAGTCACCAGTGCTACCCGCTCGAAACGTACAGCCCGGGCACCGGGCTCCCAACGACCAAGAGGGCGGCCTGGGCGCCGGGCGCCTAGGGACAACGTCGCTAGTCTTTATGATTATTGCGGCTTCCGCCCCCCTTACTGTGCTCGCGGGAGGAGTACCGACCAACTTTGCGGTATCTGGATTGTTGGGGGTCCCTTGGAGCTACTTAGCACTTGGGATCATCCTCGTGTTCTTTGCAGTCGGGTACGGAATTATGAGTTCGAAGATTCAGAACTCAGGAGCCTTCTACGCCTATGTGTCAGAGGGGTTGGGCAACCGTCAAGGAATCGCAGCTGCAATTCTGGCCTTGGTTTCCTACAACATGATGCAAGTTGGTCTGTACGGAATCTTCGGTTTCTCCCTCGCCAATCTGATCAATGGTTGGTTCGGCACGAGCATTTCGTGGTGGATGGCAGCTTTGGTTGGCTGGCTTTTGGTAGCAGTCATGGGAGTCAGCAACGTCGACTTCTCGGCCAAGGTCTTGGGAGTTTTGGTAGCGCTTGAATTTCTCGTCGTTGCCGGTGTTTCTATGTTGTCGCTAGGCGTTGCTCCCGAGGGAATCACCGCGGAGACGATGCGTCCAGGCCAGTTCTTCACTAACGGCATTGGCGTGCTTCTTGCTTTCGGAATCGCGGCCTTCATGGGCTTCGAGTCTGGTGCGATCTACTCGGAAGAAGCGCGAAATCCGGAGCGGACGGTTCCAAAGGCCACGTATATCGCTGTTGGAACTATTGCCCTTTTCTACGCCTTTTCGGCATGGGCATTTGCTCAGGGAGTGGGGCCGTCCGTCGTCATCGACAAGGCAACTGAGCTTGGTCCCGACCTAGTCTTCGTGTGGTTGGGCGACTATTCAGTGTTTGCTTCCAACATAGCGAACTGCTTGTTTGTAACCTCGCTTATTGCTGCTCTCGTGGCGTTCCATAACGCCGCAGCGCGA